>DATDQD010000300.1:0-39040 GCA_035292425.1 Bacteroidota bacterium
AAACGGCGCAGTCGCGCCCTACCGAAACGGTTGGATCTATGTCGATCCGACGACCATTGAATCGAGTTCACTCTCGAAGTTCGCACCGGGATGGGAAGTGAACCTTCAGGCATCGTGCCGGCTTGTCGGCGACAAACTTGAAGGATTTGAAGATTGTGACCTCTCCGTATTACCCATGACGATTCGTCCATTAGATTCCGCACGTGATGGGCAAATTGTTCTCCAAGGGATGCTCACGCGAGGCGAATCCGTTAAGGGCAAAGGGAAAGAAGGAATGATTGGGTCCTATTTCGAGAGAATCGTCAAGCTTAACGTTCTGGATTGACTTCGGCACACCATCTGGGACAGAATACCTACAAGGATATCGTCACTCACCCTTCATCCGAATGGTCGATCCCCGAGAATCTCACCATCATCATGGACGCAGGTAACCACAATCTGCGCGATCATCGCACAAACATCAAGGCTATCGTCACGCCATATTTCCCGTCGGTGATCAAGGCAATCGGCCGTCGGGCCCAGGATCAATTTGAATCGCCCGTACGATTGGATTCTCTCATCGTGTTACTGACCCTGAGGAATACGGGGTGGCCGTGTGGTCAATACCTCCTGGTCCACATACCGTCCTCATTCGTCCCGACCGGTCGCCAGGGTCAAATGATTCCCCTCGATAATCCTGACTGCATCCCGCGGGATATCTCTCACCTGGAAGGAAACATCGATACATTGTTCCGCTCGCGGTCGATGGAATTAATTGCTCGCCCGCTCAGCAACGTCGTATCGGCGCCAGACGCTGTGCGTCATTGTGTTGCCTGCCAATCAATTACCACGGAGGACTAACGTGAGCAAAGTGATCCTATCTATTGAATGCCTGCTTATCATGGCGATAACCATTCCATCGGGTGATATTCTTGCCCAAACCCCCGAAAGATCCGAAACACTCACTGCACATCAGAAATTGGCCCGCGATATATTCCAGGAACTGATTGAGATCAACACGACATTGAACGTCGGCAGTACAAAGGCGGCCGAGGCCATGGCCGCACGGCTGAGAACTGCGGGCTTTCCTGACAGCGATATCGACATACTCGGACCACAGCCGGAGCACATGAATCTTATTGTGCGCTACAGGGGCAAGGGTATCCTCCGTCCCATCCTTTTCATCGGACACCTTGACGTTGTTGAGGCCCTCCCGCAGGATTGGTCTTTCGATCCCTTTACGTTCCTCGAAAGTGGTGGCTATTTCTATGGGCGCGGAACGACGGACATGAAGTGCGAAGACGCAGACCTTGTAGCAAACCTCATTCGACTCAAACAGGAAGGGTTTGTACCTGACCGCGACATTATTGTGGCACTGACAGAGGATGAAGAGCTCGGCGATGCGAACGGCGTTCAGTGGTTGCTCGCCAATCACAGGACCATGATCGATGCTGAGTATTGCATTAACCCCGACGGTGGAGGAGGTGACATTAAAAACGGCAAGCCTATCTTGATGACAATCCAAACAAGCGAAAAAATCTACTTTGACTATAAGCTGGAAGTGCGAAATAAGGGCGGCCATAGCTCTTTGCCGGTTAAGGAAAACGCAATTTACCGGCTCGCAGGGGCGCTCACTCGCCTCGCTGAATTTGACTTTCCGATCAGGCTTAATGAAACAGCACGAATGTTCTTTGAGCGAAGCGCTCTCCAGGAAACGGGCCAGACTAAAGCCGATATGTCGGCAATGGCCACGATACCGGTCGATACCGCTGCAGCAAATCGACTTGCGAACGCCTCCCCCTATTACAATTCGAAAATGCGCACGACTTGCGTTGCGACAATGCTGAGCGGCGGCCATGCTGAAAATGCGCTGCCGCAAACCGCTCACGCGAATGTCAATTGTCGGATGCTTCCCGACGATAGTCCCGACAATGTTTTGGCCACACTCAGGGCTGTTGTTGCGGATACGCAGGTCACAATCACCTGCACCTATGCCTCAACGATAGGCCCCGTCTCGCCTCTCCGGAAAGATGTTATGGAGGCTCTTGATCGGGTCACGTCTTCGATGTGGCCAGGCGTTACTGTGACGCCAAACATGTCCACCGGCGCCTCCGATGGAAGGCTGCTTCGAGCAGCGGGTATCCCCGTTTATGGTATCTCAGGAATGTTTACGGACATGGATGATGTTCGCGCCCACGGGAAAGATGAACGCCTTGGTGTGAAGGAATTCTACAAAGGTGTCGACTTTATGTATAAATTTATTAAAGCCCTGACTTCCGGTTCGTAGATCCATCGCCCGGGACATTCCATGCAACACAACGAACGCATGACACGGCAAACATTGATCGGTTTTCTCATCAATCCACTCCGGTCACCCGATGATTGTCCTATCGATCGTCATTCCGGTCCCGGAGATGATCATCGGTTTTCTTTCTGGTGACGAGTGGAACAAATGACCCTCTTTCTTTCAACAAAACATAGGGAACCAGAACATGAATGATAAAGTGCAACTCAAACATCCTCAGGGCAAGAAACCTATCAGCATGAGCAAGGAGAAATATGATCTCCTGAAACCGGCAGTTTTAAAATACCTTCGTACAAAAGGGGAAGCCGCGTTCAGTGAAATATCGAGGGCAATTGCAAAAGACTTCAAAACCAGAGGGCAAACATTCCAGGGATCCCTTCCCTGGCATCTGGAATGGGTGCAATTAGACCTTGAAGCAAGAAAGGTGATCAGACGTGTACCCAACACGTCTCCGCAAGCGTACATGATCGTCCCATAACACCCCCAACAACCACGCATTCAACGCGGGCGTCGCGCATCTCAACGATATGATCCGGCATTATACCCCATAATCACCAAGAGGAGATCTGTATGAAGTCCCTACTCGCAGTCCTTGCTGTTATCCTCGTACTCCATGCTCCGTACGGGGTCGCTCAAAAGAAGAAAGGCGACGGCACGGCATCGTCGGACACCGGCGCCTCGGTCTTCAATGGGTTAAAGTTCCGCTCCATCGGCCCGGCGGTGACCTCGGGCCGCGTGATCGACTTCGCGGTGAACCCGGACGACCGCTCGCAATATTATGCTGCCGCCGCTTCCGGGGGCGTGTGGAAGACCACGAACGCCGGCACCACGTGGACTCCCGTCTTCGACGACCAGGCGTCGTACTCCATCGGCTGCATCGCGATGGACCCCCGGAACCCGTCGGTTATCTGGGTCGGCAGCGGCGAGAACAACAGCCAGCGCAGCGTGTCGTACGGCGACGGCGTCTACCGTTCGGAGGACGGCGGAAAGAGCTGGCAGAACATGGGACTCAAAGCGTCCGAACATATCGGGAAAATCGTCATCGACCCGCGCAATTCGAACGTCGTCTACGCGGCCGCACAGGGTCCCCTCTGGGCGCCGGGGGGAGACCGGGGACTCTACAAGACCACCGACGGCGGGAAAACCTGGAACGCCATCCTCACGATCAGCAAATATACCGGCGTGTCGGAACTGGCGATGGACCCCCGCAACCCCGACGTTGTATACGCTGCTTCGTATCAGCGCGGCCGGCGTGTCTGGACCCTCATCGACGGCGGTCCCGAGTCGGCGATCCACAAGTCCACTGACGGCGGGGCGACCTGGAAGAAACTGACCAGCGGGCTCCCCAAGGACAACGTCGGCCGGATCGGCCTGGCGATCTCGCCGGTGAATCCCGACGTGCTGTATGCCGTCATCGAGCTGCCGAACAGGAAAGGCGGGTTCTACCGCTCCGCCGACCGCGGCGCCACGTGGGAAAAGCGCAGCGATTATGCCAGCGGCAGCCCTCAATACTATAATGAGATCATCCCGGATCCGAAGGAGGTCGATCGCGTCTACTCGATGGACACGTTCCTGAAGGTGACGGTCGACGGCGGCAAGACGTTCAGGAACCTGGGCGAGAAATCCAAGCACGTCGACAACCATGCGATCTGGATCGATCCGGACAACACGAATTATTACCTGGTCGGCAGCGACGGCGGAGTGTATGAGAGTTTCGACCGCGGGACGACGTGGGTGTTCAAGAGCAACCTTCCGATCACGCAGTTCTACCGCGTCGCCGTGGACAACGCGTCGCCGTTCTATAACGTGTACGGGGGGACGCAGGACAACAACACGCTCGGCGGTCCGTCAAGGACGATCAGCGCGAGCGGCATCACCAACCCCGACTGGTTCGTGACCACGGGGGGTGACGGCTTCTACAGTCAGATCGATCCTGAGGACCCCAATATTGTGTACTCCGAGTCGCAGTACGGCGGCCTGGTCCGCTTTGACAGGCGCAGCGGCGAGAACGCCGGCATCAAGCCGCAGGAAGGGAAGGGGGAAGCGGCGTATCGCTGGAACTGGGACTCTCCGCTCCTGATCAGCCCTCATTCCAGCACGCGGCTCTATTTTGCGGCCAACATTCTGTTCCGCAGCGACGACAGGGGAAATTCCTGGAAGGCCGTCAGCGGCGATCTCACCCGCGCGCTCGACCGGAACAAGCTCCCCGTCATGGACAAAATCTGGGGCGTGGACGCCGTTGCGAAAAACTCGTCCACTTCCGTTTATGGCAATATCACGGCGCTGTCGGAATCGCCGCTCAAGGAGGGATTGATCTACGTCGGCACGGACGACGGCCTGGTCCAGGTGAGCGAAGATGGCGGCGGCCGCTGGCGCAGGATCGAACGGTTCCCCGATGTTCCCGAAACGACGTATGTGAGCCGCATCGTCGCGTCGCAGCACTCGGTGAACACTGTTTTCGCGGCGTTTGACAATCATAAGAACGGGGATTTCAAACCGTACATCCTGAAAAGCACCGACGCGGGAAAAAGCTGGACTTCTCTGAAGGGCGTCCTGCCCCCGAACGGCCCGGTCTACGCCATCGCCGAAGACCACCTGAAGGCCGACCTTCTTTTCGTGGGGACGGAATTCGGCGTTCATGCCTCCACCAACGGAGGACATCGCTGGCTGCCGCTCAAGGGCGGCCTCCCGACCATCGCCGTCCGCGACATCGCCATCCAGAAAAGGGAGAACGATCTGGTGCTGGGGACATTCGGCCGCGGGTTCTACATCCTCGATGATTACACGCCGTTGCGTAACGCGTCCAGCGAGGCGCTGGCGCAGGAGAGCCAGCTCTTTCCCGTAAAGGACGCGCTCATGTTCATCCCGTCCCGTCCGTATGGAGGCAGGGGAAAGTCATCCCAGGGGGAAGCGTTCTATACCGCCGATAATCCGCCTTTCGGCGCAACGTTCACCTACTACCTGAGGGAAACCATCAAAACCAGGAAGGAAATCCGGCAGGATGCCGAGAAGGAAGCGCTGAAAAAAGGCGAGACGCCCAGGTACCCGTCATTCGACGAACTCCGCGTCGAAGATGAGGAGGAAGCTCCGGCGATCATCCTCACGGTGTGGGATGACGCGGGCAACATTGTGCGACGGCTGACCGGACCGGTCGCGAAGGGCTTCACCCGCGTGTCGTGGAACCTGCGTTACGCTGCGTTGACGCCCGCATCGATGGCCGGCCCCGCCGGACCCGATGAAGCCGATCCATCAGCTGAGGGAGAACAGGGACCCCTCGCCCTTCCGGGGAGATACAAAATCACTCTGGCGAAGCGGGTGGGCGGCGTCGTGACTGAATTGGCCGGCCCGCAAACATTTTCAGCGACGGCACTCGGCGCTGCAACGCTCCCTGCCGCCGACCGGAACGCGCTGGTGGAATTCCAGCGGCGGGTCGCAGACCTGCAGCGCGCAGTGCTGGGCGCGTCGAGGGTGGCGGATGAACTGAAAAACCGCATCGCGCTGATCAGGAAGGCTCTTCACGATACCCCCACCGCCCCCGCACAGCTGTGGGCGGATGTACTCAACATCGAGGCGAAGTTGAACGACATCGTTCGCGCGATGCACGGCGACAGGACGCTCCGGAACCGCAACGAAGGGACACCGCCCTCCATTGCCGAGCGGGTCAACGGCATTGTCGACGACCTGTGGCACTCCACGTCGGCGCCGACGCAAACGCAGCTCCGCGCATACGAAATCGCGGGAGAAGAGTTCACGCCGCAGCTGGCAAACCTGAAAGCCGTCATCGGCGATGATCTGAAACGGATCGAAGCCGCGATGGAAAATGCAGGGGCGCCCTGGACGCCGGGGCGCGTGCCGGAGTGGAAGGGGAAGTGACACGGCGGGATCTGAACGGGAAGAATAAAGGGCGGGATTTTTATTATACTGTGACATTGACACCCACGGATTTATCTTAGTGTACTAACATTTTATTCTCACTTTCCGAGAGGTTGTATGAACATGTTCAAAATTATTTTCCTCGTGATTATAATTCTCGCCATCCACGATTCATCCGCGGCACAGGTCCATCCGGATTGGCTGGCACGGACCGACAGCGTTGAAGCAAGAGGCATTGCCGTCGACCGGAATGGCAATGTGTACGTTTCCGGGAATGTGTTCCGGGGGTCGAGCGCCTATAACATCGCGCTCGTCAAGTATAATCCCTCCGGCATCCAACAATGGATGAGAGAATTTAACGGGATCGGCGACGACGCCGATTTCCCGACGGCAATCGCTCTCGATACAAGCGGAAATATATTTGTGACCGGCTATAGTTTTCGGGGTCCGGCGCTGTTGAATTTTGAAATTGTCACGATCAAATTTGCCCCCAACGGCGACTCGCTGTGGGTCCGGCGGTACAACGGGTCGGGTGCGCTGGATGACCGCTCAACTGCTCTTGCAGTTGATAGCGCGGGTAATGCCTATGTTGGAGGTTATATTGATAATATATCCTTAGGCAACGTTTATGGCGAAGACTACATCACAATAAAGTATAGTCCTGACGGCACCCAACTTTGGGCCTCGCCGCTGGATCTTGTTTCGGGGTCTGTTACCGCCCTGGCAGTAGACCCGACCGGGAATGTGTATGTAACCGGTGTCGGGGCCGATGCAAGTTCTACCAGCAGCGAATTCATGACGGTGAAGTACAGTGCCGGCGGCGCTCCCCTCTGGGTGAAACACTATAATCCTCCGGGCACCGAATCGGATGAAGGGAGGGGCATAGCAGTGGATGACAGCGGCAATGTGTACGTCACCGGGAGAAGCACCGGCGCCGTCAGCTATGATTACGCGACGATCAAGTACAACGCGGCGGGCGATGAACAATGGGTGCGACGATACGACGGACCGGCGGATGCCAACGATTCTCCGATCGGCATCGTCGTCGATGCAAACCGCAACGTCTATGTCACCGGAAAGACCACTGAATCCGGGTCGTTCATTCTTACCGATTTTCTGACCATCAAATACAACACCGCGGGCGATTCTCTCTGGGTGAAACGGTACAACGGTCCGGGAGGTTCAGTGGATGAACCGTCTGATATCGCCATCGACGCACAGGCCGGCATCTACGTCACCGGCCGCAGCATCGGGGCCGGCTTCAGCGGATATTCCGATTACGCGACGATCAAGTACGGCACAGATGGCGACTCCCTCTGGCTCCGGCGGCACAACCCGGCGGATCTGGACGATGTACCGGTGGCGGTTGATCTTGACCGGTACGGCAACGTGTATGTGACAGGCATGGAGCAAACCTCGTTCACTTCCTTTGGCAGCGCGACGTTTAAGTACTCCCAGCCAATTGCTCAGAGTCTTGGGATTCCGGAAGAGGGCACGGGATCGACCACTCCATTCGGGAACACGTTTTTCACATTCATCGGCGACGTTACCGGATCGGACTCGGTGACAATCCTGTATTACGAATCGCCTCCATTACCGGGGACCCTGCCCACAGGCATCATCCGCATCAGCGGCTCCTACTGGCGCGCGCTGAACGACGGGATGGTCTTCACGAACGGGTTTGTACTCGTCAGGACCGAGGATCTCTTTGGCGTTACAGCGGGCGGATGCGGCGCGTGCCTCGTGTGGCTCAAGCGTGACAATCCGGGAGACCCGTGGCAAAACATCGGCGGTTCTTTCAACGGTACGCTGACGCTTGGAACCCTGATCAGCATCATACCGTTCGATTCGTTCTCCGAGTTTGCCATCGGCTCGACTGATACTCTTACGCTTTCTCTCCCTGATGACCCGCTGCCGTTCACCTACGGCCTCGCGCAGAACTATCCAAACCCGTTCAATCCGGTCACGAAAATATCGTTCGGAATCGGTACCCGGGGGATGGTCCAGTTGAGAGTCTATGATGTGCTGGGCAGAGAAGCGGCGACACTGGTCGATGAGGAGATGAGTCCCGGAAGCTACACGCGAACATTCGACGCGACGGGGTTGGCTGGAGGAGTGTATTTCTATCGTTTGCAGGCCGGCGATCTCGTTCGAACAAAAAAGCTTCTGCTCATTCGATGAAGCGAGGAAAACTGCACATAACGGCAACAAAAATGTAAAGGGGCCATCCCATTGCTTATAGAGTAATCCTCACTTGAAACGGATAGCCCTCATAGCACCATTCATCCTCAACGGATGCTGGTTCTGGGGTCAAAAAGAGTACCATGATATCGTGGTTCATTCCTCCGCGCAGTGGTCACAGAAAGAGTGCCTGACCATCATCGTCGGCGCCCAGAATAACAATCTCACCGACTACCGCACCAATATCAAAGCGATCGCCACCCCTTATTATCCGTCGGTCGTCAGGGCGATAGCCCGTCGCGCTCAGGCCAAGTACGCCTGGAGCAAGGAGGAGTTTCAATCATACGTCGATGGTCTGCTCCGTCAGGGTTCAGGGATGTACATCGATTGGGACCGGCCCGGGGAACAAATTTACGATCATGATTTGAACCCGTTGTCCGGTCCCGCGCAATTTGACTCGCTGATGTTCCTGCTAACGCTGCGAAATGTCGGATGGCCCTGCGGGAAGACGCTCATCATCGGAGATCAGGTCATTCCCCTCGATAACGTTGACTGTCAGGCGCCCGATATCACCCTCATCGAGGGCAAGATCTATCTCGTCAACGAGAAGGGCAATTTCATCACCCCCAGGTACGTCTACGGCAGGAAAATGAACTACCTGACAAATATTGACGAAACCCTTTTCGTGCTCTTTACACTCAAAGAGGGCGGGCACCATTTCCTTGAAGGGTCGGGTCGGTTTTTTCTCGCGATCAAAGGGCTGGAAGACGACATCAGGCTGGAGTTCCAGACGCAGGATATGAGATAGAAGATGTGGGCTCGGTGCCTGGCAATCGAAAAAACACTTCTCCATCGTCCGGAAAGATTATCGAAAAAGGAAATTGAAGGACATTCGGAGGATAAAATGACCGGCGTACGCCGCGCTCCTCGGCTGGAAAGCATGACGTGAGACGAAATCATGATTGGAATCTCTGCACGATTTTCAATACCTTTTACGGATCCGTTGCGGGCATACCGGCCCGGACGGAGTCTATTGTCTGTATCGGCTTCATTGCGTCGTTGAATGGAGGATCACCATGAACCGTCCCGCCTCATTCGCCTCTGCGATCTTTCTCCTTGCCATCGCAGTGGGACATGTGCTCAGGATACTTTTCAACGTGCAGGTTATCGCCGGTGGATTCGTCATCCCGTTATGGCCAAGTGTCCCGGCCGTTTTCATCCCCGCCGCACTGGCGGTTTGGTTATTGAAAGAGCGTCGTGCGGCCGGGGGATGATCGTCCGACGACGCGCGCGGCCAAACCGAAGCATCGGTCTTCGCATAACACGGCACACAATACCATGACACACATGAACCAGAAATCGGGCATGCTGTTCTTACTCTGCGAGTACCTCAGCAAGAACGGCTCGCCCGGCGCGCCATCACTCAAGAATATCCTCAGGTCCGTGTATTTCCGTTCGGCCTGGTACAGTAATGACCATGGGGAGCTGGAACGGATGTTTCATACCCTGAAGGACCCCTGGAACTTCGAAAGCTCCCGGTACGAACAGGAGCGTCTGAAGCTCCTCCTGGGGGAAGTCGAGCGCCACTCAAACGGGTCGATTCTCGAGGTCGGCTGCGCGGAAGGAGTATTTTCGTCCATGCTCTCCACGGTTACCCGACGGGTGGTGGGAATCGATGTGAGTCCGACCGCCGTCGCGAGAGCCAGGGAGCGTTGCCCCGGCATGACGTTCATGACCACAAGCCTGGAGGCTTTCGAACCCGAAGCGAAATTCGACCTGGTCGTTTGCGCGGAAACCCTGTATTACATCCAGGATGTCCGGGAGGCCATCAATAAACTCTCGTCTCTCGGCCGGCGTTGCATCGTGAGCTATATCCAGCGTGAAGCGGGCCGTCTCGACGCCGAGATTGAAAAGATCCCGGGTGTCGAGATCCGGAGATATGAAATCGGAACCGCGATCCTCGGGCGCGGGATGGTCGCGGCGACGTGGGAAACGGAAAACGCCGCCGCGCCCTGAACCGGAAGGGCGCATGATCGGCATGCCGGACAGTCCCCCGCATTCCATCCTCTGGTCCCTCTCGATTCTCGCGGTCGTCGTGCACCTGGCCTCCTCCGCGACGGGAGGGTACGGCATCTTCCGCGATGAGCTCTATTATATAGCCTGCGCAAACCACCCGGACATCGGTTATGTCGATCATCCCCCGCTGTCAATATGGCTGCTGGCGGCCTGGAAATTCCTGTTCGGCGATTCGCTCTTCTCCATCCGGTTTCTCCCGGCCGTGTGCAGCGGGGCGACCGCGTACATCGCCGGCGTGCTGGCGATTGGGTTCGGAGGGGGAAGGTACGCGGCCTTCCTGGCGTGCCTGACTTCGATCTTCGCACCGATCCTTCTCGCTTTCTTCGGCATTTTCAGCATGAACGCGTTCGATCTTCCCCTTTGGGGGTGCGCATTTGTTGTTCTCCGGAGGATCGCGGAGACCCGCGAAGCGAAGTGGTGGTACCGGCTGGGTCTGATCATCGGGCTGGGGGCCCTGAACAAGATCAGCATGATCTGGCTCGGCGCCGGGATCTTTATCGGTACGCTGCTGACATCGCATCGCGCCTCCCTGAGATCGATGCCTCCCTGGATCGCCGGCGTCCTTGCGGCGTTGGTCTTCCTGCCGTTCGTCATCTGGAATCTCACGCACGATCTCGCTCACCTCGAGTTCATCCGCAACGCCTCCGCGGAGAAATACGCTTCACAAAACCCCGCGACATTCCTGGCCGGGTTGCTGATGCTCATGAACCCCCTCGCGGCCCCCGTCTGGCTTGCAGGATTCTGGTTCCTGACCGCCAACAGAGAGCACCGGATCGCAGGGTTCGCCGCATTGACTGTCCTCGCCATCCTGATCCTTAACGTCCATTCCAAACCGGAGTATTTTGCGGCAGCGATGACGGTTCTTCTTCCGGCGGGGTCCGTCCAGGTCGAGCGGTGGCTCAGGGGGAAATTCGTCCGATGGGCGCGGATTCCATACGTCGTCCTGGTGACGGCATTCGGAGTTCTCCTGACGCCTTTCACCGTCCCCATCCTGCCGGTTGATTCTTACATCGGTTACCAGGCCGCGCTGGGGCAAACCCCGGTTTCGAACGAAGGCCTGCGGCTGAGCGCCCTGCCGCAACACTACGCAGATTGTTTCGGCTGGAAAGAGATGGCCGGCGTCGTCGCGGGCGTGTATTCGTCCCTCCCCGATTCGGAAAAGCAGCGCTGTCTCATCTACGGCCGGAACTACGGAGAGGCCGGATCCGTCGACTACTTCGGCCGGGAGGCCGGGCTCCCCCCGGCGATCAGTCAGCACAACAGCTACTGGTACTGGAGCCTGGAACACCTGGATCAGGATGTCACGATCATCGTCATCGGCGTGTCGAAAGAAGAATTGCTGGACGATTTCGGCTACGTCCGGGAGGCCGGGATCATCCAATCCGGTTATGCGATGCCATACGAAAGAGATCTTCCTGTGACGATTTGCAGGAAACTCCGCAGGCCGTTCATCGATATCTGGAACGGAAGGAGAGTCTTTATATAAAGAATCGGGGAGGGCCGATCGATTTTCGATTTCTTTCGTTACATTCCTCTACCATGCTCGATCGCATAACTGACGGACGCACCGACCTGGTGTTCGATTATATCGCGGCGGGGAATCCCCCCGATTCGAAGGACGCGGACGGGGTGTCTCTGATTCAATGGTGCGCCTACTACGGGGACGTGAGCGCGATTCGATTCCTGCTCTCCCGCGGCGAATCGCTCGGATCGCTCGGGGAGAATTTTGATCTGAACGGCGCCGCGTTCCATGGACACTGGCGGCTCTGTCAGTTCCTCGTCGAGCGCGGCGCCAACGTCAACCATCCCCTCCCGGAGACCGGAGAAACTCCCCTGCACGCCGCCTTATGTACCGCGAAACGGGCCCGGCACGATCGCGTCGTCAGGGTCCTCCTCGCCGGCGGCGCCGATCCGAATCGTTCGACGAAGGCATCGGCCCCCACGGGTTGCTTCATGCGGGACTGCAGAACAAAAGCCGAAACACCCCTTCACCGCGCCGCAGCCTTCGGCGGCGAGGAAACCATCCGGCTTCTTCTGGATGCGGGCGCGATCATCGACGCACGCGACATGAACGGGGATTCTCCCCTCAGCTGGGCGGGCTGGCACCTGCGTCCCGATTCCATTCTGAGGAAACTGTGCTTCGGCGAATTTTCCGTTCATCCCGAACGGCGCACCATGGCAGACTCCCGGCGCGGGAACCCGGGGGTTTGAGACATGACATCCAGGATCATCCTCCCGATCCATTTTATCCCCCTGCTCCTGGCAGCGGGTTGCGGCCCATCGGATGACGGGTTCCGTTTTCACGGCGACTACGAGGCGGCACGTTCAGGGTACCGGATACAGATGCTGTCCGAGGGATACGTCGAACAGGGTCACGACATCGCCCGATCGGCCTTCGCGATCGTGCAATTCTGCCCGACCAGAAATTCCAACGCCATATTTCTCAGGATGACGCTCACGGCCGCTCCCGACCAGTCGATCAGGATGGCATGCAGGGACCTGGGGCTCCAGGGCGTGGAGTGGAACTGGAAAACCTCTGAGGGGCTTTTACGGGGTCTGCTCTCATCGGCCGGTTACAGGACGCTTGATCCCGCCGAACTTCTCGGCAGCGTGAAAGTCATCGAGAGTTCTCTGAGCGGCCCGAAGGGCGTGGTCCTCAGGGGGCAGATCGAATCCCTGCGGGTTCTCCGGGCGGATATCGAATTCGGATACGACGTGGCGAAAGACAAGCCGCCCGGCGAATGGATCGAACCGTCGGAGGTGATGGGTTGTGTACAATGATCAGAGCGGTTGAATGGAATTTATCACCGTCGCCTCGCTGACCCTGCTGATTCTCGCGGCCGCCCTGTTATACTCCTCCGTGGGACACGCGGGAGCATCGGGGTATCTTGCGGTGATGGCGCTCTTCGGGGTCGCTCCCACGGTGATGAAACCGACGGCCCTCGCCCTCAATATCCTCGTCGCCGCGATCGCCTTCACGATGTTCTACCGGGCCGGGTGCTTTTCGTGGTCCATCTTCTGGCCCTTCGCGCTCGGCGCCGTGCCGTCCGCATTCATCGGGGGAAGCCTGACCCTTCCGGGAAACGTCTATAAGATCGTCGTCGGACTCGTCCTCCTGTATGCCGCCGTCCGGCTGTTCCTCGCGACCAGGCAGCCGGACTCCACGACCAAACCGCTGCCGGCCGGTATTGCCGTCCTCCTGGGAATCGGCATCGGGTTTCTCTCCGGCCTGACCGGCGTCGGCGGCGGCATCTTCCTGAGCCCCCTGCTTCTCTTCATGGGATGGGCCGATGCCCGAAAAACCTCGGGCGTCTCCTCCGCGTTCATCTTCGTCAATTCAGTAGCGGGATTGCTCGGACATTATTCCTCCGTCGCGAACCTGCCCGCCGCAATTCCAGTCTGGGCGGCGGCGGCGGGAGCGGGCGGCCTGGTTGGCGCGCGGTACGGCAGCAGCCGGTTCAGCGGTCTTGCGATCAGGCGGATACTCTCGGCCGTGCTCGTCATCGCGGGCCTGAAAATGATCTTTACATGATTTTCGCGCCCAGACATCACGCATCGGAAAGGTTCTGAAGGATGGATCCCATCGGCAAAAGTCCCATCGCGACGCTTGTTCTGATCTCCGGGAAACTGGCCATGGTCGGCTGCTGGCTCTTCCTCCTGGTCAAAGACAACGACATTGCGGCTATGGCATACGACGGCCCCGTCACGCGGGTGATCGGATTGATGCTCTTCGCCGCGGGCATCGCGCTGATAACCCTCTCCTTCATCTTTCTGGGCAAATCGGTCTCCGTCGGACTTCCCGAATCGGAAACCGAGCTCAAGACCCGGGGCGTCTACAGGATCAGCCGCAATCCGATGTACCTTGCCGTATACCTGATGTGCGCGGGGTCGTGTTGCATCGCGATCCACCCGTTGAACCTGTTCCTGTTTGCCGTCACCGTTGCTGTTCACCATCGCATCATCCTCAAGGAGGAGTTGTTCCTTGAAGCGCGGTTCGGGCGCCGGTACGTGGACTATAAGAGCCGGGTCCCGAGATATTTCGGATGGACGTCGTCGATGGCGCGGAGAAACGAAAACACATAACAAGGACGCACAATGAAAAACGTGTTCACTTCATCAGCCGCATTTACGCTTGCGCTGGCACTCAACGGCTGTTTCCCGGGCGGAGGGACATATGCCCCCTTCGAACCCGCCGGCTTTTTCTCGGGGATCTGGCATGGCTGGATCGCCCCCCTATCGCTGATTATCAGTATCTTCAGTGACGGGGTCAGGCTTTACGAACCGTTCAATACCGGCTGGTGGTACGATTTCGGATTTTACATGGCGGTCATTTCGGGGTTCGGCGGCCTGGCATTATCGAGGAAGAAGAAAAACAGGGATGGACACTGATCCTGATCATGCACGGGAGCTCCGACTGGAGGGTGTCTCCGGGGCTGGCGTTTGACCTTGTGAAAAGGTTGTACCGCGTGAAACACCCGGTGCGTGCGGGACGGGAAACCGCGGCCCGACCTCGCGCCGCACGGCAATTGATGACCGAACGATCTCAGGAATGACAGGGATGCCGGCGAACCATCCGTCTCAACTCGGCCTCCGCACCATTGTGTGGGGCATTCTGACCAACACGCTCCTCGCGGTCACCAAGGCGATCGCCGGGATCCTCGGCAATTCGTATGCCCTCATCGCCGACGCCATCGAATCCACCACCGACATCGCGAGCTCCCTCATCGTATGGGGCGGACTGAAAATCTCCGGCCTTCCCCCCGACGAGGACCACCCGTACGGCCACGGGAAGGCAGAGCCCCTCGCGGCAACGGTCATTTCCCTGGCCCTCTTCGCCGCCGCCGCCGGGATCGCCATCCAGAGCATCAGGGAGATCGTCACCCCCCACCACGCACCCGCGCCCTTCACGCTCGCGGTCCTCCTGATCGTCGTGATTGTGAAGGAGGGGTTATACCGTTTCGTGTTCAATGTAGGGAGGAGCATCCGGAGCACGGCGGTGAAAAGCGACGCGTGGCACCACCGGAGCGACGCCATCACGTCGGCCGCTGCGGCCATCGGCATCGCGATCGCACTGATCGGTGGCGTTGGATACGAGAGCGCCGACGACTGGGCCGCACTCTTCGCCTCGGGGATCATCGTGGTCAACGCGTTCCGGATCCTCCGTCCCGCGATCAACGAAGTCATGGACCGGGCGCCGTCGCCGGACATCGAACACGCTGTCCGGGAGGTAGCGGTCCGCGTCGCCGGCGTCGTGGGTCTGGACAAGTGTTTCGTCAGGAAAATGGGTTTTTCGTACTACGTGGACCTTCACGTCACCGTCGACGGACAGCTCACCGTGCGCGCGGGGCACGATATCGCCCGCGAGGTGAAAAAGTCCATCCTCGCGTCGCGATCCGACGTCGCCGACGTACTCATCCATATCGAGCCTTCGGACCTCCTGAAGGAGGGCATGCACGGAGCGCAGTGAGGACGGACTTCTTTCAAACCGGCTTCCTGTCAGGACATTTTTCTCCAATGTTTCGTACCTTCCACCATCACACCTGAAAGGAACCGACCATGTGGGACACCGTCGGCAGCATCGCCGCCGTCATCGTCATTATTTTGTTGTTTGAACTCCTTGGACTCCCCGACTGGATCAGGAAGACGTTCAAGGAGAAAGAGGCCAACGGGGCGATGGCCCGGAAGCTCGAGGAACTCGAATCGAGGGTCGGCTCGCTCGAGGGCAAGACTCCGCGATGAGGAAACTCGCCCGACTGTTCCTCCTCCTCGCCGCACAGAGCATCGTTTTCGCCCATCCGGGTGTCGCGATCGTCGCGGATTCCAGAGGCAACGTCTATTATACAGACCTCAACCAGGTCTGGTGCCTCTCCCCGGCGGGGAAAAAGACCGTCGCGGTGAGGGACGTCCACACGCACGAACTCTGGATCGATTCCCTCGATAATCTCTATGGCGAACATCTCTGGTACGAAGGCGACGCCTCCGGGAAGTGGGGCCACCGCGTCTGGAAACGCACCCCGGGGGGTACCGTGACCGATATCATTCCGTCACGGCAGGGCTTCCGCGACGACTTCGACGACTTTCACTTCGTACGGGACCGGGCCGGAAACATGTACTGGGCTGACGAAGACAGCGTCACCGTAATCCGGAAACGCACACCGGGAGGGAGGGCCACCGACATCCTGCGAAAGGTAATGAGGCGCGCCGGGTGGATGACGGTCTCGCCCGGCGGAACGGTTTACCTCGTTGACGGCGACGACCTCATCGCCATCGCTCCCGGCGGGGAGGCAAGGACGGTGGCGCGTGGCGTCACCACCGACGAGCAGGGACGCCCGGCCACCTACGACCGGCACGCCGTCATGGGACTCTGGACGGATTGGGAGGAAAACGTTTATCTGGCGATTCCGGAACGGGACTGCATAAAGCGGATCGGGCCCGGCGGCGGGACGACGGTCCTGGACCGCAGCAGCTCCCCCTGGAAACCCTCCGGCGCCCTGATCGATGCGAGGGGAGACCTCTGGGTCCTCGAGTATTCCCCGCTCAACACCGTCCGCGTACGCCAGGTTCAGCGAAACGGGGTCACCCGGATACATTGAAGCGACGCCATGTTCAACCCCAACCGCCGCACCGTGCACGACAGGATCGCCGAGACGATCGTCGTGCTCGACCGGAAACAGCCGGGCAGTTGACCGGCAGGAACGGAGGACACCTCTCCCATGCTCAAGAAATTCAACCTGGTCAATAACGCACTTGTACCTTCCGATGTGCCGGAGAGCCCCGTGCTCATCTTCATCAATCCCGACGCATCCGAGGCGGAGATGCTGAAGAGGGAATTCGAAGTGGACGAACACTCCCTCCTCTCGGCGCTCGACCCGGACGAGGAATCGCGCGCCGAGATCGACGGCGAAACCATCGCGATGATCTGGAAGCGCCCGATGAACTATTCGGGGCAGGACAACTTTTATTTCAACGTCGCCTCCGTGGGGCTCTTCCTCGCGAAGGGCCGGCTCGCCATGGTTCTCACCGAGGACGTCTCGATCACGCCGACCGGGGCGCGGAGGGCCCAGAAGCTCGGCACCCCTCTCGATCTGATGCTGGCGTTCCTCTACGAAACCATCCACCATTACCTGGAACACCTGAAGGTGATCAAGATGATCGCCAGGGACCTGCAACAGAAGATCAACACCTCGATGGAGAACAAGCACCTGATCCAGATGTTCAACCTCAGCGAGAGCCTGGTCTACTACGCCAACGCGATCAACGGCAACAACGCGGTCCTGACCCGGCTGAAATCCCACGCCGAGAAAACGGGGCTGGCCGAGCGGATCCCCGACCTGCTGGACGACCTCATCATCGAGAATAACCAGTGCTTCCGCCAGACCGAAATCTACGCGACGGTCTTCTCCGGCCTGATGGACGCCAGGGGATCGCTGGTGAACAACAACATGAACGTCCTGCTGAAAAACCTGACCATCATCAATATTGTTTTCCTTCCCCTGAACCTCGTCGCCGGCATCGGGGGGATGAGCGAATTCACCCTGTGGACGAGCGGGATCGACTGGCGGGTTTCGTACACGATCCTCCTCGTGACCATGCTCCTGATCGGGTGGCTGACGGCGTTTCTGCTGGGGAGGATGGGATTCGCGCAACCGATGAAACGAAAACGCGTACACAAACGAAAATCCCCATTCCAGCAACACACACCAGGCACGAAAAACCGATGAAACCGACCATCTTCATTTCCGTCCTGCTCCCTGCGCTCATCCTGCTGTCTTCCTGCGGGCCAAAAAGCACCGAGGCGCCGAAGAGCGTCCCGCTCTATTCCGTCGAACAGTTCTATAAGAACACGCGGATCATGGCGGGGGCGTTCTCCCCGGACGAAACGCGCCTGCTCGTGACGGGCGACCAGTCCGGCATCTTCAACCTCCACGAGATCACCATCGCCGACGGTTCGCAGCGCGCAATCACCAGCTCGTCGGTGGAATCGTTCTACGCCGTCGACTACGTGCGCGGCACGGGCGACGTCCTCTACTCGGCGGACAAGGGCGGCAACGAGAACGACCACATCTATCTCCTCGGCCCCGACGGCGCCACGACCGACCTGACACCCGGCGAGAACGAGAAGGCGATGTTCGCCGGATGGTCGAAAGACAGGAAGACCATGTACTACCTGTCGAACCGCCGCGACCCGAAGCTCTTCGACCTCTACAAGATGATGGTCGGCACATGGAAGCCGGTGATGATGTACAGGAACGACCGGGGGTACCAGGTGAGCGGCATATCGTGGGACGAGAAGACGATCGCGCTGACGCTGAGCATCACCACCAGCGTCAACCGCCTCTTCCTCCGCAGCCTCCCTGACGGGAAAATGACTGAAATCTCCGACCCGAAGACACCCGGAACCTACAACGCCTCCGATTTCAGCCTGGACAACAGTACTCTCCATTATATCACCGACGCCGGGAAGGAGTTCCAGTACCTGGTGAAGTACGACATCACCGGCGGGCAGCGCTCGACCGTCTACGAAACGGGTTGGGACGTGATGTACAGCTATGTCTCCGAGGACGAGACATACAGGGTCATCGCCGTCAACGCCGACGGCAAGAACGTCCTGAAGATGACGGACAACCGGACCGGCGGCGAGGTCACGATACCGGCGATACCGGACGGCGACATCACCTCAGTATCGATTTCCCCGAGCGAAAAGCTGATGCAGCTCACGGTCGGCACGTCGAAGGCCCCGGCCAACCTCTACATGTACACGTTCGCGACGAAGGAACTGAAGAAACTCACCAGCACGCTCAACCCGGAAATCGAACCGGCAAACCTGGTGTCCGCGGAAGTCGTCCGCTTCAGGTCGTTCGACAGCCTGGAGATACCGGCCATCTTCTACAAGCCGCTCACCGCATCGCCGGAGAACAGGGTGCCTGCGCTCGTGTGGGTGCACGGCGGCCCCGGCGGGCAGTCGAGGGTCGGGTACTCGGCGTTCATTCAATACCTCGTGAACCACGGGTACGCCGTCCTGGCGGTCAACAACCGCGGGAGCAGCGGTTACGGCAAGACGTTCTACACGATGGACGACCGCAACCACGGCGACAGGGACCTGATGGATTGCGTGTACGGCAAGAAGCACATGCAGACGCTCGACTATATCGATGGCGAAAAGATCGGCATCCTCGGCGGATCGTACGGCGGGTACATGACGATGGCCGCGATGACCTCCAGGCCGGAAGAGTTCATGGTCGGCGTGGACATCTTCGGCGTCACCAACTGGCTCCGCACCCTGCGGTCGGTGCCCCCGTACTGGGAATCCTTCAGAAAAGCGCTCTACGCAGAAATGGGCGATCCCTTTACCTCCGACTCCGTGCGTCTCTATGAAATATCCCCGCTCTTCCACGCGGACAGGATCAAGCATCCCGTGATTGTGCTGCAGGGAGCCAACGACGTGCGCGTCCTCCCGGCGGAATCCGACGACATCGTGGCGGCGATGAAGAAGAATAACGTGCCGGTCGAATACATCGTGTTCCCCGACGAGGGACACGGCTTCGTCAAGAAGGAGAACGAGATCAGGGGCTATGGCGCCGTGCTGGCGTTCCTCGACAAATACCTGAAGGGGACCGCCCCGCTCGGGGATACCGGCGCGAACTGATATCGCCCGTTCCGGCATCATCGAAGTCTTCCGGGCACCAACCAGGCAGAGAAAAGTCATGAAAGCTCCGTTGCGCACTCCGGCTGATGCGATCGTCAAAGGGCTGACGGTCATCCCCGGCGTCGGCCGGTCGATCGCAAAAGATCTCGCTGACATCGGGATCAGGAAGGTCGCCGACCTGAGGGGCAGGAACCCCGAGCGGCTCTACCGCAAATCGAACGATTTCGCGGGGCAGGTGCAGGACCGCTGTCTCCTGTACGTCTTCCGCTGCGCGGTATACTACGCCGAAACTGAGGGCAGGAAACGCGACCCTGAAAAATTGAAATGGTGGAACTGGAAAGACGGGGGAAAGTCGCGATGAACAGACTCCTGACGGTCACCTCGCCCTCCGACATCCCCTCCCCCTACCGGGGGACGCCGATCGGCCTTCTCCTTGAATACCACAACCTCGGGCGAACCCATGAGCCATATACCTCCGCGAACCTCCTGATCGGGATGTGCATGGACAACCGGAAACATCTGAACATCCCCGATAATTTCGCCTTCATCATACGGGCCGGCGGCGCGAACCTCCGGTACAGCGAATTCAAGGTCTCGTACGCGATCGCCGTCGGCGGCGTGCACGCGGTGGCACTCATCGGCCACACACAGTGCGGCATGGTGAACCTCGTCGCCCGCAGGGAACAGTTCGTCGCCGGACTCGTGGAGAACGCCGGTTGGACGAGGCAGGCCGCCGAGGATCATTTTCATGACTACGCCCCGATGTTCGAGATCAACAACGAAATCGACTTCATCCTGAGCGAAGTGAAGAGGCTCCGGACGAGATATCCTGCAATTCTCTTCGCGCCGATGCTTTACCGGGTGGAAGACAACCGTCTTTATCTCATCCGGGAGGACGCCGGGTAACCGGCTCCCCATCCGTTCTTCTTCTCCCACAGCATGCTCAACAAACCATGACGAACACTTTTCTCTATCTTCTCCTCGGCCTGGCAGCCGGGACCCTCAGCGGCCTGGTCGGGATCGGCGGCGGAATCGTCGTCATCCCGGCGCTGGTCTACTTCTTCGGCTTCACCCAGCACCAGGCCCAGGGCACCACGCTCGCGCTCATGGTGCCGCCGATCGGCCTGCTGGCGGCGTGGACATACTACGAGCGGGGGCACGTGGACCTGGAGATCGCCGGCCTCATCTGCGCCGGTTTCTTCCTCGGGGGCTTCCTGGGCGGGAAAATGGCGGTCGCGATTCCGGATACGCTGCTCCAGAAGCTCTTCGGCGGGTTCCTCCTCCTGATCTCGCTGAAGATGCTGTTCACGAAGTAACGCGGATCGGGCGGCCTTGCGAATGCCTCGGGCGGTCAGTATATTCCCGTCAGCCATTCCCGCACCTTTCTGAAATCCGGATATCGACGGAAGGACTATCCCATGACCTATAAAAACTGCCAGAGCTGCGGCATGCCGCTCTCGAAAGATCCTCAGGGCGGCGGCACGGATGCCGACGGCACGAAGAGCGCGATGTACTGCAGCCATTGTTACCGGGCCGGAAGGTTCACTCAACCGGAGGTTACCGTCGGACAGATGCAGGACCTCGTGAAGGGAAAGCTGAAGGAGATGCGCATCCCCGGGTTTCTCGGGTATTTCTTCGTAAAGGGGATCCCGAAGCTGAAGCGCTGGTCTGCGAGCGCCTGACCGGGTCCCGTCGCGGTAGCGGCGCCCGTTAACCGGGCAATGTTTTTGTCACGCACCACAGGAGAATTCCATGCCCCACTTCCATCGATTCCTTTCCTCCCTCCTCATCGTCATTGCCGCCTCCATCCCGTCCGCGGCGCAGGACGTCCTCAAGAAATACGAGCCGGTGAATTTTTCCCGAGTCACCATCGACGACGAGTTTTGGAAGCCGAAATTGGCGAAGGTGGCGACGGCCACGCTCGGCGCCTGCGTCTACCAGACGGAAATCAACACGCCGCGGATCAGGAATTACGAAAAAGTCGTCAGGGCGAAGGGCGAAAAGCATGAGGGGATCTACTACGACGACAGCGATGTCTACAAGGCGCTCGAGGCGATGGCGTACTCCATCGCGACGCAGAAGGACAGCGCTCTCGAGGCGACGGCCGACCGGTGGATCGACGTCATCGCCGCCGCGCAGCGTCCCGACGGGTACCTGTTCACGTTCTACCAGCTGGGCGATATCACGCAGCGCTGGACCGAGATCGGAAAACACGAGGACTACTGCGCCGGGCACCTGATCGAGGCGGGGGTCGCCTACTACAACGCGACCGGGAAAAGGAAGCTCCTCGATGTCGCGGTCCACTTCGCCGACCACATTGATTCCACCCTCCGCCTGCAGAACAGACCGTGGTTCAGCGGACACCAGGAGATCGAGCTCGCGCTCATGAAGCTCTACCGCCTCACCGGGAACGACCGTTACCTGAAGCTCGCCGATTGGTACCTCTTCCAGCGCGGGCGCGGCCATTATACCTACGGCAAGGGATGGCTGACCCCGGATTACTGGCAGGACATGGCCCCCGTCAGGGAGCAGAAGGAGATCACCGGGCACGCCGTCCGGGCGATGTACATGTATTCCGGGGCCGCGGACGTCGCGGCGGTCACCGGCGACGAGGAGTACGTGAAGGCGATGAAGACGGTCTGGGACGACGTGGTGAAAAGGAACATGTACGTCACCGGAGGGATCGGCGCGACCGGCGACAACGAGGGTTTCGGGAAGGACTATGACCTGCCGAACGACAATGCCTATTGCGAAACCTGCGCCTCCGTCGGAATGGTCTTCTGGAACCACAGGATGAACCAGCTCACCGGGGACAGCCGCTACATCGACGTGCTCGAGAGGAGCCTCTACAACGGCGCGCTCGACGGGCTGAGCCTGAGCGGCGACAGGTTTTTCTACGACAACGTCCTGGCGTCGGACGGCCAGCACGCCAGGCGCGAGTGGTTTGGAACGGCCTGCTGCCCGTCGAACATTTCGCGGCTCGTGGCTTCGGTCGGCGATTACGTCTACGGACGTTCCGACGGAAGTCTCTGGGTGAACCTCTTCATCGGGAGCAGTGCCAGCATGTCCGTCGGCGGAGCCGACGTTGCCCTCAGGATGACGACGAGATACCCATGGGACGGCAAGGTCTCGATTTCCATCGACCCGGGAAAGGAAACACGTTTCGCGCTGCGGCTGAGGCTGCCGGCATGGGCCGCGGGCTCATCGGAACCGGACGACATCTACAGTTACGCGGATTCCCGGCCCGGGAAAGTGTCGCTGAGCGTCAACGGCGCCGAGATTGCGCTGAACGTCGAACTGGGATACGTCGTGATTGAACGCGCCTGGAAGAAAGGCGATGTCGTGGAATACGTCATGCCGATGAACGTGGAGAAGGTGACATCCCGGCCGGAAGTCTCCGCCAACCGGGACCGGGTCGCGCTGCAGCGCGGACCGCTCGTCTATTGCGTGGAGGGGGCCGACAACGGCGGCGACGCGTGGAATTTCCTCCTTCCGGCGCAATCGGTGTTCGCCACCCGCCCATACAACGTGGCGGGCGAACCGGTCGTTGCCATCGAGGCCGGCGTCAGCGCGTTCGGACCGGCCGAAAACGGCACGGATATCGGGATCACTCCGAAAAAAATCATCGCCATCCCTTATTATGCCTGGGCCAACCGCGGCGGCAACCAGATGCAGGTCTGGCTCCCGACCAAAATCAAGGATATAAAGGTCAATCACTGATATGAATAAGACGCGAATATTCCGCCGGCGAACGGCCCCCCGCCCGGGCGGCGGCCGGTGCATCGCGCTCCGGGGGCTGATTACTCTGGCGCTCGCGACTTCCGCCGCCGCCCTCCTCTCCTGCAACCCCCAACGTCAAGAACCGAAACCAGGGACAATGAACAACTCAATCTCGACGGCGGCCGGTGCGCCGTCAGTCACACAATCCCCCTACGGTACCGTGGAGGGCAGGGATATCGCGCAATTCACGCTCACCAACGCCGGCGGGATGGTCGTGAAGATCATCAACTACGGGGCCACCGTCACGCACGTCATGACGCCGGGGCGCGACGGGACGATGGGCGATGTGGTCCTCGGGTTCGACTCGCTCGGCGGGTATCTCCGTTTGGACAACCCGTACTTCGGATGCATCGCCGGCCGCTACGCCAACCGCATTGCGGGCGCGAAGTTCGAACTGGACGGGGCCACATACACGCTGGCGGCGAACAACAACGGCAACTCGCTCCACGGCGGACTGAAGGGTTTCGACAAGGCGGTCTGGTACGCGTCTCCCCTCCCCGGGGACGATGGCGTGAAATTCTCGTACCACAGCAGGGACGGCGAGGAGGGGTACCCCGGGAACCTTCATGCGGAAGTGACCTACACACTCTCTGCCGACAACGCGTTGAAGATCGAATACTCGGCCACGACCGACAAGGCCACGCCGGTCAACCTCACCCACCACAGTTATTTCAACCTCTCGGGCGGCAGGGAGCCCACCATCCTCGGGCATGAACTGATGATCAGGGCCGACCGGTACACCGAGGTGAACGAGCTCCTCATCCCCACCGGACGGCTGCCGGAAGTCCTCGGGACCCCGATGGATTTCACGACTCCGAAGACGATCGGCGCCGGGATCGGGGCGGTGGCGGGAGGATACGACCACAACTGGGCGTTGACGGAACCCGGCATATCCCCGACCCCGTCGGCGACGCTCTACGACCCCGGGAGCGGACGACTCATGGAGGTCTTCACGACGGAGCCGGGAATACAGTTCTACGCGGGCAATTTCCTGAACCGGACCCTCCCGGGTAAAGGCGGCATGGTCTATCCCAAACACGCGGGACTCTGTCTCGAGGCCCAGCATTTTCCCGATTCACCGCACCGGCCGTCATTCCCCAACACGATCCTGAGGCCCGGCATCCTCTATAAACAGACGACGATCTATAAATTCTCAGTCCGGCAATGAAGCAGGCGCGCCCGCAGGCACGGCTCCGACATTCACCGGCATGATATCGTTCATCGTTCTCGGGTTACTCTGCTCCGCGCCGCTCCAGGCGCAGGATTCGCCGCCGCCTCCCTATCTCGACGAGAATCTTCCACCGGAGTCGCGCGCCGCCGAAATTCTCTCCAGACTCACGACCGAAGAAAAAATATCCCTTCTCCAGTACAAGCAGCCCGCGATACCCAGGCTCGGAATGACCGCCTACACGTGGTGGAACGAAGCGCTCCACGGTGTCGCGCGCAATGGTTTCGCGACGGTGTTTCCCCAGGCGATCGCGATGGCGGCAAGCTGGAACCCAGAACTGATCAGGCGAGAGGGTGAGGCCGTCGCCACAGAGGCCCGCGTAAAATACGATAAAGCGTTGACGGACAAGGGGTTTACGGACACATACGAGGGGCTTACCTTCTGGTCTCCCAACATCAATATTTTCAGGGACCCGAGATGGGGCAGGGGCCAGGAAACATACGGCGAGGATCCGTTCCTGACCGCGACGATCGGGTCCGCGTATGTCCGTGGACTGCAGGGAGACGACCCCGTTTATCTCAAAACGGCGGCCACCGCAAAACATTTCGCGGTACACAGCGGGCCGGAATATTCGCGTCACAGCTTCGACGCCGCCGCGCCGGCGCGCGACTTCCGCGAAACGTACCTTCCCGCCTTCGAACACCTCGTGAGGACTGCCCGCGTCGAGGGGGTGATGTGCGCATACAACAGCATCGGCGAAGAGCCCTGCTGCGCCAACGACGGACTGCTGACCGGTATCCTCAGGAACGAATGGAAATTCCGCGGACACGTGGTGAGCGACTGCTGGGCGATATCCGACATGATCAACGGGCATAAAACGTACCCCGGCGAAAAGGACGCCGCGGCGGCCGCGCTCAGGGCCGGGTGCGATCTCTCGTGCGGGCCTGAGATGGGTGCGATCACCGACGCCCTGCGCGAAGGGCTGGTGGCAATGAGCGACATCGACAGCGCAGTCTATCGGCTCATTCTTACCCGCGTTAAGCTCGGCATGTTCAGTGACCCCTCCGTGCGTCCCTGGCTCAGGACAGACAGCTCCCGATTATGTTCCGCGGAACACGACAGCCTCGCGGCGCTCGTCGCGACGGAGAGTATGGTTCTCCTCCGGAACGCGGGAGGCATACTGCCGCTGCCCCGTGCAATCGGACGGATCGGCGTGGCCGGAGCGATCGCAACGGACACTCTGGTCTTGCTGGGAAACTACAACGGTACGCCGGTAAGCCCGTCGACCTTCCTCCGCGGCATCAGGGAGATTCTTCCGCCGGAGGCGGACCTGATCCATACCAATGGCTATATTAAACCGTGGGATGCCTCGTGGGATGACGAGACCTCCGCGCATCTGACGACCCTTGCACTTTCCGAGCTTTCGGAAATCGACACGGTCATCGTCATCGCCGGGATCTCCGCGGCGCTTGAAGGTGAGGATGGAGATACCCGGGACCGGATCGGCGGTTTTCATCGCGGGGACAGGACGACGCTCGACCTGCCTTCCGATCAAAAGCGACTGATACGTTCACTCCGCGAGGCGGGGAAAAAGATCATTCTTGTGGTCGCATCGGGGAGCGCGATTTCCCTCGCCGACGAAGCAGAGATGGTGGATGCGATCGTGCAGGCGTGGTACCCGGGCCAGCGAGGGGGTACGGCGCTTGCCCGACTCCTCTTCGGTCTGGCGAGCCCGTCCGGAAGATTACCCGTGACTGTGTACAAATCCGTGGACGACCTGCCCGATTTCGAAAACTACTCCATGGAGGGGAGGACATACAGGTACTACGGCGGCGATCCTCTCTATGCGTTCGGCTTCGGCCTGAGTTATACCTCGTTCCAATACGATGACCTCCACACCGCGGGAGGAGACGTATCCGCCGGCGACACGGTCAGGTTATCGGTCCGCGTGACCAACGCGGGCAATGTCGACAGCCGGGAAGTCGTCCAGGCGTACTTCAACAAACCTGGCGACGAACGCACGAACCGAAGTCTCTGCGCATTCGCGAAGGTGTTCATCCCTGCGGGACAGACCGTGGACGTTCAGCTGAGCGTCTCTCCGGAACACTTGCGATCCTTCGACGAGAGCACGGACTCCATGCGCATCCGGCCCGGACGATACCGGCTCGGGATCGGACGATCCTCCGGCGACATCCGGCTCGAAACCGATTTTTCCGTACATTAACGTCGGAAGCCCGGGGGTATGGTGAATATCGACATCCTCGACGGGAGCAACTACTTCAAGGGACTGCTCCTCCTTATCCGGAAAGACCACAAAATCAGCGATAGCGAGGCCGAATTGATGAAAATAATCGGCCGGTCTCTCGGCCTCGAACGACGTTTCTGCGAAGAGACGATCCGCGACATCCTCGAGAACAAGTACATTTCCGACTCACCACCGAAATTTTCCAGCGACGAGCTGGCGAAG
The DNA here is from genome assembly GCA_035292425.1 of Bacteroidota bacterium. Taxonomy (GTDB): domain Bacteria; phylum Bacteroidota; class Ignavibacteria; order UBA10030; family SZUA-254; genus SZUA-254. The sequence goes on from DATDQD010000300.1 coordinate 27,476, forward strand.
AAATTCCTCAGGGATGGTTTGAGGCTCGCCGCCGCCGACAGCGAAATTCACGACCTCGAAGAACAATGGCTGGAATCAGTGGCGGATGTCAACGGCATCGGATCCGATTGGGTTACCGGGGAAAAGAAGGCCGCGCTCGGCGGAACACTCGGCGAGCGGTTCGAAGCCCTCGACCTTCACGTACGATACAACGGGTAAGTCCTCTCATCTATCATCACGGAGCGAACCATGCTGAAAGGATTGAGAACGGCGCTGTACCATGTCTCCGACCTCGCCGCCGCAAAGCTCTGGTACTCAGGGGTCCTTGGAAAGGAGCCGTACTTCGACGAACCATTCTACGTGGGGTTCAACGTCGGCGGATTCGAACTCGGCCTCGACCCCGACTTGACGGGCGTCTCGCCGGGGAACAGTCACGCGGCGTACTGGGGAGTCGACGATATCGAGCGCTGTCACGCGCGTCTGATCGCCCTTGGCGCCACCGAGAGGTCCGGCATCCAGGACGTCGGCGGCGGGATCAAGGTCGCATCGGTGATCGACCCGTTCGGCAACCCGCTCGGGATCATCGAGAACCCGGTGTTCCGGATCGAGGAGTCATGAATCGCCTGCTCCCGGCCTTTCTCGCCCTGTTCATCCTGACGGGTACCTCGCGGGGCGATGCACTGCCGGTCGTGAAGCACCTCGGCCTCCGGATGCACGTGCTGCCCTCGAAACAAACGTTCACCTGCGAGGCAAGGATTACCGTGCTGAACGCCACGATCTCCGACGTCATGGAGCTGCCGTTCGTCCTCTACCGTCTGTTCATCGTGGAAAGCCTCCATGATGACGCGGGATCCCCTCTCACGTTTTCGCAGGCAGTCGCCTCGTTCGAAGACGAAAAAACGCTCCAGGTCAACCGCGTCGTGGTCCGGCTCCCGGCCCCGCTCCTGCCCGGGGATTCGATCGTCCTGGAGATGGCATACGGGGGCTATCTCCTCGGGTACACCGAAGTGATGGCGTACGTCCACGACCGGATCGACGAGGAATATTCTCTCTTCCGGCCCGACGCGTTTGCGTTCCCCGCGCTCGCCTTTCCGTCGTTCTCGAGTGTATTTGGCGGCATCGACAATCTCTTTACTTATGACCTCATCGTTACGGTCCCCGCTGCGTATTCCGTCGCAACCGGCGGTGCATTGACGAAGCGCACCGTTTCCGACTCGACGGCGACCTACGAATTTACCAGCAGGATTCCAACAGGGAGGTTGGATATCGCCGTCGCGAAATTCGCCGTTACGGACGAGCAGGCGGACGGGTTGAGCGTATATTATCTCCAGGGCGACGAAGGGGGCGCGCGAAACGTTCTGACAGGCGCAAAACGGGCGATATCGTACTATTCAGACCGGTTTGGCAGGCCGGCTACTTACCAGGGATATACCATCATAGAAATCCCGGACGGTTGGGGGTCCCAGGCCGGAGATTTCTACTTCCTGCAGACCGGGGCGGCGTTCAAGGACAGCACGCGAATGCCCGAAGTGTACCACGAAATCGCGCACACCTGGAACCCGCGTTCATCCGCAGCCGTCCAGAGGTGCCGGTATTTCGACGAGGGGTTCGCCTCGTATTTTCAGGCACTGGCTGTCGGAGAATTCGAAGGAACCAGGGCCTTCCTGGCAGTGATGGAAAAATACCGGGAGACATTTGCCCGATGGGCGGGGCGTGACCGGACGGTCGCATCGACTCCCATCAGCGGTTACGGCGAGAAAGAACTCGGCCGGCATTCATACACGAAGGGTGCCTGGTCCCTGTATGTCCTCGAGCAGCTCGTCGGGGAGAACGCCTTCACCGATATCGTTGTTGCCCTCCGGGAGCGATCGGCCGGGTCGGCAACCGATTACGATTCCTTCAGGCGGACGGCGGAGGAGGTATCCGGCCGGGACCTGAAAACATTCTTCGACGAATGGATATTCGGCGCGGAATCTTCACGGCTGCTGACGGAGAACATACCTATCCCGGACATCGTCGCACGACTGAGATGACCTTCCCGATGAGAGCGTCTGCGTCGTCCCCGCCGGCCAGGCCTTCCACTGGTCCGGCCGGGATAAAACAAAAAGGGGATTCCACGTTCACCGTCGAACCGGCCGGCGACGACTCGCGATCGTCGGTGCGAATCACGACCGAGTGGGAGGGAAAAGGACTTGCCGGCATGATAGAACGACTGCTCGTGCCGGGCTTCCTGAGGAAAGTCTACAGGGAGGAACTCGCTAACCCCCCGCGAATTGCGTTGGAAGGGAGATCGCCATGACCGACCGGGCCCTCCATAAACTCGCGACCGCGGGTGGAATCTGCGGCGTGTCGGGAACGCTCTGCTACATCATGGCGATTTTCCTGCCCCTCGGGGACACCCTCGGATACGCTCTCGTCATGCTCTGGCCGATACTCTCCATTGTCTTCGCTTTCGCACTCTGTCGGTTGATCGGTGCGGCGAAAGAGAGCGCCTTCAACCAGCTTGCGTTCGTCTTTGCCTGCCTGGCCTTCACGACCGTTGCGGCGATGATCTCGATCCAGCTCGCCGTCCGGATGGGAATCGCCGAATACATCGCATCGGCCTCCGCCGGCGACGTCACGTTGTACGACACCATACGAAAATCTGCGCGACTCGTCGACATGGGGATGGATGTGGCGTGGGATTTCCTCGTCGGCACCAGCCTCATATTCCTTTCTATTGCACTCGGTGGCGACGCGCGGTTCGGGAAGGTCTGGGGCACGATCACCGGCATTCTCGGCACCTCGCTCATCGTCTTAAACACGATCACATTCCCCTGGCCGCCCGATACAAGGGGCCTGTTCGACCTGGGACCGTTCATCGGCCTGTTCATCATCGCGATCAGCGCGAGGCTTGCGATGATCGGGATGCGGGGGCTTCGCGTCGTAAAGGTGGACGGATGATACGGTCCCGGGCGCTATGGTGCTCGTGAAGACGGAGGAGCTCACGCTCCTCTCGAATGGCAGGTGACTTCGAACGACCGGTGTTATTTTCCTCCGGCGGCCCCCCACGGGGGCCATTTTTTTCCGCCCCAACTATTTCCTATATTTAGTTATCAATTTTTAAAAGTTCTTCAAATCAGGTCAAAATGCAGGATATTCTATCCCAACAGATCAAAGACCAGGTCAGCCGACTCGGCGTTAAGGAACTCACCACCTCCGCGGAGGTGGACCGGACCCTTTCCGGCACCAAAGGCACCACCCTCGTTTTCGTCAACTCCATCTGCGGATGCGCCGGGGGCATCGCCCGACCCGCTCTGCAGATGGCCATGGGTCACCGGGTCCGCCCCGACGTCATCGCCACCGTGTTCGCCAGCACCGACCGGGAAGCCACCGTGCGGGCCCGCTCCTACTTCACGGGCATGCCCCCCTCGTCCCCCTCGTTCGCCCTTCTGCGCGACGGAAAGCTCATCCACATGATCCACCGGTCCGACATCGAGATCAGGGAGCCCGAGGAAGTGGCGGCATTGCTCACGGCGGCGTTCGACTTGCATTGCCTGAAAGACCGGAAGCACTGACCGGCTCATTGTAAAAACTACCGCCCCGAGCCGGCTGCCGGTTCGGGGCTTTTTATTTACGGCATCACCAACGAAAGCGACCATGCACACATTCGACGAAATCAGGAACATCGCCATCATCGCGCACGTCGACCACGGGAAGACCACGCTGGTGGACCATATGCTCCGCCAGACGGGGACCTTCCGGCAGAACCAGGAACTGGTGAAGCGGGTGATGGACTCGAACGAACTCGAGAAGGAACGCGGCATCACGATCCTCGCGAAGAATACTGCCGTGTTCTACGAAAGGACAGACAAAAAGTGGACGGTGAAGATCAACATCGTCGACACCCCCGGCCACTCCGACTTCGCCGGCGAAGTGGAGCGCACGCTCAAGATGGTGAACGGCGTGCTGCTGCTCGTTGACGCCGCCGAAGGGCCGCTGCCCGGCACGAAGTTCGTCCTCAAAAAATCGCTCGAGTTGAAGCTGATCCCGATCGTGGTCATCAACAAGATCGACCGGAAGGATGCGCGCGCCCACGAAGTGCTCGACGAAGTGTTCGAACTGTTCCTCTCGCTCGGCGCCGACGACACGCAGCTCGATTTCCCCACGATCTACTGCATCGCGAAGCAGGGGATCGCACAGACCGAACTTGAAGAGGAGGGAACCGACCTCCAGCCTCTCTTCCGCGCGATCGTGGAGAGTATCCCGCCGCCGCCGATCGACACGACGCTGCCGTTCAAGATGCTTGTGACCACCATCGACTATAACGACTACCTGGGCAGGCTGGGGATCGGGAGGGTCGAGCGGGGAAAGATCCGCCTCGGCGCGCCGACGAAGGTGATCCGGCGGGACGGGTCGCTGGAAGACGCGAAAGTGACCAAAATTTACACGTTTGAAGGACTGAAGCGGATCGAAGTCGAAACCGCCGAGGCCGGCGACATCATTGCGATCTCGGGGATGGAAGACGTCGACATCGGCGAAACAATCGCCGACGCCGCGGACCCGACCCCCCTCCCCTTCGTCACGATCGAAGAGCCGACCCTCTCGATGAACTTCATCGTGAACAACTCGCCGTTCGCCGGGCAGGAAGGAAAGTACGTCACCACGAGAAACCTGGGCGAGCGCCTCACCCGCGAGCTCCGGTCGAACGTGAGCCTCAGGGTCGAACTCACCGATAGTCCCGACATTTTTAAAGTCTCCGGGCGCGGAGAGCTCCACCTCGGCATCCTGATCGAAACGATGCGCCGCGAGGGGTTCGAATTCCAGGTGTCGGCGCCGGAGGTCATCTACAAGAGAATCGCCGACGTCCTCTGCGAGCCGATGGAACACGTCATCATCGACGTACCGGACGAACACACCGGGACGGTGATCCAGAACCTCGGCCGCCGCAAGGGGATCCTGAAGAACATGCTCCAGTCCCAGGGCAACACGAGGCTCGAGTTTGTCGTGCCGGCCCGGGGGCTCCTCGGGTTCCGCTCCGAGTTCATGACGGAGACCAGGGGCACCGGCATCCTGCACCACAATTTCTACGGCTACGAGCCGCACAAGGGCGAACTCTCCAGCCGCACGAAGGGCGCCGTCATTCAATTAGAAGACGGCAGTTCCACCGCCTACGCGATGTTCAAGCTCCAGGACCGGACGACCTTCTTCATCGAACCGGGGATCAGGGTGTACGCCGGAATGATCGTGGGCGAGAACTCGAGGGACGAGGACATGATCGTCAACGTCTGCAGGCTGAAACAGCTCACCAACATGCGCGCGAGCGGGGCCGACGAGGCCATCCGGCTCGAGCCCCCGAAGCTCCACACGCTCGAACAGGCGATCGAGTGGATCTCCGATGACGAGTACATCGAGGTGACCCCAAAGTCCCTCCGTCTCCGGAAGAAATACCTCGACCACAACGAGAGGGTGAGGATGGCGAAAAAAGACGCGGTGAGCGCCTGAGGCAACCATGTTCTCCCGGAGGACACAATGGGAATCCTCGTCCAACCGGCTCTCTGAAATACTCGGGGCGCGCCGCTCTTCGGGCCGGCCCGTCATCGATCTGACTGTGTCCAACCCGACCACCTGCGGGTTTTCCTATCCCGCCGACCAGATCCTCGAAGCGCTCTCCGGGGCCGACTCGCTCGTCTACCGGCCGGATCCCCGCGGGCTCCTGTCCGCTAGAGAGGCCGTTTCCGCGTATTATCTCGGCAGGGGCCTTGAAATCGACCCGGAAGATCTGTTTCTCACGGCCAGCTCCAGCGAATCGTACTCCCTCCTCTTCCGGCTCCTCTGCAATCCCGAAGATAGGGTGGTCGTTCCCACGCCCTCCTACCCCCTTTTCGATTACCTCGCGGGCATCAACGACGTGCGCACCGGCCGTTACAGGCTTGTCCACGACGACCGGTGGCGGATCGACATGGAGTCGCTCAGGAAAGCGATGATCCGCTCGGTGAGGGCGGTGCTCGTCGTCGAACCCAATAATCCGACCGGTATGTTCCTCTCCGAGGAGGAACGGAGGGAAGTCCCGGCGATCGCCTCGCGTCACGGCGCCGCGCTGATTGTGGACGAGGTGTTCAACGAGTACAGCTTCGAGGATGACTTGGCTCATCCCGCATATCCGTCCGAAGGCCTCACGTTTCTCCTCAACGGTCTTTCCAAGATGGCGGCCCTCCCGCAGATGAAGGTGGGATGGATCGCCCTGCGCGGAGACCGCAAACTGCTCACGGCGGCGCGGTCGCGCCTCGAAATACTGAACGACATTTATCTCTCCGTGAACACGCCCGCGCAGGCGGCGCTCCCGAAACTTCTCAGGGCCGGCGCCACCGTCCGGGTGGAAATCCGGACACGCACGGCCGGCAATCTCGCCCTCCTGCGGAAAAGCCTGGACGGTGTTTCCGGATGCAGCGTATTGCCCTGCGAAGGGGGATGGAACGCCGTCGTCCGCCTCCCCGGGGGACTCGGCGACGAAGAGTGCGCGGAGGGGCTGCTGGACGAGACCGGCGTCTATTGCTACCCAGGGTATTTTTTCGATTTCGAGGAGGACGACGTGGTGGTGGTGAGCCTTCTCCCCCGGTCGGAGGAGTTCGGCGAAGGCGTGAACGCGATGGCCGGCTGGATCGGCGCGAACGCCGGCCTACCGATGTAACGCGGAATTCAGAAACCTCACGAGCGGCAGCATTTCCTTATAGACCCCTGTGACTCGGCCCACGAAATCCTTCTGCCGGGCCGCCGACTCCTTCCACACCACCGCGATAAAAAACTGCTTGTACTTCAGCCATTCGATCATCGGGTCGTCCGGCGTATAGCCGAGCGGCGCCCGGGACAATTGTCCCCCCCGGAGCGAGCCGAACGTCTTTATGAACCGCGCGCTCTTTATGATGCCGAGGAATGCCTTCGGCTTCGCGACGATGGCCGCCCTGATCTTCTTCAACTGCTGCCCGTCGGGCATGTAGATCCCCCCTCCGAGGAACACCTCCCCCGGTTCGATATGGAGGTAGAACCCCGCGCTTTCCTCCCAGTGTCCCTTCGGATGAAAAATCGCCGCGACGTGCGTCTTATAAGGGTCCTTATTTTTACTGAAGCGCGTGTCGCGATGGATCCGGAACATGCACTTTTTTGGATTCACGTACATCTCCGGCGCGATCTTTTCAATGGGCGCGGCCAGCGCGGCGATCAGCGACTCCATCGGGAGCTTGACGAACTCGATGTATTCGTCCCGGTGCGAGGCGAACCATTCCCTGGTGTTGCGGGTTTTCAGCTGCCTGAGGAACTTCAGGCCTTCGGGGGGAAAGCCGGCAAACGGAGGATAGACGTCGAGATCGATCGGGGATGGTTTCATACGGGTAAGGATGAATGATTGTACGGCGGCGATTTTATTTCGATCCGGAACTCTTCGTCCCAATGGCCTTGTGGACGAACCCCCCGGCGCTGCGGAGGCGGCGCCTGGCCTCGGGGGCCCCGACGGCACACTTGATCATCACGATGGCAGTCTTGACGTGGCCGCCCGCCGCGGCCAGTTTCTTGGACGCGGTGGCGTAATCCACGCCGGTCGAAATCATCAGGACGCGCCTTGCCCGTTCTTCCAGTTTCCGGCTGTTGAGCCGGAGGTCCACCATCATGTTCTCAAAGACCTTCCCGAGAACGACCATCGAAGCCGTGGTGAGCATGTTCAGGACCATCTTCTGCGCGGTCCCCGATTTCATCCTGGTCGAGCCCATCAGCACCTCCGGACCGACGTCGGGGCTGATGAGGACGTCGATGTTCTTCCGCAACCCGACGAACGACTTTTCGCGCAGCAGCGACCGCGGGTTGGTGGTCACAAGAATGGTGCGGGCCCCCCTCTTTTTTGCCTCCGCCAGGGCCGAGGCGACAAAGGGTGTTCGGAGGCTCGCGGCGATGCCGCACACGACGTCTTGTTTAAACACGCCCGCTTTCCGGATGGCCGACCTTGCCTCCCCGACCCGGTCCTCGGCGCCCTCCTGCGACCTGAAGACCGCCTTCTTCCCCCCGGCCATGATGCCGCTGATCATCGAGGGATCGGTCCCGAATGTGGGCGGACATTCGGATGCATCGAGCACGCCGAGGCGGCCGCTCGTTCCGGCCCCGACATAGAACAGACGCCCGCCATGTTTCAACGAACCGGCAACGAGCCCGACGGCCTTCGCGATCCGGGGGATCTCCCTCCGGACCGCGCCTGCGACTTTCGCGTCCTCGGCGCTGATGATCCTCAGAACCGCTTCGACCGGAAGCCGGTCGATACCGGAACTCCGCGGGTTCCTTTTCTCCGTCGTGAGTTTCCCCAGCTGGCGGAAGAGCGGCTTCGATTCTTTTATAACGGTTTTCATGGAGTGATGATGATTACCTTTTTATCCGTGAATTGATCCTTCGCCCCCTCCACTCCCAGTGAACGGACCGTAACTGACGCCGGGCCGGCGATCTCAGAAAGTGACGCGAGCTCAGCCTTGAGGTCACCCCCCTTGAGCAGGATGTACGAGCCGGGGACGATTGATTTCCGGGGGCCTGTGTCGGTCCCGGGATCGGCCTTGAGCCCAACCGGCTGTTTTCTGAGGAGCCGCTCGCACCATCCCACGATCTGGGACGCCGACGATACGCCGCGGGCCACGATATAATCGAACTTTCCGAACTTACCGAGCCCGGCCGGGTCGAGCTCCTCGACGCGGCCGCAGAGTACGCGGGCGTTCGTCAGGCCGAGATTGCCGGCGATGTCGGTCACCGCTTTCATCTTCTTTTGTATCGAATCGATCATCGTGACCCTGATGTCGGGGTGGATGATGGCCAGGGGTATGCCCGGAAGCCCGCCCCCGGTTCCAACGTCCAGGATCGTGGAGCCGCCGGCGAGTTTATAACCGAAAAGAAACGATACCGATCCGACTATCTGTCTGGTGAAAACGTCCGAGGTGTCGCGGCGCGAAACGAGATTTATTTTTTCATTCCACGCGAGGAGCAACCGTTCGAATTCGAGAAGCTTCCCGATTGTTTCAATGTCGAGCTGAAGACCGTTCCTCCCGAAAAGCTCTCCGGCCTGGGCGGGAGTCATTCTTCTAACATATTGTTATTGCTTGATATAGGATAGCGATTCTTCACGTGGAATAGCGCCGATCATTTCCTCATGTGGACCATCAGCACCGAGATGTCCGCCGCGGTCACGCCGCTGATGCGCGACGCCTGGCCGATCGATGCCGGCCGCACCCTGTTCATTTTCTCCCGTCCCTCGCTCGAAAGAGATTTCAACGCTGCGAAATTGAAGTTCTCCGGGATGCGCATCCCTTCGTACACTTCGAACTTCCTGACTTCCTCTTCCTGGCGCTGGAAATATCCTTCGTATTTCAGGTCGATGTCGATCTGCCCGACGATCTCGCTCCTGAATTTTTCACTCCCGAGGGAACGGATTTTCGAGATCGCCGGGACGTCGGCGGCGAAACCGGAAGATATGAATTCTTCCGTATTTATTTCGGGGCGCCGGAGGACCTGGGACATTTTTTCCGATTGAGATATCATCGTCGACCCGGATTTATCCAGGAAGGGGTTGATCCTGGCCGCAGAGATCTGGGTGTCCCTTAAACCCGCCAGCGCACCCCCGATGAGTTCCTCCTTGAGCAGGAGGCGCTGGTAAACGGCCCCCGACAGCAGGCCCAGCCCGTGGCCATACTTCATCAGTCTCCTGTCGGCGTTATCCTGCCGGAGGATCAGCCGGTACTCCGCCCGTGACGTAAACATCCTGTAGGGCTCGTCGGCGTTTTTATTGATCAGGTCGTCCACGAGGACGCCGATATAGGCCTCAGATCGCCTGAGGATCAACGGAGGCCGCTCCTGGACGAGGAGGGCGGCATTGATTCCCGCCATCAGGCCCTGCGCCGCAGCCTCCTCATATCCTGACGTCCCGCAAATCTGGCCCGCCAGGAAGAGTCCGCCGATATTCTTCGATTCAAACGTCAGCTTCAGCTGGTTGGGCGGAAAATAATCGTATTCGACGGCGTACCCGGGACGAAGCATCTTTACATTCGAAAGCCCGGGTATCGTCCGGAGTCCCCGCTCCTGGACCCCGGCGGGAAGGGACGTGGAGAAGCCGTTGACGTAGACGATGTTTGTCGTATACCCTTCGGGTTCGAGGAAAATCTGGTGCGCATCCTTGTCCGCGAAACGGACGATTTTATCTTCAATCGAAGGGCAATACCTCGGACCGCTCCCCTTGATTCGGCCGGTAAACATCGGAGATTGATCGAATCCGCTGCTCAATATGTCATGTGTCTCCTTGGATGTATGAGTCAAGTACATATCTATTTGTTTATTAAGGATTTGCTCATTCTGAAAAGAGAACGGAGCGGGTTTTGGATCCGGCGGCTGAACGCTAACCTCTGTAAAATCAATGGAATCCAGGTCGACTCTGGGTGGCGTTCCGGTCTTCAACCTGCCGCTCGTGATCCCATATTCTGAGAGGCATCCCGTAATGCCGTTCGAAGCGGTCTCCCCATATCTTCCCCCCTGAACACTCTGTAACCCGGTATGCATCAGGGCTCTCAGGAAGGTCCCCGCACAAAGAACTACCGAGAGGCAATTGATTATCTTACCGGATGAAGTTGTAATCGAATTGACAGTATATCCGATACCCCCCTCCCGCTGCGAACAATTTACAAGGTGAATTCCATCCTCAAGTATGTCCAATCCCGGTTCGCCGGATAATCTGGCCTGTGCCTCACGGGCATAGAGATCCCGGTCATTTTGACACCTTGGTGACCATACGGCAGGCCCTTTGGATGTGTTCAACATTCGAAAATGGATGCCGGTAGCGTCGGCTATCTTACCCATCTCCCCGCCAAGCGCATCGATCTCCCGGACCAACTGCCCCTTGGCCGTACCTCCTATTGCCGGGTTGCATGACATCCTGCCTATTGACTCCCTGGACATTGTTACCAGGAGGGTTGAACATCCCATTCTAACCGCTGCCAGAGAGGCCTCAATCCCGGCATGGCCTCCTCCAACAACTATTACGTCATATTTGGCGTTTTTGATCATTTAACGCTGTTCCACGTGAAACAAACACGCTATTTACCTATGCAAAACCTCGAAAAAACGTTATTTAGGACCTCTTCGGAGATATCTAGTCCCACTACATGAGAAAGGTGTCTCAGGGAGCTTCTTAAGTCAAGAGCAAGCAACTCAGGAGTGGCTTCACCGTCGATTCCTTGTAGCACAATCTCAAGCGATCTAAGGGCCTGGGTCAGGGCTTCCTTCTGCCGGAGGTTACTGACCATTATCGACTCCCCCCTGACCTCTTTTTGAGATCCTTCCACAAGCTCCGAAATCTTCCCCTCGAGTTCATCCATTCCCAAACCTGTATTAGCTGATGTTACAACGACAGGGAATGTACTGAATCCTTTCCGGAGACACTCAATCCTTTCTGATGTTAAAAGGTCAGCCTTATTGATCACAATGATAACGTCTTGAGGGTTTTCGATTCTTATAAACCGCTTGACGAAATCCGCATCTTCTTGAAAATGAATGTCCTGGGTTGGATCGACGATAAGGAGTATCAGGTCTGCA
>DATDQD010000301.1:0-10327 GCA_035292425.1 Bacteroidota bacterium
CGCGACAATCCACCCGCTTACCCGATTTGCGCCTGTTTAGAGTGGTGTCTATATTGTATTTTTTCTCGCGACGCCTATGATTACGATGAAATTCGGCGGCACTTCCATCCAGGACGCCGACGCGATAACCCGCGTGACCGGCATCGTCCGCGCCTCCCTTCCGAAGAGCCCGGTCGTGGTCATCTCCGCGATAGCGCAGGCGACGAATGCGCTCGAGAAGATCGGAAAATCAGCCGGCGAGGGAAACGCGGCTGCCGCGAAAGAGGAGATCGATACCCTCCTCCGCCGCCACATCACCATCGTGAACCGCCTCATCAGGACCGAGGGCCTCAAGAAAGACCTCGCCGAATATATCGCGGAGACGGGGGTGTCGCTGAATAATCTGGCGTCCGGCGTGGAGATGCTGCGGGAACTCACCCCCCGCACGATGGATGCGTTCTATTCCTTCGGCGAGCTCCTTTCATCCCGGATCGTCGCCGCGGCCCTCGTCGATACCGGCATCAGCGCGCAGTGGCTCGATTCGAAGGATTTTCTTGTCACCGACGACAATTTCAACCGGGCCAGGCCGATCATGCACATTGTCGAAGAGAGGTTGCTGAAGATCGTTCCGCCGCTCCTGAAGGCCGGAAAAGTTCCCGTGACGCAGGGTTTCATCGGCGTGACCGTCTCGGGACACAGGACCACGATGGGCAGGGAGAGTTCAGACTATACGGGCTCCCTGATCGGCGGCGCCCTCGGCGCGGAGGCGATCGAGATATGGACCGACGTTACGGGCGTGCTGACGGCCGATCCGCGGATCGTGGAGAATCCGATCCAGGTCAAACACCTGACATTCGCCGAGGCGTACGAGCTGACCTATTTCGGCGCCAAGGTCCTCCACCCCAGCACGATGCACCCCGCCGAGGCCAGGAATATCCCGATCGATATACTGAATTCCCTCGACCCGTCGCTCGAAGGCACCCGCGTGTCGACCGTGATCCCCGGCGGCGGTCCGGCGGTCAAGTCCGTCACCTACCGGAAGGACGTTTCGGTCCTCACGCTGACCCCGATGAAACGGCACGGGCAGTACATTTTCTGGGAACATATTTACGGGGTGCTCACGGAGCGGAGGGCGGAAGCGCTGCTCATGAATACGGCCGAATACCGTGTGGCCATCGTCCTCAAATCGGCCGACGCCTCCGAGGACATCCGCGAAGCGTTGAAGGATGTCTGCCACGCCGAGATCCGGCCGGGCAAGGCCCTGCTGTGCGCCGTGGGGGAAAACATGGTGAACGTGTGCGGGGTCCCGGAAAGGTTCCTGCGGGCGGTCGGCAGCCGGCCGGTCTATTTTCTCTCGCTCGGAGCGTCGCCCAATTCCCTTGCGGCAGTCATCGACGCCGAGGTGATCGAGGAAACCGTCCGGAGGGCCCACGCGGAATTTTTCACCCGATGAAGCCCCCCGTTAAGCGCATTCTCCTGATCAAGCTCAGGGCCATCGGCGACGTTCTTCTCTCCACCGCGGTGCTCCCGGACGTGAGGGCCGCGTTCCCGGACGCCTCGGTCGATTTCCTCACGGAAAAATTCTGCGCGGGCGTCCTGGAAGGCAACCCCGCCGTTTCGACGCTGCTGGTATTCGATCCGATGAACGAAGGGGGCCCCGACCTGGTCCGCCGGGTCCGCCGCAACCGATACGACATGGTGATCGATCTGTTCGGGAATCCTCGGAGCGCCGTCCTGACTTTGCTCAGCGGGGCGCGGATCCGCGTCGGATACCGCTTCAACTGGAGGGCGCTCTGTTACAACAGGATCGTCGAGCCGAGGGGAGGCGAGGTCCATAACGTCGAGTTCAACCTCGACGCGCTCCGGAGAATCGGAATCCCCACGGGAGCCGGGAGACCGTTCTTTCCGGTCGACCCCGACGCGGAACGCTTCGCGGATAATTTTTTCGCCCGCAGGACGGGCGGAGGACGCGTTGTCGCGCTGAATCCCGGCGGAGGGTGGATATCGAAAAAATGGCGGCCGGAGCAGTTTGCGGCCCTGGGCCGGAAGATCGGCGACCGCGAGGGGGCGACGATCCTTGTCCTCTGGGGGCCGGGCGAGGAAAGCGAGGCCGGAAGCGTCCGGGACGCCATCGGTCCCGCGGCGGTCCTGGCCCCGGCGACGACACTCAAACAGCTCGCGTCCCTGCTGAAACGATCGTCGATCCTCGTCACGAACGATTCAGGCCCGATGCACATCGCGGCCTCGCTCGGAGTTCCGGTGGTCGCGATCTTCGGACCCACGGTGGCGCGCCTCCAGGGACCGGTCTTCACGGAATCGGCGATCGTCGTCAAATCCGGACTCGACTGCCTGGGTTGCGGGTACACCCTTTGCCCGATCGGCAATCCCTGCATGGTCGACCTCTCCCTGGAGGATGTCTATTCTGCGTACACTCAGCTCCATCAGCGAACCATCAACGACACACTCGCCCGGTAATACATGAAAAAGAAGCCGAAGAAAACGACCAAGATGGCGAAATCGACGAAATTGAAATCTCTGAAGATCCCCGATTGCAGGCATTTCCACGGTTACAAGCCCTGTTTCCCCGGAACCGATTGCCTCGAGGAGTGCGCAGACCCTTCACCGCGCGGAAAGCGGATCCTCATCATCAACCTGGAGGCGATGGGAAACGTCCTGGTGACCACGACGCTGCTCCCGGAGCTGAAGCGCAGGCACCCGGTGAGTACGATCACCTGGATCACCCTCGGAAACGCCCACCGGCTCCTCGACAACAATCCGCTCGTCGACGAGGTCCTCCTCTGGGAACCCGAATCGTGGCTGAAGCTGGGGGCGAGGAAGTTCGACATCGCCCTGAACATCGACAAGGCGAAAAACTCCTGCGCGTTCATCATGTCCGTCAACGCCACGAAAAAGGCGGGATACGGCCTCAACGCGGACGGGGTGATCGTCCCGCTGAACCGCGAAGCGGAATACAACTACCGTCTCGGGTTGAGCGACCACCTCAAATTCAGGGTGAACCAGAAGCCGAACACACAGCTCCTGAGCGAGGCGATGGGGCTCACCTGCAGGCGCGACGAGTACATTCTCAATCTTTCCCCCGCGGAGCAGGCGTTCTGCAGGACCTACCGGCAGGAGGTCGTCGACGGGGGATCGGAATACGCCGGCCGTATCGTGGTCGGCTTCAACACCGGGTGTTCCAACCTCTATCCGAACAAGAAGATGACGCTCGACCAGCACGTGGTCCTCATCAATGAGCTGGCCGCCGATCCGCGGCTCCGGATCCTCCTTCTCGGGGGGCCCGAGGACACCGAGCGGAACGAGGAGCTCGTCCGCAGGGTGGGGGACAGGGTGGTGAACACGCCGACGACGGAGGGGGTCAGGAGGGGGTTGTGCTACATCAACCTCTGCGACGTCGTTATTTCAGGCGATTCGTTCGGGATGCACGCCTCGATCGGGTTGAAGAAATACATGATCGTCTGGTTCGGCCTGACGTGTCCGCAGGAGATCGACCTGTTCGACCGGGGGATCAAGCTGATTCCGGAGGGCCTGACGTGCGCCCCCTGCTGGAAGAGGGAATGCCCCTACAACCTGGAATGCATCCAGATGATCGATCTCGACGCGGTGGTGGCGGGAGTGAAGGGATACGCCGACCGGCACCACGCGGAGTGAGCCGGGGAGGTTGAGGGGAGGAATTATTTCGGATTCTGCGGCGTTTTTTTCGACGCGGTGTAGCTGGCGAGGTACGCTTCCCATTCCATCTTCTCGTACTCCCTGTTGCCGATGAACATCACGACGGGAAGAAACTTTTCGGCATCCATGAAGCCCGGGATCATCGTGAGCATGTCTCCCTTCGAATCGAGGAAGATGATCGAAGGATAACCCCTGACGCCGAACCCCCTGGCGATCCCCACGCCGTCAGTTTTTTGTCCCTTGTACGTGATGCTCTCCTTCGATTCCCCGTTGACCTTCGCCAGCGCGAACCGGCTCGCGAGGATCTCCGAGACGGCGGGATCGGCGAAGACTTCCTTGTCCATCTTCTTGCACCACCCGCACCAGTCGGTGTAGACGTCCACCATGATCGCCTTTTTCTGATCGGCGCCTGTCGTGACGGCGGACTCCAGGTTCGTCCACTCGAGCCCGGCCTTCGTCCCGGAGGCGGGTTTCTGACCGGCGGCCGTCTGCGGGAAGCAGGGAACAATGGAAAGGACGGCCGTCAGAACGACCGGTAAGAGCGTGCGGTTGAGTGTCATGATGACGATCCCGTTATCTGAGTCGTAATGAGAGCGTGATTGCGTGTGTCGCGCCGAGTTCGTACCGGGTCGGCATGAATGCATAATCTATTGCAACAACGCCATGCCTGATGCCGGTTCCCGCGGTGAATCCCCGGGCCTCGTAGCCCGTCTGGTACCCGGCGCGCACCGAAATCGATTCGTACAGAAGGGCTTCCCCCCCGAAATGCACATGCGAGGTCCCGTCCCCCAGCGGGGCGACGATATCGACCGCCCCGGTGAGCGTCGCGGGGTGATCGGCAAGGTTTGCCGCATAGGAGAACCCGCCGCGGAAGAATTTCGGGAGCGATGTCGCCTCGGATCCGAGTTCGCTCATCGATCCGAGATTGGAGACGGAGGCTCCGACGCTCACACCGAAGGGGGTCCTGTATGTCCCGCCAACGTCGAACGCCGTTCCGCCGGCGTCATCAACGAGGATTTTTTCGTACAGATACTTTGCGGTGACTCCCAGGGAGAGTTCCGTCGAGAATGCGTATGCGATTGAAATGCCGAACGCCGCGTTTCGCGCCGTGAAGGTCGAGAGCGCGGGGCCGGGAGTGTCCCTGACCTCGATGTCGCCGGTGCTGACGGAATAGAGGGAAAGCCCGAGGGACACCGCGCCCAGGCTGAACGCGCCGGCCAGAAATTCGGCGTCGGTCCCCTGGATCCAGGACCGGTGCATGAATGAAATCGTGGTAGCGTCGATGGAGGTGAGTGTCGCCGGGTTGTACTGCGCGGCTGAGGGATCGTCGGATGCCGCGGAATAGGCCTCCGCCATCCCAAGGCTGCGGCTGCCGACCCCGAGTGTCAGGAACGTGAGTCCGGTGGCGCCGCCCTGCGACAGGACGGGACAGACTGTCACGAACAGGGCGATAGCGATGATGCCGAGACGAACCGGTTTCATGGCCTAGAATATAGCAGAAAGGGTGATCATATGGTAGCCATGGGGCGCGAAGGATTCGTGCGTGTAGGCATAGGAGACCGATGGCGACCATCCCTCGAGCGGTTTGTCGATCGTGAATCCGAACGTCGGTTTCACGCCGGTCGCGTCGTCGCCCGCATCGATCCGGTCGGCGCCGCCCCGCACCGTGAAGCGCTCGACGATCCGGTACTCGATCCCCGCGCGGAACGTCAACGATCCCCCGGAAGTATGCTCCAGGTCGAGAGCCCCCACCGCGTCGTCTCCCGGCAGCGCGTAGGAAATGCCCAGCCGTTTCAGCATGGGGAATTTGTCCTCCGTCTCCTTGCCGCTCGAGTTCACGTCCTTGGTGTTCCACTTGTATTTCGACCCGATGTCCTGGAGGACGATGCCCACCGCGATTTGATCGACGGGTTTGAACAGGATCCCGGCGTCGAACCCGACCGTGGTCGTGGTGACGCTTTCGAACAGCTTGCTGTGGTACAATTTCATCGTGACCCCGATCGAGACATTCTTGTCGACCCGGTTGGAGAATGAGAGGTAGACCTGGTTCTCGTACGTCGAATACATTTCCGTGTGTTCGCCGTCGGAGTCCCGGCCGTCGATATCCCTGACCCCCGCATTGATAAGGCCGACGGAAAGTCCCCCGGTCGGCTGGATCGGCTGTGTGAACGAGAGGAAATTCAGGTATCTGCCGAGGGAAAGGACCCCGATGGAAGCCCCGGCATGCCGCACGGTGCCGAATGCGGGAAGGGCGGGGTTGTAGTAACTGCTCACTTCGCCGCTGGTCACGGCGGTCAGGGCGTTTCCCATGCCCAGGCCCCGGGCTCCGAACCCCATGCGCGCGAATGCGCCGGCCCGGCCGGCGGTCTGCGCCTCAGCCGGCGCGGAAACCAGTACGCCGAAAACGATGAATGCGAGAAGTCTCTTCATCTCACTGCATCACGACAATTTTTCCGAACAGGGGATCTTCCGACCCCACATCGATCCGGTAAAAATACACCCCGTTGGCCACCGTGCCCCCCGCATCGTTCCTCCCGTCCCAGATTTCATCGTACTCCCCGTTCACCGGTCTGGGGGCCCGGTTGATGAGAGTCCTGATGCGGTACATCCCGAAGTCGAATATCTCGATCCGGACATCCGCATTCCCGCCCGCCGGACCGGTCGTGACGGCATAGTGGATGCGGACGGGCTCAGTCAGGGGGGAGAATGGGTTCGGGTACGCGTAAGAGTTACCCGTCGCCCCCACGGAGTGATACGCCCTGTACACGCGCCAGCTCGACCCGAAAGGTTGGGTATCGTTATCGATCGTTCTTGTCAGGCCGTCAGCCGTTCCGATGTATACGGTATCATCCAGGAGTCCCGCGGAGAAAAAACTGCTGGAAGTGATTTTCGTGCGGCCGTCATCGTCGACGATATCCGATACCTGGTCGAGGGAACGGCCGCCGTCGGACGTCCTGAATATTCCCCGGCTCGTCGCGATGTACGCGATCGAATCCCGGAAGGCGAAGTCGTACGCCCTGACGTCGTGGAGAAGGTTCGTCCAGCTCCTCCCGTCGTCGTCGCTGTAGCTCACGCCGAACTGCTCGTCCCTGCCCTCGGCCTGCCAGTTGGTCGTCCAGATCCGGCTGACGGTGTCCGGGCCTTGAACGAAAACCTGGAGCCTGATCGCAATGACCCAGTTCCCGAGGATGGATGACGCCTGGTTCGTGTGCGTGTACTTCGACCACGACACTCCGCCATCGGTGGATTTATTCACCCCTCCGGCCGTCCCGCACCAGATAGTCATGTCGTCGACCGCCAGCACCGAAAAGGCGAGGAAATTATTGTTCCTCCTGGGATCGAAACGTTCGAAGATCCGCAGGAGTCGAAGGGTGTCCGTCGCCGCATAACTCCAGAGCGTGTCGTTCGGTGAAATCGTATTCCGGTTGTCCGGCGGGAGCAGAATCCGTTCCCATGTCGTGTCCTCCAGATCGGTGATTTTTCGGAGGCCGCTCGCCCAGCTGGCAACCCATACCGTGGAATTGTAAATAGAAACGTCGAAGGTGACATTCTGCTCGGGGACGACGATCGGGAGCAAGCGGAGGGAATCGTTGATGCCGTAGACGATGATGCTGTCCCCGCGGCCGTCCAGGACCTGGTTACGATGATTCCAGGTCAGGCCGTTGTCTGTGGAGTAAGCATATCCCGACCCCGTCTGCACACTTCCGTCATCCACCTCTTTCTCGAACCCCGTGGAGCACCAGATCGTGTCCCCCTGCGAGCGGATCGCGAAGATGCCATCGCTGGCGAAGGCGGGGTCGGTCCGAAAACTTTCCCAATCCGTTCCGCCCGCTCCCGTTCGCGCGAGGCCCTTCCCGGTGCCGATCCAGATGGTCCTGTCGTCGCCGATGGTGATGTGGGAAATGCTGTTGCTTGGAATTCTCGGGCCGGACGCACCTGACGCCCTCCCGATGTCGA
Organism: Bacteroidota bacterium; assembly: GCA_035292425.1. Taxonomy (GTDB): domain Bacteria; phylum Bacteroidota; class Ignavibacteria; order UBA10030; family SZUA-254; genus SZUA-254. The sequence continues at coordinate 7,627 of DATDQD010000301.1, forward strand.
ATGTCCCCGGAATGACATTCTGAGCGGATGCCCCGACGGGCCACAGCATCGCGGCGAGGAGCGGAATGACCTTCCGGAGGCGCGGGCAAATCATTCCGGACCCAGGATTGTCAGGGGATGGAGAATGGTGTTCGAGGCCAGGCCTGACCGGTCCACGGCCTCGAAAAGGAATCTGTATGTCGCGGCCGGTGTCCCGGAGGGCAACTGGACGATGATCGAGAAGATCCCGTCGTTCGCGATTGAATCTCCGCTGACCCCGGTGGGATGGCCGTCATCGGAGAGAGAGAATTTTTTCAGCGTGTCGGTCGGCGAGTCGAGGTTTCGGAAGAAGACATCCCTGATATCCCCCAGCCCGTCGGAATCCGCCGCGGCCACCGACATCAGAATCAGAGATACCTGCCCTGGTGGGGGGAGATCCACCGTGTCGGGCGCGGAGAGATTCGAAATCGCGGGTGCCCGGCTCGAACGGAAGATTTCGATTTGCCGGCGGACCACGTTCGAGAGCGAGGCGGGATCATGAAATCCCTCGACGGACAATTGGAAATCGCCGATGTCGACCCTCCGGATGGTAAAGGTGACGGTGCCGGCGTAGATGCCGCCCCCCGCGATAGGCTGAGGGCTTATGTCATTATTACTCAGGGTGCCTTCGGCATAGAGACGGTCTTCCACGGGAAGAGTCACCGAGTAGCGGACGGTTGCCGGGGCTGACCCGGGCACCACGTCCACGATGACGATACAATTGAGGGAAAGCGAGATGAGGTCCTGGGGATTCGCTTCACCATTGACGAGGATGGTGTCGGTGTTGAATGCCTCGGGAAATATTTGAAGGTCGTGCAGATAGGGCCTGGTGTAATCGATATCCCGGGGGGTATCGACCGAGCGTTCGCAGGAGCTGATCAGCCCTGCCAGAAGGATGATGATGATGGGGAATCCGCGTCTCATTCGATGGTACGATGTCTGGCCGGGTGAAAGATGATCTGTGTTCGAGGTGATTTCGTCTCCGTGTCCGACCGGTCCCCGGAGAAGCCGACTAACGAAGTATCAATATATCGCGGATTCTGAGCTCTGTTGGTTGAGGATATATGAAACTATCAAAATTCTGCCCGAAAGTCAAGAAGTGATCGTCATGCAGGGATCACTCCATGAATGGAACGGGGGGAAAAATAAAGATCAGCAGGAGAAGCGTTGCCCAGCCCAGCAACCTCCTGTTCTGGTCGATCGGTTCCAGATCGGGAACCTCGGGGTGTTTCAGTTTAATAAGAAAGACCATGATCAGCGCCCAGACGAGCCAGCCCTCGGTACCGAACCTGAAACCCAGATCAATGAACGGTACGAGACCGATCAGGCCGACGAGGACCAGCGTCCCGAAAAAGGCCTTCGCAACAAAAGTCTGCCGTTTTGATCCAACAAGGGCATAGAGAATATGGCCGCCGTCTAGCTGGCCGACCGGCATCAGATTGATCGCCGTAACAAATAATCCGAACCACCCCGCGCAGAGGTAGGGATAATGATAGACCTCATTCATAGGGGGGAAAAACCCGCCTGGAACGGAGATTTTTCCCAGCGCCCAGAACAACAGGGAATTCCCGAACGTGAAACCTTCGCCCGGGAACGACGTCATGAGCCGATAATCGGGATGGAAGGTGTAAATAAAATCCTTCGGCGGCAATGTGGTTATTCCATAGAGCAGGATCCCCGCGGTCACTGCCAGCCCTGCAAGGGGGCCGGCGATGCCCACGTCGAAGAGAACCTTATTCCTGGTGAGGGGAGAACGAATCCTGATGACCGCCCCCATGGTACCGAAGGGATTCAGGAGAAAATGAGGTATCGGGATGAAGTACGGGAGGGATGTGTCCACCCGGTGATACTTCGCGGCGAAATAGTGTCCGAATTCGTGTGCCGCCAGGATCGCGAGAATACTCAGTGAGTATGGCAGCCCGTACCCGAAATTCGACAACTCCTGGAAATCCCTGTTCGCCCAGGATACTCCGGCGAGAGTCGTGGTAAAAAACGTCAGGAGGAAGAGAATGAGATGTAGGGAGGCCGAGAGAATCCCTCTGCTGGGGCGCATCAAGGATGGGGTTGCCGCTGGGTGCTATTCTGTGGCGATCGAAATACTATCCGTCACCAAAATACAGAAATCGCCGGCCATTTTCCAGAATAAAAAAAAGCCCCGACCCTGAGGGGCCGGAGCTTTTTCTAGTAGTGTGGGAATCGAGTTTTAAGGACGGGGAACATTTCCGGACAACGCGCTCACGCCTGCCTTAGGGCGTGGGACATTGCCAGATAGCCCACTTACACCAGCCTTCGGGCGAGGAACGTTTCCGGTCAGCCCGCTCACGCCAGCCTTAGGGCGAGGCACATTACCGGAAAGTCCACTCACTCCAGCACGGTTTTGTGTGCTTTCGTCAGCATAAGAGACAGCGAGGTTGGTAGCTGCCACCAAGGCCATCACTATGACGATGGAACGAACCTTCTTCCATATAACATGGCTTTTTGGTCGGTTTGACATTGGCTGATCTCCCATAATGATGTATTTTGAAAATCTTTTTCGAGGTCGAAACCTGACTGGCAGGTAGAAATGGGTATAACGTGGTACTAAAATATCAATAGGGGGGGTTGGATTCAAGAAAATCGGGTGAAAAACGCAAAAAATAATCACGCCAAAAATGGCGTGTCTTCCATCACTTTTTTATGCATA
>DATDQD010000302.1:0-4400 GCA_035292425.1 Bacteroidota bacterium
GAAATACCACCTCCAGGTCTGCACCAACGTGTCGTGCCAGCTCCGGGGGGGCGACCGCCTGCTCGATCATGCCTGCCGGCGGCTGAACGTCGGGAGGGGCGAGACGACCGGGGACAGCAGGTTCACCGTCACCGAGGTGGAATGTCTCGGGTCGTGCGGCACGGCCCCCGCCGTCCAGGTCAACGACGATTACCATGAGAATCTCTCCGTGGAGAGACTCGACAACCTCCTGAACGAACTGCGCTGACCGATGGAAGCATTCACGGAAAAACTGATCCTGCCGGATATCCCGGACCTCCACCGGATCGACGTCTACGAACAGCACGGCGGCTACGCCGCGCTCCGGAAGGCGCTGGGAATGAATCCGGAGGACGTCACCGAGGAGGTCAGGAAATCGAACCTCCGCGGCAGGGGAGGGGCGTGCTTTCCGACCGGACTGAAGTGGACCTTCATGCCGAAACAGACCGACAGGCCGAAGTACCTCTGCGCGAACGGCGACGAGGGCGAACCGGGCACCTTCAAAGACCGGCAGATCTTCGAGTTCAACCCCCACCTTTTCATCGAGGGCGCAATGATCACCGCCTACGCGATGGGGATCAGCGTCGTGTACACCTACATCAGGGGGGAATACGCCCGGTGGATCGACATGCTCCAGAAGGCGGTGGACGACGCCTACGCGAAGGGATACATCGGGGAGAGCATCCTCGGCTCGGGTCATACCGCCCAGCTCTATCTCCACCGGGGCGCCGGGGCGTACATCTGCGGCGAGGAATCGGCGCTGATGAACTCGCTCGAAGGCGACCGGGGCTATCCCAGGGTCAAGCCGCCGTTCCCCGCGCAGAACGGGTTGTGGGGATGCCCGACCACGATCAACAACATCGAGACCATCGCCAACGTCCCGATCATCATCTCGCGGGGATGGGAGTGGTTTTCGAAAATCGGCGAGCCCCGGCAGCCGGGGACGATCCTCTACGGCATCAGCGGCCACGTCAACAGACCGGGCGTCTACGAACTTCCCACGGGGACCCTCCTGACCGACCTGATCTACAAGCACGCCGGCGGTGTTCCGGGCAACAAGAAAATCAAGGCCGTCATCCCCGGGGGATCTTCAACAAAATGGATCAGGGGCGAACAGATCGAGGGCGTCCGGATGGACTCCGAGTCGCTGAAGGCGGTCGGGACCTCGATCGGCACGGCGGGGGTCATCGTGATGGACGAGGACACCGACCTGATCTCGGTCATCATGAGGATTACGCGTTTCTATCACCACGAGTCGTGCGGCCAGTGCACGCCCTGCCGGGAGGGTTGCGGGTGGATGGAAAAAATACTGAAGCGGTTTCAGGCGGGGGAGGCCGCGCCGTCGGACCTCGATCTCCTGCTCGACGTGGCGAACAACATCGAGGGCAACACGATCTGCGCGCTGGGCGACGCAGCGGCCTGGCCGGTGCAGAGTTTCATCGGGCTGTTCAGGGACGAACTGGAAAAGAAAGTGCGTCCGTCCCGGCCCGCCCCGGCCTGGGTCCCGCCGCCGCACCTCGTGACCACGCGGTCCTAGTTGTTGATCCCTCCCTCGAGGATCCAGCGGGCGATCCCCCGGATCTGATTCTCCGTCAGCGCCGGCCTGTTGAGCGGCATGCGCGGGGTGATCCTCCCCTCGATGCGCAGCTGGAGGATGCTCTCGTCCGGCGAACCGGGCACCACGATTCCCACCCTCTCGGTCAATCTCTGGTAACTTTCCAGGCTCAGGCTCGCGGCGGGGTCTTCGCCGGCGTGGCATCCGCCGGAGAACGAACATGCCCGGTTGAAGAGCGGCTGGATGAGGGCGTTGTAGCTGATGTTGGAATCCGGGAACACAATGTCGTTGAAGGGACCTTCGCCGGTGATGCTGTCCTTGCACGACCACGCCGCGACAATCATGACGATCAGCAGGCAGGCGGCGAGAGCCGAAACGGGCCGGTTGCCCGGCGCGTGCCGGGAGGTGCGCATCGGTCGGTTCATCAGCGGTATTTTAGTGACGTGAAATATCTCATGGAGGTCCTGAAAACATACTAAAGAGCCCCCTGAAATGCAATGAACCAGGGTGCCGGCCCAGGCGCCGGCCCCGGGGCCCCGCGCGGTTTGATTCCTTCGGCCCGCCTTCGTATATTATCCCACCTTCCTCACGGAATATTTTCTACTTGGGGCTGTAGCTCAGCTGGGAGAGCGCGTGAATGGCATTCACGAGGCCAGGGGTTCGATCCCCCTCAGCTCCACTCCACAATATTACCATACGACGAAACGGGGACCGTGTTTCGCCCCGCGGCGGCGAACGTGTCCGGGCCTGTCGTCATCTCCTCACAGCATCAATCTTGGAACATATCATGACCGACCGTGTTCAGGATTTCCATTCTTTCCGTGAGAGAATGAACAAGCGCATTCTCTCCGCCGATAACCGCGCCGTCAAGCGATTTTTCGGGGTCGATACACTGACCTACGAGCCCGGAGCCCTGTCGACGCGCGAAAAGGAAATGCTCGGGCTGGTCGCCTCCATGGTTCTGCGCTGCGACGACTGCGTCTCCTACCACATCGAACAGTGCAGAAAAGAGGGCGTCTCCGGGGACCAGTTTTTCGACATCTTCAGCGTCGCGCTGACGGTCGGCGGATCGATCGTTATCCCACACCTGCGGCGGGCCGTCGATTACCTCGACCTGCTGGAAGGGAAACCGCGGCCGGGGGCCTGAGGGCGCGTCTTCATGTCCTCCACTCATCAGGCCCGGAGTTCCAGGATCCCGAATTCGGCGCTCTACCGCCTTGCGGCGGACAGCGTGTACGAATTTTCGATCGTCATCTCGGCCCGCGGGACGATCTCCTTCATCAATGATATTCTCCTGAACTCGACGCTTCATCGTCCCGAGGGTCTGCGCGGGAAACCGCTCTCCGCACTGATCCGGAAACCGGACGGAAAGGCGTTCGCCCCATCGTTCCTGCGGCCGCGGTCCCGGTCAAATCCCCAGCGAAAGAATTTTTCGATCGTCACCCGCGACGGGCGCAGCTTCACTTGTCGCGGGAAGGTCTATTTCTTCGCGGGCCGGGGAAGGGAGCCGTCGGGGGTACTCGTCCTCGGCAACAGGGTGAAGATCAAACCCGCCCTGTGGGGAGACGTTCTCGCCGACCGCGCCCACGCAAAAACCCTGCTCGCCTCGGTCCGGGACGGCCTCTGCGTCGTCGACGCGAAGGGGATCATCATATCCGCGAATCCGGCCCTCGCGGGCATGGCCCGACTGCATCCCGGCGATATGATCGGGATCGCGCCTCCCTACCCGTGGCTCGGTAAGGAGGAAAATCTGCGTCTCGCCGGGGCGCTCGCGGGTGTCGTCCGGACCGGCGCGCCCGCGCATCTCCTCGTCGTCCTGGAAAGGGATGACGACCGTCCCTTCGCCCTGAGCTTTGCGATCTCGCCTCTCCATGAGGTGACGGGTCTTTTCCTGGCGTCGGTCCGTGATATCAGCGATGTTCACCCCGTGCAGGAGAACCAGATGGCCGGGAAACGGATCGAACGGCTGAAGGAGCAGGTCCACCGGAACGCCGTGCGGCTGGAAACACTTCAGGAAATCAACAGTTCCGTGTTGCGGAGCGGATCCCTGCGGACCATTTTCAAACGCATATCCGAGGGAATCGGCAGGCTTGTCGACCATGACCTTGCCGGTGTCTATGTCTTCGAGGGAGACGAAAAAATCCTGCGTCCCCACACCGTTTCGAAGCTGACGCCGTTTTCGCGCCGCCTGGGAAAACTTCCGCTGACGCTCGGCGAGGGCATTGTCGGTTCGGCGGCGATATCGGGAGAAACCGTGATGGTCAATAATGCCCAGCAGGATCCCCGCTCAGTCTATCCTCCCGGGATGAAACCGGAGATCGAACACATCATCGCCGCTCCCCTCCGGGGGCGTCAATCGACGTACGGCATCCTGGCAGTCGCCCGGAACCGGCATCCCGGATTCCACGAAGAAGACGCACAGATTGTCCAGTCATTCGCCGATGCGGCGAGCATCGCCATCGAAAATCTCAGGCTCTACGGCGACCCCGGCCTGCCCCCCGGGAGATCCCGCCGCGCCGCGACAGGATTCCGCTCCCCGGCAGCTCCGCGCGATGCACTTTCGTCGGGACGCCGGGGCCATTCGCCACCAGATACCCAGCCCCCCGGGGCGCCGGCTGACGCAGACATCACCGTGATGCCCGACCCCGGCGCCACCGTGAATCCCGACCCCCACCCCGACCCCGGCAAGGGCCGTTCCCGCTGAGAGGAGAGACCGATGGGCAGCTCCGAATTTCTTGGATTGAATGTCATACTGATCGGCGCGCTGGTCCTGGTGGTGCTCGTCTACCTCGTCATCCTGATCCGGAAAAGGCGTAACAAGAAGTTC
>DATDQD010000303.1:0-5601 GCA_035292425.1 Bacteroidota bacterium
TACTTCCCCGCCGCCGTGACGTGAAGCGTATTGTAATCGAAATCAAACGGTTCCGTGCTGTCCCAGTCGGCGGCGCCGGCATCCAGCCGGTAGATCCCCGCGGCGGTCCCGATGGTCCAGTTGCCGAGCACGAGCAGGTCGCCGGCGGCATTGAATTTGAAGCCGAGGATGTAGACGTCGGTGAGGCCGGCGAGATTCCAGGTGGCCCCCCGGTCGTCGGAGACGAAGACGCCGCCCACGGTCCGGCCGTTGGGCGTCGTCGCGATGGCCACGCGCCCTCCGGGGGCGAAGGCGATCGACGAAACATACCGGTACGGCAGGGCCTTCGTCCAGGTCCGGCCGTTGTCCCGCGACGAGTGGATGCCGTCGGCAGTGCTGCCGATGTAGAAGGTCCCGGAATCGTCCAGATCCGAAACGGTCCATAGCCTCGGCGGCGCGACGCTGAAAACGCCCGATGGCACGCCCATCCGTTCCCAGAGACCATTCACGAATCGCTCGACTGCAAACTTTGAACCGGCCGGATACAGGGCATACGGCGTCCCGTCCGCCGAGAGCATCAGGTTCGTATGCACCGGGTTCGCCTCGGTGTAGATCCTCGTCCAGCTGTTTCCCCGGTCGGCCGAGAGGAAATATTGCTTGTAATTGACGAAATTCCTCTGTATCGCCAGCACGGTGACGGATCCGCGCGCCGCGAACTCGAGGATCGGTCCCCCGGGTCTCGGGAAGTTTTCCCAGGTAACCCCGCCGTCGAAGGAACGGTAGAGGACGTCCTGGTCGGTGGCGTACAGCGTTCCGTCGCCGAGCTCGTACAGCCGTTCGAAGCCGGGGGGACCGCTGATGTCGTTCCACGTCAGGAGTTGCGCCGTCGCCGCCGGCCAGCAGGCGAGGAGCAGGAACGCGATAAAGTTGCCGGTGCGGCGCGTCATGGGATTCGGACCTCAGAGGTTCGCGAGAATGAAGTCTGTAATCTTCGTGAACAGCTGCGCCCTCGTTTTCCCGCCGCCGATCCCATGCATCCCGCCCGGGTAAAACGCCGTTTCGAACTGCTTTCCCGCCTTGACCAGCTCGTTGACCATCGTGACCGTATTCTGCCAGTGGACGTTGTCGTCGGAGGTGCCGTGGACCACGAGCAGCCGGCCCCTGAGTTTGGCGGCGTGCTCGGCCGGCGCCGAATCCTTGTAGCCGTCCGGGTTGAGCGAGGGTGTCTGCATGTACCGCTCCGTGTATATCGAATCGTAGAATTTCCAGTTCGTCACGGGGGCGACCGAGACCCCCGCGCTGAACACATCCGCCCCGACCGTCGTCGCCATGAGCGCCATGTACCCGCCGTAGCTCCAGCCCCAGATCCCGATCCGGGAACCGTCGACGTACGGGAGCGACGCCAGGTATTTCGCCGCTTCCACCTGGTCGTTCGTCTCCCACTTGCCGAGGTTTTTGTAGGTCACGGTCCTGAAGGCCTTCCCGCGCGCGCCGGTGCCGCGGTTGTCGACGCTGACGATCATGTACCCCTTCCGGGCGAGCATCTGGTACCAGAGGTAATCCGCTCCGCCCCAGGAGTTCCGGACGGTCTGCGACCCCGGTCCGCCGTACACGCTCATCAGGACGGGATACTTTTTCGACGGGTCGAAGTCGTGGGGCTTGATCATCCACCCGTTCAGTTCCACGCCGTCGGTCGTCGTGAACGTGAAGAATGTCTTCGGGCTGATCCGGTACTCGTCGAGAGCCCTGATCCTGCCGTCGGAGAGGACGCGGATCAGCGTGCCGTCCGACTTGTGGAGCGCAGTCCTGGTCGGCGTGTTCGCGTCCGAGTACGAGTCGCGGTACGTCCTGAAATCGGGGGAGAAATTTACGCTGTGCGATCCCTGCCCGCGCGTGATCATCCTGAAACCCGTGCCGTCGAGCCGCACCGAATACAGGTCCCGGTCCCTCGGCGATGAGATGCCCGCCGTGAAGTACACCACCCCCCTCTGTTCGTCGACCCCCGCCAGGTTGTCGACATCCCATTTGCCCTGTGTGAGCTGGGAGACCTGATTTCCCTGGAGGTCGTAAATATAGAGGTGGAGATATCCGTCCTTCTCCGACGACCAGAGAAAACGGTCCGATTTTTTCAGGAAGGTCAGGTCGTCCCTGATGTCCACCCAGGTGTCGGACGCCTCGGTCAGGGCGACCCTCGAGGACCCCGATTCCAGGTCGAAGAAGATGAGGTCGAGTTTGTTCTGGAGGCGGTTGAGCCGCTGGACCCAGAGCACGTTCGGGTCGGGGGTCCAGCCGATTCTCGGTATATACACGTCCTGGGTCGAGTCGGCGGGGGCGCCGATGTCGAGCCATCGCACGGTCGCGCCGGCGCCGTTCGACCCTCCCGGTGCCGGCGCGGCGTCCACCAGCCCGACCCTCACGATCGAATTCGGATCGCCGGCCTTCGGGTACCGCATGGATTTCACCTCCTGGTGGAGGGGGAGGAAATCCACGATCGGGAATTCGGGAACGCGGCGTTCGTCCAGCTGCCAGAAGCCGATCGTGCGGCTGTCCGGCGACCACTGCCAGCCGTCGATGACCCCGAATTCCTCCTCGTAGACCCAGTCGAAGTTCCCATTGAGCACGTGCTCGGCGCCGTCGGAGGTCAGCCTCGTTTCCTCCCCCGTTTCGATGTCGATCATGAAGATGTTCTGGTTCCTCACGAAACCGATTTTTTTCGAGTCGGGGGAGAACTTCACGTTCACCTGGTTTTCCGTGGTATTGGTCAGCTGGCGGAATCCGCCGTTTTTCCTCTCATAGATGTAAAAGTTGCCCCCGGTCTTGAGGGACCGCGCGGCCAGCGTGCCGGTGAAGAGGACGCTTTTCTCGTCGGGGGAAAAGGTGAAATTCTGGATCGAGATCGCCGTGTCCGCTCCGGCGGTTTTAAGATCTACGCCGCGGACCAGGAGTGAGGTGTCGCCGGTGGCGATGTCGTAACGCCAGATGTCCGTGGACTTCGCGGCGGTATCGGTCGCGAGGTAGGCGGACGCCTTCCCCCCCTCGAACCACCGTATGCTCCGGAACCCGCCGGACGAGAATTTCCTGGAGGCATAAATGTCGTCGACGGTGAATTCCTTCGTCCGTTCCTGCGCGCAGAGCTGGAAAGCCGCCGCGAGGAGCAGCGACAGCAGAATGAACCGGGAAACGCTTCTGGCAATACGCATCCGTTCCTCTCAGTGTTTAGTTGCTGTAAAAATCAATCACCCGGCCGATCGCCCTGGCGCAGACCGGGTCGAAATCCACCAGGCTCAGCGAGAACATCCGGCAGTCGATCGCCGGCCGATAAATGCCTTCAGAGACGTACCCCGCGCCCTCGAAGGCCCCCACCTTCCCCGCGAGGGGGTGGTTCTTCAGGATGTTCGTCTCTTCCTTATGGAGGGGTTCCCGTTTTTCGTAGTAATCGCTCGCGAGTCTGTCGAGCTTCGCGCGTTCCCTCCCGAGGCTGTCGTATTTTACCTTGTCCCACGGCGTCGGGAGCGGGGTCTCCTGCGCGATGAAATCCTTCCATTTCAGGTTATCCTTGTCGGTCAGGGCGGTCAGGTTCGGCTCCCACGGCTCGACGCCCTTCGGGTAGAACTCGTTGTACGCCACCTGCGAGCTGTAATACTCGTCGCCGAGGCCCCCGAACGAATGGCCGAACTCGTGGACGTAGACGTACTCCATCTGCCATTCCATCCCGGGCTTGTCGGTTTTCGTGAAGCACGTCGTGTAGAGGTTATAGATGCCGCCGCCGCCGTAGCGGTCGTCGTTCACCAGGATGATCACGAAATCGTATGGTACCGCCGCGAGGATGTCCCTGAGCGCGCGGTTTTCCGTGGTAAGCACGTAGCGCGCCGAGCCGAAGGTGTTGTACATCGTGCCGAGCGGGGTGTCCTTCCAGACGTTTCTGTCCGGCTTGTCGATGCCCGATTCCGCCGAAACGGCCTCCACGAGCCGGACGTTGAAATCGTCCCTTCGCGACTTGAACGGCTCCGTCGAGAACAGGACATCGTTGAAGCGCTTCGCGTCCGTCCGGAACTTGTCCATCTCCCCCGCCGGGTATCCGTCGCCGACGATCACGATGTCGACCTTCGTGTGGGGATCGCCGCTCTTATTGAGCCACGACGCGGGAAAGGCCTGGGTCCGCTTCTCCCTGTGGACGGCCGTGGGCGAGTTCGGGTCGATGACGGCGGAAAAGAGTTCCCGGTAATCCATCCGGCTGTCGCGGCGGCAGATGGTAAACTGGACCGGTTTCCCGGGAAGGGGCATCCGCACGGATTCATGAAACGTCCTCTGGATCCCCGCGAGCGCCTCATCGGTCGTCTGCCACTCGTTGAACATGGAGGAAAACCCGCGCGAGAAGATGAGCCGCGCGCTTGCCCGGTCGTAGACCCGGACCATGAACTCGCCGAGGTTGAGCGTATCCACCAGGTTCACCAGGCTTCCGGCCCAGGGTCCCTCCTCGTAGAGCTGGTCGAGGCTGAAGGATTCCGCCCCCTTCGTCCCGGTGTGGTAGTAATCGACGCGGAGCGTCTTATCGGTGAAACAGGACTGGAAATCTCCAGCCGCGAGCGTACCCGACGCCGCGACGACAATCAGCAGGCCGCTCAGAAGTCTGGTCATGTCTCCGCCTGAAATTTATCGGATGAGGATCGAAATGAACACGAGGGCCGCCGGGAGCGCGGCAGTCTTGAGGACGCAGGCGCAGACCCTGAAGGCGAACCTGAACGGGAACGTGATGATACTGAAGAATGTCCTCATGGGGAGCGGCGAGGCCGCGTACGGCCAGAATATAAGAACATCCGCCCGATTATCAAACTTTCGGGCCCCGGGCGCGCCCGGTCCGGGATTTCCGGCCGGGGGCGGGACCGGCCCCCGAAGCCCCGAGCAGGGCCCGGACCTCCGCCGGCAGGAGGTGCCTCCATTTCCCGCGCGGCAGGCTGCTGTAGGTGATGGGGCCGTACGCCACCCTGTCCATCCTGCGGACCTCATACCCGGCCGCTTCGAACATGCGGTGAACCTGACGGTTTCGCCCCTCGTGGATGGTGATCTCCACGACCGTGTTCTTCGTCCCGGGCACGGTGCCGACCTCCGCGGGGGCGGTGCGCCCGTCCGGGAGCCCGATCCCGCCGGCCATTCTCCTGAGGTCCGCCGGGAGGACCGCCCGGTCTGCGGTCACGAGGTACGTTTTCTGCACCTTGTTCCTGGGATGCATCAGGGCGTTCGCGAAATCGCCGTCGTTGGTCAGGATGAGGACCCCCGTGGTGTTCCGGTCGAGTCGGCCGACCGGGAAAATCCTCCTGTCGATCGCCACGTAATCGCGGACGGACCTCCGTCCCCGTTCGTCGCTCAGCGTCGTGATGGTGTCCTTCGGCTTGTTGAGGAGGATGTACATCCTGGGATCGAGGGCGACGATCTGTTTGCCGTCGAGGAAGACCGCGTCACGCGACGGGTTCACCTTCGTGCCCAGGTCCCGGACGGCGCGGCCGTTCACGATGACCCGGCCTGCGGCGATCAGCTCGTCGGCCTTGCGCCGCGAGGTCACGCCCGCGATTGAGAGGTAGCGGTTGAGACGGACGGGAGAGTCGTTGGTCATGGTCGGGTAGT
>DATDQD010000304.1:0-20060 GCA_035292425.1 Bacteroidota bacterium
GATTCAAATGAACCGGGGGCGGCAGGACGGCTCGGCCCGCACCCGGCGGAGAACAGGACCGGAAGAACGGCAAGGTGGCCGGCGAGAAGCCGGAGGAGGTTATCGGAACGCATTCATTCCCAGGATGGCCGCTCCGAAGGCCGCCGGGAACTTCGGTTTCTGGACGACGATCTGCGGCAGCGTCGCGACGAGCTTCTCCCGGACGAGCTTCGAATATTCGTTTTCGTTTTCGAGCAGTCCTCCCATGAGACAGACCGGGAGCTTGTTTTTGGGGGGATGCGCGAGCGCCAGGATACGGACGTGTTCCACGAGTTCCGCCGCGTGTTTCAACAGAATCTGGCGCGCGACCCGGTCGCGCTCGGCGACCGCCTGGCACACCTTTTCGGCGAACGGGGCGATCTCGGTTTTCTCGGCGTGGATCTTCGGGATCAGGTCCTCGACCTCCCGGAGATCGAAGTGGGCGAGGAGTTTTTCCGTGAGGAGCGTCTTTTCCGACCTGCCGTCGTAGTGGCGCATCACCGCGGCGCAGGCGTCGCGGGCGATCGCGTATCCCGAGCCCTCGTCGCCGATGATGCTCCCCCATCCCCCCGCGCGGTGGATCCGGAGGTCGTCGGCGCGGTAGAGAGCGATCGATCCGGTCCCGCCGATCAGCGCGATGACCGGTTTCCCCGGGAACGCCGCCTCGAGGGCGATGCGGGCGTCGGTCTCGACGGTGACCTGCGACAGCGGGAATTTATTCTTCTGAGCGAGGGCCGAAATCGCGGCGGAAAGTTCGGACCGGGTGGAGGGCCTGCCGGCCCCGGCGGCGCCGACCACGACGTGGGCGATGGCGCTGTGCGGAGCTTCCGCCTTCTCGGCGCATTTCTGGACGAGATCGAAAAAGAGTTCCGCGGCCTCGGGGACGCCTTTCTTCTGGATGTTGGAGGCTCCCCCGGTCGCTTCCGCCAGGATCACACCATCGAAGCCGACCAGAAGTGCGCGGGTCTTCGTGCCTCCCCCGTCAATGCCGACGACGACGCGTTTCTGCTGAGCCACGCTGTTCCTGATCAGTTAAAATTCCACCGAAATTATTAAAAAAAGCGACTAGATGCAAGGAAAACCGGATCCGCCGGTGATGGCAGGCACCCGCGCGCGACCGGAATTCCGCGTCCGGAGAGTCAGTCGTCGTAGAGCGTCCCGGCGGCCGCCGAAAGCGTGTTCCCGAGGAGCATCGCGATGGTCATCGGTCCGACCCCCCCGGGCACCGGGGTGATGTGCCCCGCCTTCGGGCAGACCCCGTCATAGTCGACGTCGCCCACGATGCGGTATCCCGACTTTGCCGTCGGATCGGAAATCCTGTTGATGCCGACGTCGATCACCGCGGCGCCCTCCTTCACCATCCCCGCCGTCACGAAACGCGCCCTCCCCATCGCGGCGATCAGGATGTCCGCCTGGAGGGTGAAGCGGGAGAGGTCGCCTGCGGCTGAATGAACGACGGTGACGACGGCGTTCGCCCCCTTCCCTTTCTGAAGGAGGAGGTTGGCCACCGGTTTCCCCACGATGTTGCTCCGTCCGATCACCACCACGTGCCGCCCCGCGGTTTCGATGCCGCTCCGGATGAGCAGTTCCTGGATCCCCAGCGGGGTGCACGGCCTGAGGCAGGGCCGGCCGATGACGAGGCGGCCGACGTTCACGGGATGAAAACCGTCCACGTCTTTCTTAAAATCGATCGCGCGGATAACGCGCGCTTCCCGGATATGCGGGGGAAGGGGAAGCTGGACGAGGATGCCGTGGATCCTCGGGTCGAGGTTGAAGCGGTCGATCATTCTCAGGACTTCGCCCTCGGAGACCGATTCGTGGAGACGCTCGGTGACCGAATAGAATCCCGCCTCCTCGCATCCCTTCCCCTTCATCCGGACATACGCCTGGGAGGCGGGATTTTCTCCCACGAGGATGAAGGCGAGCCCGGGTGTGATCCCCCTTGTTGATGTTAAACGGTCCGACGCCTGCCGGACTTCGCCGCGGATGGCGTCCGCGATCGCGCGGCCGTCGATGATCGAAGCCGCCATTGTCAGAATGCCGGATACATGAAACTTTCCACCTTCAGCGCCTTCCCGGTGACGGAGTCCACTTTCAGGAAAACGCCGCTGAGGCGGACGTCGTGGGTGCCCATCTCGTACTTGTACGGCGTCTGGTGGACGAAGCGTTTGATGGCGATGTCTTTCCGGAGCCCGATGACCGAATCGTAAGGCCCGGTCATCCCGACGTCCGTGATGAAGGCGGTTCCCTGCGGAAGGATGCGGGCGTCGGCGGTCTGGACATGGGTATGCGTCCCGAGGATGGCCGACACCTTCCCGTCGAGGTACCAGCCGAGGGCCATCTTCTCCGCGGTGGCTTCCGCATGAAAATCCACCAGGATGACTTTCGTCTGCTCGAGCATCTTCCCGACCGCCCATTCCCCTTTCTTGAAGGGACAGTCGATCGTCTGCATGTAGACCCTTCCCTGGAGGTTCAGGACCCCGATCTTTCCCTTGCCGGCGAGGTCATAGACGATGAACCCGTTTCCCGGGTTGTCGGCCGGGTAGTTCAGGGGCCTCAGGACGTTCCGGTTCGCGGCCAGGACCTTTTTCGCGCTCCAGTTGTCCCAGAGATGGTTCCCTCCGGTGATCACGTGGACGCCGAGGTCGAAGACCCGTTTCGCGTACTCCTCGTTGATCCCCTTCCCGTCGACCAGGTTTTCGCCGTTCACGAAGCAGAAATCCACCTCATATTTCTGGATGAAGCCTTTCAGGAGGGTTTCGACCAGTTCGAGACCCGGTTTACCGACGATATCTCCGACGAATAATACGTTCAGGGTGGGGTTTGACATGTTGTTGAGCGCGAGGGGTGCGATTGGCGAAAATTGAGCGAATTCAGGGATAATATAGAAAATATTTGTCTTGATATAAAATATTTTCTATTATTTAAGTCTGGGTTCATGTAAAACCATTAAAAAAGGCAGAATGGCGGGAAAACTGCAGGGTGTAAAATCGGAGAAGAAAAGCGGCGGGCTTATACCGCTGACCGATAACGGGATCACCGTTCACTCCAAGACGTTGAAACGCTGGTACCAGCTGATTCATCTGGGCCGCCAGATCGACATGAAGGCCGCCTCCTATGTCCGGCAGGGGAAGGGCTGGTCGTACCAGTCCTCGTGCGCCGGCCACGAGGGTATTCAATTAATACTCGGCCTCTCATTCCGCCCCGGCAAGGACTTCCTCTTCCCCTATTACAGGGACCTCCTGACGTGCCTGGCGGCGGGGCTGACCATCGACGAGCTGATCAGGAACGGCCTTTCGCGCGCCACCGACACCGGTTCGGGCGGCCGGCACATGAGCAACCATTTTTCGAAGCCCACGATCCGCATCCAGAACGTTTCCTCCTCCACGGCGAACCACGCGCTCCACGCCGCCGGGACGGCCAGGGCCATCCGCAAATACAAGGGGGACGAGATCGCTTTCGCGAGCTTCGGCGACTCCTCCGTTTCCGAGGGATTTGTCTACGAGGCCGTGAGCGGCGCCGCGCGCGAAGCGCTCCCGGTCATTTTCGTCATCCAGAACAACCGGTACGGCATCTCGGTGCCTCTGGCCGAGGGCGCGGCCAACCTCTGCGTCGCGGATAATTTCACCGGGTTCGGTAACGTCAGGATCGAACGGGTCGACGGGACCAACGTGTTTGACTCCTGGAGGGGGATGCAGGGAGCCCTCGACTACGTGAAGGACGGCAAGGGCCCCGCGATTGTGCATGCCGATTGCGTCAGGATGTTCTCGCACAGCAATTCCGACCGCCAGGAGCTTTACCGGGACCCGGCTGAGATCGAGGAGGCCCGCCGCAGCGACCCCGTCGCACGATTCCGGAACTACCTGACCGCGGACGATGACCTCACCGAGGTCGAAATCTCCCGGCTCGAAGAGGAAAATGTCAGGGCGGTCGATGAAGCGGCAGCGAGGGTGGAAGAGGAACCCGAACCCGATCCGGCGACGGCCACGATGTTCGTGATCCCCCCCGCCTACGCGAAGGGGACCGAGGACCACCCGGTCGCGGAGATCCCCGCCGACGCCCCGCTCCTCACGCTCCGGGAAGCGATCAACGAGACGCTGAAGGAGGAGTTCAGGGCCAACAAGCACGCCTTCCTCTGGGGACAGGACGTCGCCTCCAAAGAGAAGGGCGGGGTTTTCAACGTCACCAAGGGAATGGTGCAGGAGTTCGGGAACCGCAGGATCTTCAACGCCCCGATCGCCGAGGATTTCATCGTCGGGACCGCGAACGGTTTCTCCCGGTACCGCGACGATATCAAGATTGTGATCGAGGGGGCCCAGTTCGCCGACTACATCTGGCCGGCGATGGAACAGGTCATCGAGTGCGCCCACGACTATTACCGGAGCAACGGCCAGTTCTCGCCGAACATCGTGATGAGGCTCGCCTCGGGCGGCTACATCGGCGGCGGGCTGTATCATTCCCAGAGCCTCGACGCGACCTTCCTCACGATCCCGGGGATCCGGGTCGTGATGCCGTCGTTCGCCGACGACGCCGTCGGCCTCCTCCGCACGGCCATGAAGAGCCCGGGCTTCACCATCTATCTCGAAAACAAGTATCTCTACAACCAGTACTTCGCGAAGTCGCCCCGCCCCTCGGCGACCCACACCGTTCATTTCGGCAAGGCCCGCCTCCTCCGGCAGGGCCGCGACCTGAGCATCGTCGCCTGGGGTACGCCGGTGCACTTCGCCCTGCGCGCCGCGAACAAACTCGCGGAGGAGCACGGCGTGGAGTGCGAGGTCCTGGACCTGCGCAGCCTCCGGCCCCTCGACGCCGGGGCGATCCTCGCGACGGTGCGGAAGACCGGCCGGCTCCTGGTCGCCCACGAACATCCGCTCTTCGGCGGCTTCGGAGGGGAGATCGCTTCGCTCGCGGCCGAACACGCCTTTCAGCACCTGGACGCTCCTCCCGTCCGGCTCGGCTCGAAGGATTCCCCCGTTCCCTTCTCGCGCCAGCTCGAGCACGAGGTGCTCCTGCAGGAGAAGGAAGTGTACGACGCCGCGCTGAAACTCTCGCAGTTCTGACGGGAGCCGGATCCGTGATCCCGCGCGCGACCGGCGTCCTGGGGAAATACCTGGCGGCGGCGGTCGCCGCGGCATTGATCTTCGGATCCCTCTCGTGCGGGGACGGTTCCACCGAGCCGGATCCACACGTCGGGCCCGGCGCTCCATTCCTTTCCTTCACCGTCGACGATTCCACGCTGATCGGGTTCTCGGGACCCGGCGCGTGGCCGCCCTCGGGAACCGGGGTTATCGCCCGGATGGACACCGCGGGATCAATTCTCCAGATCGCCGGGTACCGGCAGACCGCCGGCAAGCCGGCCGGACCGGCCGGCCCCGAACCCAGGTTCAATTTTCTCTATCTCGAAATCTCCGATACCGGGCTCATCTCGACGCGGACATATCTCCCCGGAGAGGCCATGCTGGGAAGGGACATTCCCCTCTCCGACCTCGACTCGCTCGGATACGCCGGGGTCACCGGTTCAGTGACGCTGACGTCGGTGACGATGGAACGGATCGCGGGGACGTTTTTCGGCTCCGGGATGCGGCAATCGGACTCGGCGATGATCTCGATCGCCGGGGGGAGCTTCGATGTTCCCTACGGGCGGGGCCTCTTCTCGTTCGAAGACACCGGCAGTTCAGGCGGCGACATCCGGATTTCGGTGGGGACGGGAGTGGTTCCGGCCTATGAGTGGGAGGGAGGCCCGGTCTACGCGGTGGGAGTCACGAGGGTGGGCGCCCCGACGACGCTCGTCTGGGGTATCGTGACCGCGGGGGGAGACAGCATCCCCTCCGGGCTCGCGCACGGCCAGGTCCCGGCGGGGGCGGTGAGGGTGGCGAACAGCGAACCTGTCCTGACGCCCGGAGTGGCCTACAGGGTGACCGTGAGCAGGGTCGCGGGCTCCTATGGCTACAGGGAGTTCATACCATAGCCTACCGTAACCTGCCGTAATCCGGTTTAATTTTCCGGCTGGAACTTCTGCACTTCTTCGAGGATCGTGGAAACGATCTCCTCCTCCTTCACGCGTTTGATGACCACCCCTTTGCGGTAGAGTATCGCGACGCCCTTGCCGGCGGCGATGCCGATGTCCGCCTCGCTCGCCTCACCCGGTCCGTTCACCACGCATCCGAGCACCGCGATCTTCACCGGTTTCTTCACCCCCTCCAGTTTTTCTTCCAGCTGTTTCATGATGGAGAAGAGGTCCACCTCGAGTCTGCCGCAGGTCGGGCAGGCGATCAGCTCGATGTTGCGCGAGGCGAGGCTGAGGGAGCGGAGGATCTCCTTCCCCACCTCGACTTCTTTGACCGGATCGTCGGTGAGGGAAACGCGGATGGTGTCACCGATGCCCTCGGCAAGGAGCGTGCCGATCCCGACCGCCGACTTGATCGTCCCGACCCTGGTCGTGCCGGCCTCCGTCACGCCGAGGTGGAGCGGGTAGTCGGTCCTCTGCGCCACGAGCCGGTACGCCTCGATCATCAGCTTCACGTCGGTGGATTTGACCGATATGACAACGTCCCGGAAACCGTGGTCTTCGCAGATCCCAGCGTGGCGCATGGCGCTTTCGTAGAGCGCTTCGGGGGTGGGGTAGCCGTGCTTTTCGAGGATGTCCTCCTCGAGCGATCCTGAGTTCACTCCGATCCTGATCGGGATCTTCCTCGCGGCCGCCGCCGAGAGGACCTCCCGGATCCGTTCGGCCGACCCGATATTGCCGGGATTAAGCCGCACCTTGGCGACGTTCCCCTCGATCGAGCGGAGCGCGAAGACATGGTTGAAGTGAATGTCCGCCACGATCGGCAGCGGCGAGCGCCTGACGATCTCCGCGATGGCTTCCGCGGCCTCCTTGTCGTTCACCGTCACCCGGACGATGTCGCATCCGGCCCCCGCCGCCTGCTCGATCTGCCGGACCGTCGCGTCCACGTCGGAGGTCTTCGTCTTGGTCATCGTCTGGACGGAAATCGGGGCGGTTCCGCCGATCGGCACCCTCCCGACCATGACCTGCCGGGTGCGGCGCCTGACGCCGACCCTGTATGTCGCGTGGGGAGTTGCCCCGGCGAGCGGGTCGAGGACGTTGTTCAGGACGGGAAGGTTGATTTCCATGCAGGGTGTACAGGCTGTAATTGTTGCGATTGATTCTATTCAGTGGCCGGCAGGTAATATACCACAAGGTTTGGAACAGAAGCAACATGGGGCGGAACAGCGGTGACAGCGGCCGCGACGCGGCCAACCCGACCGCAATCCGTTCGGGGCGCGTGAGGGTTGCGCGGAGTCCGGGGGTCAGTTGAGTTTCTTGCTTGCGTCGAAGAGGAGTTTCTTTTCCGATTCCGAGAGGCTCTGGTACCCGGACTGGCTGATTTTATCCAGGATCTCGTCGACCCGCGCCTGGGAGATCTTCTCGTCGCGCTCCCTGAGGTCGTAGTACTTGGCGTCGTAGATCCGGCCCTGGTTCGCGCCGGAATACTCGTTGACCTTCTCGGTCGGGACGTAGCGCTCGCGCTGGCGCGAGAGGAGTTCCTGGAAAGGGAAGCGTTTCTGGTCCCAGAGGATGGAGAGGAACCCGACGGCGGCCCCGCCGAGGTGGGCAAAATGCGCCACCCCGTCGCTCGTGGACGAGACTCCCGCGTAGATTTCGAGCGCCATGTACATCATCACGAAGTATCGGGCCCTGATGGGGAGGAGAAAATAGACAAAGATCGGCCTGTCGGGGTACATCATCCCGAAGGCCAGCAGCACCCCATAGATCGCCCCCGAGGCCCCCACCGTCGGAGCGGCGGGTGCGAAGAGCGGGGCGATGAAGAGGTTGGCGAGCGCGCCCCCCAGTCCGCAGATCGCGTAATAGGTCAGGAATTTTTTCGATCCCCATTCGTTCTCGAGTTCGAGCCCGAACATCCAGAGCGCGAACATGTTGAACAGCAGGTGCATGAAACTGCCGTGCATGAACATGTAGGTCACGAGCTGCCACACCTGGAACCCGTGGCCGATCGGATAGAGAGGGAACACCTCGCCGACGAACCGGGAAATGGGAAACCCGCCGATGGTGAACAGGCCGAGGAAGAGCGTCAGGCCGAAGACGGCGACGTTGGCGATGAGGAGACTCTTGATGACGGGAGGGAAGAAACTGAAGCCGCCGAACATGGAAGAGCGATAATGGCCGCCGCCGGTGGAACGATAGTATGACATCGCTGTGCCCCGAAAGTGCTGATGGAAAATGGCGCTAAGAGTGAATCAGGCGTCGGTGAGGGCTGCTACTCCGGGGAGTATCTTCCCTTCAAGAAATTCGAGAGAGGCGCCCCCGCCTGTCGAAACATGGGAAACTTTTTTCTCGTAGCCGAGCTTGCTTAGTGCGGCGGCGGAATCGCCTCCCCCGACGATGGTCGTCGCGCCCGCGGCTGTCCTGCCGGCCAGCGCTTTTGCGACCGCGACGGTTCCCGCGGAAAAATTCTCCATCTCGAAGACCCCCATGGGACCGTTCCAGACGACCGTCGCTGCACTGTTAAGTTCCGTATTATATAATCTAATAGTTTCATCGCCAATATCAAGACCCATCCATCCGACGGTGATGCGGTTCACGGGTACCGTACGCCGATTTGCCTGATTTTCGAATTTATCGGCGATGACGCAGTCCACCGGGAGTAAAAACCGCAATTTTTTCGAGGCGGCGGCTTTCAGGATTTCGCCGGCAAGGGGGATTTTATCCTCCTCCACGAGCGATTTCCCAACATCCAGGCCCTGGGCGCGGTAGAACGTGAACATCATCCCCCCGCCGATCAGGAGCGAATCCACCCTGTCGAGGAGGTTCCGGATAACCTCGATTTTACCCGAAATTTTCGCGCCTCCGATGATGGCAACGTAGGGACGGGCGGGATTTCCCACCGCTTTCCCGAGGTAATCTAGCTCTTTCTGGAGGAGATAGCCCGCCACGGCGGGTTGCAGGTGATGCGTCACCCCTTCGGTCGACGCGTGGGCGCGATGGGCAGTGCCGAACGCGTCGTTGACGAAAACGTCACCCAGCGAGGCGAGTTCCTTCGCAAATACCGGGTCGTTCCCCTCCTCCTCCCGGTGGAACCTGAGGTTTTCCAGCACCAGGACGTCGCCGTCCTTCATGGAGGCGACTGCCGACCTCGCCGTCCCGCCGACGCAGTCCGCGGCAAAGGCCACCGGTTTGCCGAGCAGGTTCCCCAGGTGATCGGCCGCGGGTTTGAGCGAAAATTCCGGCTTGGGTTTTCCCTTCGGCCTGCCGAGGTGGCTCATCAGGATCGCCTTTCCTCCCCCGGCGATGATCTTCCTGATGGTCGGGAGCGATTCAGCGATCCTGATGTCGTCAGTGATCCTGCCCGACTCCATCGGGACGTTGAAATCCACACGCACGAGCACTCTCATGCCGCGCACGGCGACGGAATCGATCGATTTCTTCATCAGAGCGTGGAAATGATCTTCTTCAGGAGGTCAACGACCCTGTTGGAATATCCCCACTCATTGTCATACCAGGCGCCGACCTTGATCATGGTGTCCATGCTGTAAGTCAGCCCCGCGTCGAAGATGGCGGAATGCGGATTCCCCCTGAAGTCGTTCGAGACGAGGGGCAGGTCGGTGTATTCCAGGACATGCTTCATCGGGCCGGCCGCCGCTTCCTTCATCGCGGCGTTCACCGATTCCTTCGTGCCCGGCCTTTCGGACTCGATCACCAGGTCCACGAGCGAAACGTTCGGCGTGGGCACCCTGATCGCGACGCCGTCCAGCTTGCCTTTCAATTCCGGGATTACCAGGCCGATCGCCTTCGCGGCGCCGGTGGAGGTCGGGATCATGTTCAGGGCCGCGGCGCGGGCCCGGCGGAGGTCGGAGTGCGGCAGGTCGAGGAGTTTCTGATCGTTCGTGTACGAATGAATCGTCGTCATCATCCCCTTCTTCACGCCAAAATGCTTCAGCAGGACCTTTGCGACCGGCGCGAGGCAGTTGGTGGTGCAGGAGGCGTTCGAAATCACGTTGTGTTTCTTCGGGTCGTACATCTCGTCGTTGACGCCGATCGCCAGCGTGATATCGGGTTGTTTCGCCGGCGCGGTGATGACGACCTTCTTCGCGCCGTTCGTGATGTGCATTCGGGCGGCGTCCTGGTCGGTGAAGTGTTTCAGGCCCGTGGACTCGATGACGATATCGATGCCGAGGTCCTTCCAGGGGAGCTTCGTGTGGTCGCGTTCCGAGAGGACCCTGAGATTTTTACCGTCCACGACGATGGTGGTGTCTTTCACTTCCACGCTCCCGGAGTAGTTGCCGATCACCGAGTCATACTTCAGGAGGTGCCCGAGGGTTTTAGCGTCGGTGATGTCATTCACTGCGACGATTTCGAATTCACGCGAACCGATCCCGGCGCGGAACACATTGCGCCCGATTCTGCCGAACCCGTTGATACCGACTTTGACAGCCATGGTGGTCTCCAAATTCTTGATAATTAAAGGGAAAAGGCGGAAATTTCCGGAAAAATACCGAAAAATCGAAGAGGTGAAGCAATGTAAGAAGATCCCGTAAAACTTCCAATCCCGGGCTTGACAGGGGAGCCCGATTTGTCTACTTTCCGGGTGTCCATAACACCCTGAGGCAGGATTGAAACTCCCCCGCCCCATCTTCGCAAGTTGCGTCATCCTTGTCCTCGCCCAGGCGACGGTTGCGATCTCCCGGCCGCAACAACGCGCCGGCGTCATTACCGGTGTTGTCATTGATTCCTCTACCTCCGAACCCCTCGACAATGCCATCGTGTATATCCCGAACAGTGGTATCGGCACATCGACCGGTGCGGACGGAAGCTTCATGCTCCCCCGGCTCTCCGGAGGAGAGTACGATATCATCGTGTCACGCGTCGGATATCTTCGCGAGAAACTCCATCTCTCGCTCGGTGAGGATGATTCCTTGACCCTTGTTATCCCGCTCACCGCCCGACCTGTCCGGGCTCCCGGGATTGAAGTGTTCTCCGGACCGGAAACCGTTTCTGCATCTGCACCCCTGTTTTTCCCCGACGGGGGTGAGAAGTCCTGGTGTGCGTACGGCTCGGAGACCGAGATACCCATCGGCATCCTGTTCGCCGGGAAGTCGATGTACATGTATGCCCTCGAAACCGCCATGGAAGGCGGGGAAAAGGACATCCGTTTCTGGCTGCTCGTGTACAATGGCTCGGAGGATACGCTGACCTTCGATGCCGGACGGGACATTCGATTGGACATGAAGGCCGGGGGGAAGACCTATCACAATGTCCGGCCGAATCTGCCCGCCGGGAGTACGGGCGATGAGACCGGGAGCATAACGGCCGGCATGCAATTCCCACCCGCGGAACGCACGCTGGGCGTGATGGCTGCCCAGAGCACCTTCTTTATTGATGCGGCCTTTCGGTTCGACCTTGCTGCGGCCACCTTTGGAGCTGCCCCCTTCCCCTGGCTCGGTTGGCTGAACCCACAGGAACATCCGGCGGGAGTCAATCCCAGGCACCTGAAGGACGTCTATGACAAATGCACACACGGGGGGACCCTCGGGAGGTACCGGATCTTTCCTGCCGGCGGGGTCGATGGAGTGCTCCGGTTTCCACTCCCCGGTTTTCATGCGGTGGAATCCGCAATGGCGATGGGCGAGGCATATACATACACGTATGTATTCGTTCTGCAAACACCATCGGGGGAGGAACGCATTGTCTTCACCGCCCATTAACTCCCGGACGATCGTGCTGATGTCCGCCATTTTGCTCCTCCTCCCGCAATGTTGGAAGAGCGAGCTGGCGGCGCAGGTTGTGAACGCGGGATTCGTGAGGGGAATCGTTACCAGCTCAGAAACCGGGGAGTCGATCGAAAACGCGATTGTCTATATTCCCAACAGCGCCATCGGCACTTCGACGGGGGTGGACGGTCGCTTCACCCTGCACCGGCTCCCGCCAGGGGACTACGACCTCGCGGTGTCCCGTGTGGGATTTCATCGTGAAAAGCGCCGCGTGACCCTCGGGGAGGGCGACACTCTCGATCTGGAAATCTCCCTGACACCCCGTCCTGTCCAGTCACCCGGAGTGGAGGTCCGCGCCGAGCGGGAGGGCGGTTCAACCGGGCCGCCGTTATTTTTCCCGGACGGCGGTGAAAGGTCCTGGTGCGCATACGGTTCGGAGACGGAGATACCGGTCGGCATTCTGTTCGCCGGGAGGACGATGTACATGTATGCTCTCGAGAGCACGCCCATCGGCGAAGAAAAGTTTATCCGTCTCTGGCTGCTGGTGTACAACGGGTCGGAGGATACGATGACTTTCGACGCTGTCAGAGACATCCGGCTGACCATGAAGACGGGGGGAAAATCCTATCATAATGTCAGACCCGATCCTTCTCCTGCCAATACACTCCGCAATACCGACACCTCGCAGGGAGAGTTCCAACCACGCGCGGTGGAACGCACGTTGAGCGTCATGGCGTCTCAGAGCGCATTTTTCATCGCCGTAAATCTGAGGTTCGATTGGGCGGGAGGTGGTCCGTGGTTAGGAATAGCGACGCCCCCCGAACATCCATCGGGTGTCAATCCGAGGCACTTGAAGGAGATATACGATAAATGCAGTCATGACGGAATCCTGAAACAGTACAGAATATTCCCCGCCAGCGGAGTCGACGGTTTCATCCGGTTTCCATTTCCCGGTTTTCAAGCAACAGGTTCCGGCACGGCGGCCGGCCGGGAATATACCTCCACGTACGAGTTCGTTCTGCAAACACCATCGGGGGAGGAACGCATTGTCTTCACCGCGCACTGATACGGCCGCTCCCGTCCTGATGATCGGGGCCGTATTCCTCCTTACACTCTACGGCGGGAGTGCATTGAACGCCCAGTCGGTAACTGCGGGAATCGTGCAGGGATCAGTGACAAGCCTTGAAACGGGCGAACCGCTCGAGCATGTGAATGTCTTCCTTTCGTATACGACGATCGGGACATCGACGGGCCATGGCGGGCATTTTTCCCTCGCCGTCCCCCGCGCCGGCGCCTACGATATCGTCTTCTCCCTCCTTGGATTCCTGCCGCACGAGGAACGGATCGAATTGCATCGGGGGGATTCTCTGACACTCAGCGTATCCCTGATCCCGACCCTTATAGAAACGGAGCCTGTCGACATCATTTCCACTCCCGACATGGAATGGGAGAAATCCCTCGCGCTTTTCACCCGTGCGATCATCGGCCGGTCAGCCTTCTCCCGGGAGTGCGTGCTCCTTAATCCTGAAGTGATCAGTTTCGAATCCCGGGGAGATACGCTCGTGGCGAGGTCGGACCATCTCCTCCGGCTCGAAAACCGTGCGCTCGGCTACCGCCTCCATCTCGCCATGGAGAAATTCTCCTGGAATACCGCAAGAGACTACGGCCATTTCGTCGTTTATCCGTATTTCGAAGATCTCTCCGCCGCCGATTCGGAACAGCCCCAACGGTGGACCTCGAACCGTGAACGGGCGTACAGAGGGTCCATACGCCATTTCTTCAGGTCATTGATAGACAGGAATACGGCTGAGCAGTTTTTCAACATGTATTCCGGACCGCTGATCAAACTGGAAAACGGTCAGGGTCACAGGGTCACTGATGGGGATTTTCAAACGGAACCGTACGAGACACTGCCTCTGTTCAATGTGCAATTCCCCGGATATATCCGCATTGAATTCGGGGAAGCCGGGATGGACCTTTCAGGCGGTGATGATGCACGTCGGCGAAAATACGGACTCGTCCGACCGTCCGCTCCGCCACCCCGGATTTCGGTGATCCGGATGACCGGGTCGGCGGTGATCGTTGACTCGTCGGGAAACCTCTTCGACCCCCTCTCGATTGAAGTGTCCGGAGACTGGGCCGATCGCCGGATCGAGAACCTCCTTCCGAGGGATTGATTCCCGCTCTCCGGGCGACTCTCGTCACGACGTCCGGTCCGCCACAGCGACCGTCGCCACGAGGATCGCGCGCGCCCCGGCGGCACGCAGGGCATCAGCGCAGGCGAGCAAGGTTGATCCTGTCGTCATGACGTCGTCCACCAGGATGACCGACTTCCCTCGCAGCAGTTTCTCCCTCCCCCTCGGCACGCGGAACGCTCCTTTCACGTTGTCCTCCCGCTCGTGGAGCTTCAGCGCCGTCTGCGACGGTGTGTTCCTTCTCCGGAGAAGCGTGCCCGTGAGGATGGGTTTCCCTGTGACCTCGCCGATCCCGGAGCATATCCGTTCGCTCTGGTTATATCCCCTCTCGCGGCGCCTGGCGGAATGCAGCGGGACCGGAACGAGGCAGTCCGCCGCGCGGTAGCCCGGCATGGAGGCCATGCGGGCCCCCATCTCCCGTCCGAACATCGCGCCGAGGGAGTGCATCCCCGAGTATTTCATGAGGTGGAGGGCCTGCTGGAGCGCCCCCTCCTTTTCGAAGAGGAAAAGAGGCAGGAAACCGTCGACCGTTCCGCCGGATGTGAGTTTCGCCTCCGCCTCGCGCCGCAGCGGGTGCGACGGGTCGACGCTCCGCATGGTGCTCCGGCATCCGGCGCAGATCCGTTCCCGCGGTCCGACCGGCGCATGCTGACAGATGAGGCAGAGCGGCGGATAGAAAACGTCCGCCACGCCGCGGAGGACGGTGAGACCGAACATGCCGAATCGTTCGGACAGAGATGCCGGAACCGCCTGACCTGCCAGGCCGGTCAGACCTTCCAGACTGGCCAGCCGGGCTCGTATGGAGCCGGGGTACCGGGCAAATTTCATGGGCCTCCCTTTGACGGGAGGCGGGAATTGCGGTTACTGTATTTTCTGGAGTTTGAGGATCTCGTCCCGGAGCTCGGCGGCGCGCTCGAACTCCAGGTCCTTCGCCGCGGTCGCCATCTGTTCCCTCAGCTCCTCCAGGAGGCGGAGACGGTCTTCCGGCGCCATGCCGCGGACCGCCTGTTCCGTGATCAGCGGCGCCCAGCTCCGCACCACAGGCTCCCTCACTCCCCTCACGTCCGCGACGGCGGTGCTGGCGAGGATCTCTTCGTGCGATTTATAGATGGTCTTGGGGGTGATGCCGTGTTTCACGTTGTAGGCGATCTGTTTCTTCCGGCGGCGTTCCGATTCGTCGAGCATTCGTTTCATCGAGCCGGTGACGGTGTCGGCGTACATGATCACCTTTCCGGCCGCGTTCCTGGCCGTCCGGCCCGCGGTCTGAATCAGCGACCTGTCCGACCTGAGGAACCCCTCCTTGTCCGCGTCGATGATCGCCACGAGCGAAACTTCCGGGAGGTCGAGGCCCTCGCGCAGGAGGTTGACGCCCACCAGGACGTCGAATTCGCCCAGTCGGAGGTCGCGCAGGATCTCCACCCGTTCCAGGGCGCCGATTTCCGAATGAATGTACCGCACCCTGATCGCGATGTCGCTCAGGTATTTCGAGAGGTCTTCGGCCATCCGCTTGGTGAGGGTGGTGACGAGGCAGCGTTCTTTTTTTGCGCTCCGCTCGCGTATTTCTTTGATCAGGTCGTCGATCTGGTTCCGGACGGGGCGGATTTCCACGTCCGGGTCGATCAGTCCCGTCGGCCGGATGATCTGTTCGACGACCACCCCCCCGCATTTTTCCAGTTCGTATGGACCGGGCGTGGCGCTCACGAAGATCGCCTGCTTCACCATCCCCTCCCACTCTTCGAATGTGAGGGGTCGATTATCGAGCGCCGAGGGGAGGCGGAACCCGTGCTCGACGAGCGTGTTCTTCCGGTTCCGGTCCCCGTGCCACATCCCTCCGACCTGCGGCACCGTGACATGCGACTCGTCTACGATTAAAATATAATCGCCGGGGAAATAGTCGAAAAGACACGCCGGCCTCGAACCCGGCTCCCTCCCCGCGATGTGCCGCGAGTAGTTTTCGATGCCGTTGCAGTAGCCGATCTCCTCCATCATCTCGATGTCGAACCGGGTCCTCTGCTCGAGCCGCTGGGCCTCGAGCAGTTTTCCCGAGCGGCGGAGGAAGGCGAGCCTGTCCTCGAGCTCTTTCTCGATCCCCCCGATCGCCCGCTCGAGCGTCGCCGGAGAGGTCACGAAATGTTTCGCGGGGTAGATAATCTCCGAGCCGATTTCCCCGAGCGAATCGCCGGTGAGCGGGTTGATGTGGGATATTTTTTCGATTTCGTCGCCGAAAAACTCCACCCTCAGCGCCCGTTCGTTCTCGTACGCGGGGATGATCTCCACGACGTCGCCCCGGACCCTGAAGAGCCCCCTCTTGAACTCGAAATCGTTCCGTACATAGTGAATGTCGATCAGTTTGCGAAGGAGAGAGTTCCGCTCGATCCCCAGCCCCTTCCTGATGGTCACCATCTGCTCCAGCCACTCGTCGGGCGCCCCGATGCCGTAGATGCTGCTGACCGACGCCACGACGATGACGTTCCTGTCCCCGCTCAAAAGGGCGCTGGTCGCCCTGAGCCGGAGCCGGTCGATTTCGTCGTTGACCGAGGCGTCCTTCTGGATATACGTATCGGAGACCGGCATGTAGGCCTCCGGCTGGTAGTAGTCGTAGTAGGAGATGAAAAACTCGACGCGGTCCTGGGGGAAGAATCCCTTGAATTCCGCGTAGAGCTGGGCGGCGAGAGTTTTATTATGCGACATGACCAGCGTCGGGCGGTCGAACTTCGCTATCACGTTCGAGACCGTGAAGGTCTTGCCGCTCCCGGTCACCCCCAGGAGGGTCTGGTAGCGGTCGCCCCGCCCGATTCCCTCCGAGAGCTGGCGGATCGCCTCCGGCTGGTCGCCGTCCGGTTCAAAATCGGATCGAAGCTGGAATGGCACTGTGGGCGAAAGACTTTATGGGTAACGGATTCCGTGGGAAATGTATCCAAAGGGGAGTTGAAATCCAATGGGGCCGGGGGAGTATTCTCTCCGCTGTATTCTCTCCGCCGGCCGGCGAGCCCCGGGCGCGCACCCGGGTTACTCGTACCGCAGGGCGTCGATCGGGTTGAGGGACGCCGCTTTCCGCGCGGGGTAATAGCCGAAGAAGATCCCCACCAGCATCGAGAAGATCACCGAGAGAAAGATCGAGCCCGTGGAGATGAAGGTGGACCACCCGGCGATGGCCGTAATCAGATGCGATCCCCCGACGCCGAGGAGTATCCCGATCGCCCCGCCGAGGAGGCTCATCACGATCGCCTCCAGCAGGAATTGCGTGAGGATGTCCATCCGGCGCGCCCCGATCGACATCCGGACGCCGATCTCGCGGGTCCGCTCCGTGACCGAGACGAGCATGATGTTCATGATCCCGATCCCGCCGACCACGAGCGACACCGCCGCGATGCTCGCCAGGAGCATCGACATGGTGCTCGAGGCCTCGTTGCGCGCCGTGGCGATATCGGTCTGGCTCCGGATCGTGAAGTCGTCCTCGTCCATCGGCCCCAGCTTGTGGCGGACGCGGAGGAGGTCGGAGATCTGCGTGACGGCGTTGTCGATGTCGTTCTTGCTCCTGGCCCCGACAAGGGAGCCCCACGAATGGGCATGTCCCAGCAGCCGTTTTTCGAGCGTCGTATAGGGAACGATGACCTGGTCGTCCTGGTCCTGTCCCATCATATTCTGTCCCTTGGGCATCAGCGTCCCCACGACCCTGAAGGGGATGCTCCTGATCCGCACGGTCTGGCCGACCGGGTCCTCGTTCGCGAAGAGCTGGTCCACGATCGTCCTGCCGAGGAGGCAGACCTTCGTCGCGGCGCGGACGTCCTGGTCGCTGAAAAAGTCCCCCCTGTCGATCTGCCAGTCGCGGATGGCGAAATAGTCGGGCGAGCCCCCGTACGCCCTCGTCTGCCAGTTCATGTTCCCCTTGATGATCTGGGCGCCGGTCTGGAGCATCGGGCTGATGAAGGCAACGGCCGGATATTGTGTCCTGATGGCATGCCCGTCGTCCTCCGTGAGCGCCATGCCGGTCCCGCCGCCCCCCTGGACGCCGCCGCGGCTCATGCTGCCTGGGTAAAGCATCAGCACGTTCGTCCCGAGCGATGAAATCTGCGCCTCGACCTCTGCCTGGGCGCCCTGGCCGATCGCCACCATGGCGATCACCGCCCCGACGCCGATGATGATGCCGAGCATCGTCAGGAGCGACCGCATTTTGTTCCTGACCAGCGCGTCGAACGCGATGCGCAGGATTTCAATATATCGCATTTTTATGGTCCCCTCCGGCCGCCGCCTCCGGGGCCGCCCATCTGCTGCTGGAACGGGCTCGTGGAGCGCTGGGCCGGGTTGTTGCGATCGCCTGCATTTACGCCGAGGACCACGTTGTTCCCCTCCTGAAGTTTTCCCCCCACCAGTTCAACATACCGCTGGTCGGTCAGCCCGGTCCTCACCTGCACCCTCGAGAGCTTTCCATCCTCGCCCATCACCCAGACACTCGCGAAGACCGCACGGCGCATTCCGCCCATCTCCCATCCACCCTGGGCCGGGCCGCCCCGCGGGCCGTCCTGGGAACGATCCCGGCGGCGTTCGCTTCGTTCGGGTTCCGCTTCGCCCGCGCGACGCGGTCGATCGCCGTTCCGGCTCCGGCGCGCGGTGTCCGGCATGCCGTTGCGGTCCTGGCGCCCGGTCCATGTTGTGCGTTCTCCCGGCTCCGCCTGCCCGGCCTGCGCCCCGCTGCCGCGGCCTGCTTCCGCGGCCTGCGTCCCGTCGTTCGCCGACGAATCGGCGTCGCGTTCCTTATTGAATGCCTCGAGGACTTCCGTGGGAGGCTGGAACCTGAGCGCAACCGCGGGGATCCTCAGGACGTCGTCTCTCCTGTCGATCATGATCGAGGCGGTGGCCGTCATTCCCGGCCTCAGTTTCTGGTCGCGGTTGGGCACGTCGATGATCACCGTGTAGGTGACGACGTTCTGAACGGTGATCGGCGAGAGCCTCACCTGCGCGACCTTACCCGCGAAATTTTCCTCCGGGTAAGCATCGACGGTGAAGGTTGCCGTCTGACCGGCGGAAATCTGGCCGATGTCCGCCTCGTCGACGCTCGCCTCGACCTGCATCCTGCTCAGATCGTTGGCGATGGCGAACAGCTGGGGCGCCGACAGGCTCGCCGCGACGGTCTGGCCGACATCCACGTCGCGGGAGATGACGATCCCGTCGATCGGCGAACGGATCACCGCGTACCGGATGTTGACCCTGGCGCGTTCGAGCGCGGCCTCCGTCTGTTTCATCTGGGCGACGCTCGTTTCGTACGTCGTGAGCGCGGCGTCGAGGTCGGCCTGGGAGACCAGATCCTTCGCGAAAAGTTCCTTCGTCCGGTTCAGCGACCGTTCAGATTCGTTCAGCTGGGCGCGCGACCGCTGGAGATTCGCCTCCGCCTCGCGGACCGATGCGCTCAGGAAGGTCGAGTCGATGACCGCCACGATCTGTCCCTGCGTAACCACCGAGTTGAAATCCACGAAGAGTCTGGAGACGGTGCCCGACACCTGGCTCCCGACTTTGACCGTCTGGAGAGGGTTGATGGTCCCGGTGGCCCTGACGACCTTCTCGATCTCGCCGCGCGAGACGGCTTCGGTCCTGTAGGTGTACTCGGTGTCGTCGGATCCCCAGATGACATAATAACCGGCCGCTCCCGCGAGAAGGGCCCCGAGGATGACGAATATTCGTTTTTTCATTGATTTAGGCTGTACTATTCTGTAAGGCGGCATCGCCGTTGAACGGCGGAAGCGGAACCCGCGATTCCGCAGATTTAGACAGTCGTGAATGTCAAAGGTTTAAGGGACCGGTGGCACAGGCCCGCCGGCGCGGATCAGCGATGACCGCGGGATTCTGACAACTTTCGGAAGTTATCGCATCAAAATAGGGAAAAAGGCGCGAAGATGCAATGGCGGCTTGACAGTCACGGGGTTCCGGCGTAAATTAATCTTTCATCACGCAGGAGAAACGTTGTGACGGCCACGGAACCGAACGAGGAACGACCATCCACGGGCCGAATCCGGATCCGCGGCCTGGACAACGAGCGGCGGCACGTCGAGGCGGGCTCCTTCCCCCTCACGGGCAAATCGGGGGTCTTCCCCGGCGCGGTCGCCATGTTCCGGGAGGCCC
>DATDQD010000305.1:0-6381 GCA_035292425.1 Bacteroidota bacterium
GACAGGACGGCGCAATCGGACCGGGTCTCGGTGATCATCGATTCCTACCACGCCCACACGACGGCATTTCTCTTCGGCGTCACCGCGTCGGGAGTGCAGTCCGACGGAGTCTTCTCGTACGACGGCCTCGTGTACGACGTCCAGTGGGACGCGGTCTGGGACGCCGGGACGGCCGTCACCCCCGGGGGATGGGGGGCGGAATTCAAGATCCCGTTCAGCGCGCTGCGCTTCTCGCTCCAGGACAGCGAATACGTCTGGGGGGCGAACTTCCGGAGGTACATCGCCCGGAAGAACGAAACGGACGAGTGGGTCCTGGTCCCGAGGAACGAAACCCAGCCCGGCGTGATCTCGTCCGTCTCCCGGATGGGGCACCTCTCCGGCATGACGAAGATTTCCCCCCCGCTGCACGTCGAAATTCTTCCCTACCAGGTTTCCCGTTTCGGACATTTTGCCGAGCCGGCGCCGTTTCCCGCCCGACAGGAACTGAACGGCACGCTCGGTCTGGACGTCAAGTACGGTATCACGAACAACGTGACGCTCGACCTGGCGGTCAACCCGGACTTCGGACAGGTCGAGGTGGACCAGGCGGTGCTTAATCTCACGGTCTTCGAAACCAGCTATCCCGAAAAGAGGCCCTTCTTCCTGGAGGGCTCGTCCTTCTTCACCTTCGGCAACGCCTTCGACAACCGGGACATGAAGCTGTTTTATTCGCGGAGGATCGGCAGGGAGCCCACGCTCTCGCGGCCGCCGTCCCCCGGCTTCGTCTATGAAGAAAACCCCCGGACCACAACCATCCTCGGGGCCGCGAAGCTCACCGGGCGGACCGAAGACGGCCTGACCTTCGGGGCGATCTCCGCCCTCACCGACGAGGAAAACGCGGTCGAGAAGGACCGGTTCGGAAATCCCGGTGCGCCGTTCGTGGTGGAGCCGAGGGCGGGGTATTCAGTCGTGCGCGTGTCGCAGGACATCGGCGACGCGTCGAGGGTCGGTTTCCTGGCCACCGGCGCGATGAAGGAGTTCAACGCGCCCTCCCTCAGCGGCGGGTTCGACTGGCGCCTCAGGTTTGATGACGACACCTGGCTCGCGGACGGATACCTGGCCTTCTCGCGGCCGTCGGAACGGTCCGGCATCTCCGGAAGGGCGGACGGCACCGCCGGCAGGATGGCGCTCGGCAGGATCGGGGGGGACCATCTCCTCCTCTTCAGCACGTATGACTATTCCAGCCGGAATTTTTCGGTTGACGACCTCGGTTTCTACAGCCAGCCCCGCGAGCACGGGGGATACACGCAAACGACGTGGCGGGAAAACGCCGCGGAGGACGCGGCCGTGCGGAGGTATGCGCTCACCCTCCAGCCGAACTACCGGTGGAACTGGGACGGCGTTGTGACGACCGCGAGCCTCGAATTCGAACCCGCCTTCGAGTTCACGAATTTCTGGATTTTGACATTGAACGCGATGCGCCAGTTCCGTGCGTACGACGATGCCAGCCGCGGCATCGCCGGTGTCTACCGCAGACCGGAGGGGAACGCGTTCCGCGCGATCCTGGACACGGACCCGAGCCTTCCGGTCATCCTGAGCGGCTATTTCGGATTCGATCACGATACGCGGGCGATGCGGCGCTGGATCGCCTCGTTCAAATTCACGCTGCGCGTGACGAGCTGGATGGAATACGTCCCGATGATGACCCTGGCCAGGACCCGGCACGAGGAGGCGTGGGCCATACCGATCTATACAGCCGGCGGGCGGAACCTTTTCGGGGACAGGGACGTGGACCAGGCGGACTTTTCGCTCAGGGGCACGGTGGCATTCAGCAGGAACGTGACGGCGCAGTTTTTCACTCAGGTCTTCCTCGCGAAAGGCACGTACCGGAATTTCCGCGAACTCACCGGTCCGGAGAGCTTCGCGCCCCTGAATTACGACCCCTCCGCGGGAAATCCCGATTTCAACGACAAGGTCCTGAACGCGAATATCGTCCTGCGATGGGAATACCTCCCGGGGAGCACGATCTACCTCGTCTGGACCCATGAACGGTACGGGAGCGTCGCCTCCTACGGAGGGAGTTTCTCCGACGACATCGCCAAAGCATTCAAACTGCCCGTCAATAACGTCATCCTCGCCAAAATCAGCTACTGGTGGAGCTTGTAGGGGATTCTCATCATTCATCCGCGCGGGGGATGTCAACCTCGGACCCGCCCGGCGTGTCTAATCGACAGAATCTGAAAAACTCAGGTACCCAGGATGCCTGCTCCTGACGAGCGGGATTTGATACTTCGGGCGAAGGAGGGGAGCAATGATGCGTTTCGCCTGCTGGTGGAGCGGCACATGAGAGGCGCTTATGATATTGCGTATCACTTCCTCGCGAGCCACGACGACGCCCAGGACATGGCCCAGGAGGCGTTTGTCCGCGTGCACCGTTCGCTCGGGTCGTTCAGGGGCGACGCGGAATTCGGGACCTGGTTGTACAGGATCGTCACGAACCTCTCGATGAACAGGCTCCGCCAGAGGAAATCGCGGGCGCGCTTCGAAGTGCGGACCGACGAGATCGCGCAGAACACAGCGGGCCCCGATCCGGCCGGGGAGGGACAGAGCGACCTGACCGCGCACATCGAGAGGGCGCTTCACGAACTGCCCGCGCTTCAGAGGGCGGTTGTCATGCTGAGGCACCTGAACGGCCTCTCCACGCGGGAGGTCAGTTCGATACTGCAATGTTCAGAAGGGACGGTCAAGACGCACCTTCACAGGGGCTTGAGGAACATGAGGAAGATGCTCGATTTTATCGCGCAGGAGTGCGCATGACGCGGCATGGAAAGGCCCGCCGGATGCTCTACGATTATGTCCGCGGCGAGCTGGGACAGGAAGAGACGCGTCTCGTGAACGAACACATCGGACGCTGCAGGGAATGCTCGGAGGAAGCCGACGGGCTCCGGTCGCTCCTGCGGATCGTTCCGGACGCTTCGAAGCAGCCGAGCGCCGGGCTGCCGGACTCGTACTGGACGGGATTCGCCAACGAGGTGATGGGAAAGATCGGTAAGGCGCCGGTTTCCATGCCCGGTATCATCGATCGGATTGCCGGAGTCCTGGGTCTTCGGGGTCTCTCCGGGATGCCGGCGGGCCTCCCCGTGATCGCGCGGAGGCTGTCGCTCGGGCTTGCCGCGGCGGCCGCGGCCGCGGTGGTCCTCTACTTTGCGCTGCCTGAATTGCCGGGATCGCCGGAAGAACCCGGGCCCACCTTGACCGAAGGCGTCGCGCAGGCGCACGAAGACTCTCTCACGGCGTTCGACAGGCGGCTGTCCGAATATTTCAGGAGATCAAAGACCCTCCTGGTGGGCGTCTCGAACATCGATCCGGCGGGAGGACAGTCCATCGACCTTGACGCCGAGCGCCGGATTTCCCGTTCGCTCCTGCGGGAAGCCCGTTACCTCAGGACGGGTCCCGTCGATTCCCGATCTTACAGTCTCATGAGCGACCTCGACCAGGTCATGATCGGTTTTGCCAACAGCGACGCGGGTTCCCCGTCCCCCGCCATCGATATGATCAGGGGCGGGATCGAAAACAAGAACCTGCTGTTCA
Organism: Bacteroidota bacterium; assembly: GCA_035292425.1. Lineage (GTDB taxonomy): Bacteria > Bacteroidota > Ignavibacteria > UBA10030 > SZUA-254 > SZUA-254. The sequence goes on from DATDQD010000305.1 coordinate 3,571, forward strand.
AGCTGAGGATGCAGGAAACCCGACAATACCGGACGCCGGTTCAGCAGGCGTCATACCGCCAATAGGGGATACGTATGAAATCGCATCTTCGTTCCGCGGCGCTCGTCGTTCTGGCGGCAATCGTTTCCACCGTCCCGGCCGGCGCGCAGACGACCATCACCGTCCCGCGGGCCGCGCGGGCGCTCACAGGGACGCCGCCCGCCCGGACCCATACCCCGCCGCCGTCCGTCGCGGCCGTTCCCCCGCGCGGGACCCCGTCTCCGGTCCGGGGGAATCCCGACGATCCGGCGTACGCCATGTACAGGAAGGCGTATGAACTCGTCCTCGGAGAGCGCTGGGAAGAGGCGAGGAAAAAATTCAGGGAGCTCGCGAAACAGCACCCCGATTCGGAATACCGGGACGACGCGGAATACTGGATCGCCTACTCGTACCGCGAGACGGATTACGACAGGGCGATGCGGGCCTACAAGAGTTTTTTGAAAAATTACAAGGAGAGCCCGTACTTCGACGACGCCCTGGCCGACATGGACCAGCTCATGGCGAGATCGATGGCGCTGACCCTCACCGCTGACGCCCTCGATGCTTCGACCCCGGTTCCCACGGTCATCGTCTTCCCCGACGATTCCGCGTTCGGGCTGACCGTGACTTCGCTCCCGACCCCGGCGCTGGCGCCGATGATGAAAATGCGTCATCTGGAGCGGATGCTCCGGAGGGGAACGCCGCGGCCGGGGTTGTTCTGGACCCACGGCGAAGAAGGTCTCGACGATGAAACCCGGCTCCGGCTGGTGACCCTCTGCGCCATCGGCATGACTGGCGATGACGAGAAGGGATTCTCGACGCTGAAGAACATCGCCGTCGACCCGGGGGAGAAGAAGGTCCTCCGCGTCGCGGCCATCGAGGCCCTTTCGGACTTCCGCAAGCGCGAGATCCTGCCGGTCTTCATCGAGATCGCCAGAAATGACACGAACGAGGAGATGCAGCTCTTCGCGATCGATTACATCGGCCACGCGGCTCGCGATAAGGAGAAGGCGTTCGACGCCCTCCTCACCCTCTATACTGCGCTCCCGCCGTCGAAGGTCGAGAAGCGGAAGATGGTCTTTTACTCCATCGCCGAGATCGGCAACGACAAGGCCATCGATTTCCTCGCCGGTGTCGCCAGGTCGCACGAAGACTACAACCTCCGGCGCGAAGCGATCTACTACCTCGGGAGCATCGGCGGCGAGAAGGCGCGGGCCGTGTTGTTCGAAGTGCTCGAGGAGAAGCCCCGGAAGTAAGGACACCCCGGGGCACCTCGAACCGGGGCCCGCCGGACGGATTTTCCGGCGGCGACTCCCGTTTGGTAATATCCCCATCATTCCGTATTTTTTACCCGCCTTTTCCACTTCCATTGTACGTATGCGAGTATCGAACCCGATCCGTTCCGCGGGGATGGCCCTGCTGTTCCTCTGTTCACTGACCGGTCTCTCAGCGGGGGACCACCCGCGCTCCGTCCGGGCGGTGAGGACCGGCGCGGCGCCCCGGATCGACGGTATCCTCGATGAGCCCGCATGGCTCGCCGCCGTGCCGGCCGGGGATTTCATCCAGCGCGATCCCGAGGAGGGGAAACCCGCGTCGGAACAATCCGAGGTCAGGGTCCTCTACGACGGCGAGGCGATCTATTTCGGGTGCACATTCTACGACTCTGAGCCGGACCTGATCCTGCGCCCTTTCACCAGGCGCGACAACGAAATCGAATCCGACTGGGGCTCGGTCCGGATCGATTCCTATCACGACCACCAAACCTGCTTCGAGTTCACCTTCAACCCGTCGGGAGTGAAGGTGGACATCCTCCAGTTCGACGACGGGAACAACCAGGACGTCTCGTGGGACCCCGTATGGTTCGTGGAGACCAGGGTGACACCGAAGGGCTGGACCGCGGAACTCAAGATCCCCTTCAGCGTCCTCAGGTACAACTCCCCGGGCACCGACACCGTGGAATATGACTGGGGGATCAATTTTATCCGGACCATCAGCCGGAAACAGGAGGACCAGTTGTGGGCCTTCACGCCGAAGAAGGAGAGCGGCTTCATCTCCCGGTTCGGGCGGCTCGCCGGGCTTGAGGACTTGCCCGACCCCCGGCAGCTCGAGGTCCTCCCCTTCACCGTCAGCAAACAGACATTCACGCCGGCCTCCGGGGTTCGCCCGAGGGTCGATAAATTCACGCAGGACCTCGGGGCCGACATCAAGTACGGCCTCTCGAAGAACTTCACGCTCGACGTGACGCTCAACCCCGATTTCGGACAGGTTGAAGCGGACCCCGCCGTCCTCAATCTGAGCGCGTTCGAGACCTTCTACCCGGAGAAGCGTCCGTTCTTCATCGAGGGGACGCAGTTCATCCGGTTTACGACGTTCGGCGGAGAATCGGGGCCGGGGATGTTCTATTCGCGCAGGATAGGGCGGGGGATCTCCGAGGGTGAAGTGCCGGAGTCGGTGCTCAAGGGAGGCAAGATTGAGGATATTCCGCAGACAGCGAACCTGATCGGCGCGGCGAAGGTGAGCGGCAAGACCACCGGGGGTCTCGCCGTCGGCATTCTCCAGGCGTTCACGGACGAGGAACGCGCGATCGTCAGCGATTCGAACGGGGCCAGGTCGGAGACGATCCTCGAACCATTCGCGCATTTCAATGTCGTCCGGGTGCGGCAGGACGTCATGACCAACTCGTATGTGGGCGCGATCCTCACCTCGGTGTCCAGAACGTCGCGGAGGCCGGCCTTCACGAACGGATACGACTGGAAACTAAGACTGGGCGGAAACACCTACGCCCTTGACGGT
>DATDQD010000306.1:0-7977 GCA_035292425.1 Bacteroidota bacterium
GGCAGCGGTTGTCCCCGATGAATGACGGAACCTGAGTCATGAAAATTTCGTCTTTCCTTGTACCGCCAGAGAAGAATATCGCCCTCAAAGAATGGGCGACAACGGTCAAACCCCTCTACTCCTCCAAGGACGACTACGAACGCATCCTCGACAAACACACGGAGAAACTCAGCAAACTCCAGAACGTCCTCTACGCCGACGACCGCTATGCGCTCCTGGTGATCTTCCAGGCGATGGACGCCGCGGGGAAGGACGGGGCGATCAGGCACGTGATGAGCGGCCTCAACCCGCAGGGGTGCCAGGTCTTTAGTTTTAAACACCCGAGCGCCACCGACCTCGACCACGACTTCCTCTGGCGCACGACCGCCTGCCTCCCCGAACGCGGCTGCATCGGCATCTTCAACCGGTCGTATTACGAAGAGGTGCTCATCGTCCGCGTCCATCCGGAGATCCTCCAGAGTCAGAAAATACCCGACCTGCCCACGGACCCCGACAAGATCTGGAAGTCGAGGTACCGCTCCATCGTCGACCAGGAACACCACCTCTACAAGAACGGCACCCGGATCGTGAAGTTCTTCCTCCACATTTCAAAGGAGGAACAGCGCAAGAGGTTTATCGATAGAATCGACGACCCGGACAAAAACTGGAAGTTCAGCGCGGCCGACGTGGAAGAGCGGAAATACTGGAAGGAGTACATACAGGCATACGAGGAGTGCCTCTCCGCGACCAGCACCGAGAAGGCCCCCTGGTACGTCGTCCCCGCCGATGACAAGGAGAACGCCCGGCTGATTATATCGGGAATCCTGCTCGACACCCTCAAGGGCCTCGACCTGAAGTACCCCGGGGTGAGCGACGAGAAGAAGAAGGAGTTGGGGGAAATCAGGAAGGGGTTGGAGGGGGAGTGAAGATTAAACGAGGTATTGACCCTATTACGTAGGACAGCGATAAAGCGTACAATCTATCGCAGATGAACAAATCTCTCGGGATTTGTTCATTTTTTTTTGGGGGCAACCGCCATTCGTCGTAGTGATTTGAACTATCATGCGGAGTAAAAAGCATTGAAACCGATAAAAGGAGCATCGATGATAGGCATCGAGTCGTTGTATTCACGAATCAAGTCCATCATTGAAGAGGCTCGTACGAATGTCCTTCGTACCGTCAACACGGAGATGGTAAGAGCGTACTGGCTCATAGGGAGAGAACTCGTCGAGGTGCAGCAGAAGGGTAAAGGGCGGGCCCCGTATGGCAAGGAGTTGCTCGGATCGCTTGCGGATCGACTTCACGGTGAATTTGGAAAGGGGTTTACATCAACCAATCTTAAATATATGCGGCTGTTATTCCTTACCTATCCGCGCCTTCTCTCAGATAAAAAAGGTCACGCAGTGCGTGACGAATCGGCCCCAGTGGGGATCTTAAATCCCAATCTCGCCTGGACACATTATCGTTTGCTGACAAAAATTGATTCATCCGTCGCCCGGTCGTTTTACGAAATTGAGGCGACGAAAAACCGTTGGTCGTCCCGTGAGTTAGATCGGCAAATGAATAGCTTGTTGTATGAGCGGCTTGCAAAGAGCCGCCAGAAGAAGGAGGTGCTCGCGCTTGCCCGGAGGGGGCAGGAAATCCAAAAACCTGAGGATGCGATAAAAGATCCCTTCGTGCTCGAATTTCTTAAGATACCCGAAACACCCCGGCTGGTCGAATCGAAGCTCGAGGAAGCGCTGCTGAATAATCTCCAACAATTTCTGCTTGAATTAGGAAGGGGGTTTTCTTTTATCGACCGTCAACAGCGGCTCACATTGGATGGGGATCATTTTTATGTCGATCTCGTCTTCTACCATGCAATCCTGAAGTGCTACGTGCTCATCGATCTTAAAGTTACGAAGCTGATGCATGGCGATCTCGGGCAAATGCAGTTGTACGTCAATTATTACGACGAGCATCGCCGAACCGAAGGAGATAATCCCACGGTCGGACTTATTCTTTGTACTGACAAGAACGAGGCTGTAGTCCGATACATGCTTGGCAAGGGGAATCGGCGGATCTTTGTGAGTCGATACAAATTGCATCTCCCGACCGAAGAAGAGCTCATCAGGGAACTCCGGCGTGAATTATCGGCGATGAGTAAACCCCGCTGACTGGTTGGGGGGATTGACATCCTCCTTTGCCCGTGGGACTCCTCAGGAGTATTCCCAATCTGTCCTTCTAAAAAGGACAGGTTTTGAAAGATCTGTCCTTGTAATAAGGCTGGAAATCACACCTCCCTTGACTTTCACCCCTGAAGAAGAAAAACAATCCGCGTCCGAGGGTCCTGGGGGTCCAATACCAGATCGTGACACTGAACGAACGAAAATATTTCGGTCATGTAAAGGAGTGGCGTAACGGTAAGGCCGTCTTTGTTTCCGAAAGGGAAAAGACCCTGATCGATTGTGCCGATGACGTCGAACGCGCCGGCGGAATTGAAGAATTCTCGAAGGCGGTCAAAGCCGCCGCGCCGGAGATCTCGTGGAAAAAGCTGAACGAGTATGCGGGGCGATTTCCGAACCGGGCCGTCGTGAAACGGTTGGGTTTTCTCCTCGAGACCCTTGTGCCCGGCCTGGCGCAGGAGGGGCGCAGTGTTCTTGCCGGGTGGCAGCGTGAACTGAGCGCCGGGGTCGTTCCGCTTCAACCGTCCAGAAAAAAAGGCGGTAAGACGGTTACCCGCTGGCGAATCCGGGTGAATGCTGAGATTGGATGATCGACCAGGGCGAGATCCGCCGGATTGCGGGATCTCTCGGGATTGACCCGGGCGTCATCGACCACGACTATGTGCTCGGTTGCTTTCTTCAATTTCTCAGCCTGGAGGATGAGGTTCGGGGACACTGGGGATTCAAGGGGGGTACGGCCCTCGCGAAATGCCATTTCACCGAATATCGCTTCTCCGAGGACCTGGATTTCACGTGCCTGGAGGCGATCACAGGTGAGGCGTTGCTGCGAACCACCGACAGGGCGAAGATGGGCATGCAGGACGCTGTCGGCGTACGGACAGGGGGGCAGGCCACGGTTATCGACGTCATCCGGGACGACTACGGCCTTGAATCTTTCGAAGCGGGAGAAATTGCGCGCTTTATCGGGTCAGCGGAGGTACGCGATCGCGCGCGACCTCTACGACATCCGGTTTCTTTCGGATGCGTCTGTGCGTATAGCGGACGTCCTCGGTGCTTTTGCGAAGAAATGGGCCGTCAAGGTAATGGATGTGCGAAATATCGATCTCGTGACTATCGAACAGCGAAAATCTGAATACGAGACGAATTGGACGAATAATCTCGAATATCTTATTCCGGATAACCTCAAGGTGCCATTTGAAGACGCCTGGGCGGTATCAATCGACCTGCTAGGAAAGGCCGTCGGCGAGGGTGTTTCCTAGTCACTAATGGATTGTGCAGACAGTGTCTGCACAAACTGGTACTTCACTCAAGGGCCTCGACCTGCGCTACCCCGGGGTGAGCGAGGAGAAGAAGAGGGTGTTGGGGGAGATCAGGAAGGGGTTGGAGGGGGGGATTTTCCGTTGTCCTCTAAATTTACCGAATTCAGCAATATCAGTCCTTTTAATAAGGACACATTAGCGCTAAGGTGTCCTTGATTAAATGACACATTATTGTTAGATTTGGGCATGACACTGCATCCCATACTACACGAAAAATTGAATCTGGCGGTAGCCCGGTCAGCTGAGCAGAAGTTCACCCCCCGGGACGTCCGTTTACCCGCCATCCAGGGCAAGGTCCACGCAGTGATCGGGATGCGACGCTCCGGAAAAACCACGTTCCTCCGCCAGCTCCGCGCCAAACGCCTGAAGAAACTCTCCCCGGAACGCGCCGTTTATATCAGTTTTGACGACGATCGGCTCCTCGAGCTGCCGCCGGGCCAGTTGAGTCAGCTGATGGAGGAGTACTACCGCCGGTATCCGGAGCTCCGCGGGAAAGAGACGGTCTACTGGTTCCTCGACGAAATCCAACTCGTCGAGGGATGGGAGCGGTTTGTGCGACGCGTGATCGATTCGGAGCGGATCGAAATCGTGGTGTCGGGATCCTCGGCCCGGATGCTGAGTCGTGAAATCCATACGTCGCTTCGCGGCCGCAGCATGGAGACCGTCATCCGTCCGTTCAGTTTCCGCGAGTTCCTCCGCCATCGTGATGAGGAGCCGCTGAAGCCGGTGGAGAGGTTGACTCCCACCGAACGCTCCATGGTCGAAAAGCGATTCCGTGAATACCTGCGGGAGGGAGGGTTCCCGGAAGCCCAGGGGCTGTCAACCAACCTGCGCGTGGAACTCCTGCAGGGCTATGTAAGCAGTGTTCTCTTCCGCGACATCGTGGAGCGCTTCGGCGTGACCCGGGTGAGCGCCCTGAAATGGCTGATGCGGCATTGTTTGCGCAATCCGGGCGGGGCGTTAAGTCTTCACCGCTTCTACCAGGACCTTCGGGCGCAGGGCCATGCGGTATCCAAGGATGCCCTGCACGCGATGTTCGGCTATTTGAACGACGCCTTCCTCGTGAGTGCGGTACCTCTCTCCGCCGAATCGGAACGGAAACGGAACTCCAACCCGAGGAAAGTTTATCCGGTCGATACCGGGTTGATCCAGGCATTCGACGCATCCGGACGTACGAATGAGGGGCATGCGCTGGAAACCGTCGTTCTCACCGAACTTGAGCGGTCCAAAGCGGAGGTGGGATACGTGAAAACACGCTCGGGGTTCGAAGTGGATTTCCATGCCCGGTTTCCGGACGGGAGGGAGGAGCTGATCCAGGTGTGCGCCGATCTTGCCTCGCCCGGGACACGGGAGAGGGAGTTGCGGGCGTTGGAGGAGGCATCGGCGGAATATCCCCGCGCCTCGAGACGGCTACTGCTCCTGGATCGGGATCTGACGCTGACCCTGGAAGACCGGAAGATCGCCATCCAGCCTGTCTATGAGTGGCTGTTGGGGGAGAAAGCCTGAGGGGAAACGCGGCACAGGATTTTTGTTTGCTTCCTGCATCTAAATTATTACCTTCCAGAGTTCCGACGGATCACGCCGGGGCCGGTCATACTGAAAGGTGTTCTTATGGATATCTCCATCTCATACCCATCGCATCGACCTTTTTTAGCCCGCCGACATTACTCCCCGTACCGCTTCCCGTGTACTTCTGCAGTCCAGGGCGTTCCCCGGAGTGAAGTAAATCTTGCCCGTGAACCCGAACCAAACAGGAGGAGGCAACCATGTCGACGCTCGGTAAACGCATCCTCAAAATTCTCGGTTGGGCCATAGGCATCGTCATCGCGCTCTTCCTTCTCCTTGTGGGGTATATCGAAATGAGGTGGGACGCGGCCGATGGCCGGCCGGCGCCGGATCTTACAGCACCCACCGATTCCGTCACACTCGCGCGTGGTGAGTATATCTACAAATTTCAGGCCATGTGCTGGGGATGCCACCAGACTCCTTCTCAACCCGGAATGACAACGCCGGCCGGAGGAAGGTTATTCGATTTTTCGAATGTGGGCCCCGGCTTCGGGAAGTGGTACGCCCGCAACCTGACTCCGGATATGGAAACGGGACTCGGCGGATGGACCGACGGGGAAATCGTGCAGGCCCTGCGCGAGGGGCTCAACAAGGACCGCTCCACACTTTTCCCCATCATGCCGGTGGACTGGTATCATGGCATGGCCGACGGCGATGCGCTCGCCGTGGTGGCGTACCTGCGAACCCTGCCTTCTGTGAAGTATGAAGTCCCCGCGCCGGAACCATCCTTCGTCGCCAAAGCGCTCTTCACGTTCAGCATCATGAAACCGAAAGACCCGGTCACGGCGCCGATTGTGGCTCCGCCGCGCGGTAACACGGCGGAGTATGGACAATACCTCTCAAGCCATCTTGCCGACTGCGCCGATTGTCATACTCCCCGCGATCTCCAGGATGGACACTTCTTCATGGACAGCCTCTTTGCCGGAAGCACTTTCGCCTTCGGCTCCGATGAAGGAAGCCCGATCGTCTCATTTGCCCGGAACATCACTCCTGATGTGGAGACGGGGATCGGATCATGGACCGAAGAGCAGTTTATCAGCGCGGTCACCTCAGGGATGCGACCCGACGGGACGGTCCTCACCCCCCACATGCCGTATGCCTACTACAAGCCGTGGGACCCTGAAGACCTCCGCGCGGTCTTCGCGTACCTGAAGACGGTCCCGGCGAGGAGGAGGAGCGTCCCTCCCAATGGGAATAGCGCTCAGATGGCCGGCGCTCACGGCCCGGAACGCGGCGACCTCCTGTTCCAATCCCGGTGTATGGCGTGTCATGGGAAGAATGGCGGCGGGGCGCAGCCGACACAGGTCGTTCTTGCCGAAGTGGCTCCATCGCTGAACGATGACGACCTGGCGGAGTTCATCAGGTCGGGCCAGATGGAACTGATGATGCCGGCATTTGGAAAGACGTTAAGAGAGGATGAGCTGAAAGATCTTATCGCGTTCATCAGAACGTGGGAGAAAAAATAGAACGACAACCACCTTCGGGCCGGAGAATTCTTCGCGATTGAAAGGATGAAGCTGACGAGGTGACAGAGGAGGGTTGGGGGTATGGAAAATCCGCCCGGTTTTCCGTATGTTGGGCGGTCGGTCTAACACTAACAATCATCATGGAGGGCAGTATGCAAACCTTGGGTATGATCGTGCTGGTCGCGCTCGTCGTGCTGACGGCGGTGAATGTCGGGCCCGCGCTCGGCCAGGTGCCGAAACAACTCTCGTATCAGGGCGTGCTCACCGATACGGCGGGCGCCCCGATGCCGGATAATACATATGTGATGGTCTTCCGGCTCTATACCGTTGCCGGCGCCGGTACGGCGCTCTGGACGGAAGTGAAAAACGTCCCGGTGAAGGACGGCATCTTCTCGACCTATCTCGGCGACACCACGCCGATTCCAGATTCCATCACCTGGACGACGACGTACTGGCTCGGCATCCAGGTGGGCGGCGACCCCGAGCTCGCGCCGCGCGTCAAGATGGTGTCGAGCGCCTACAGCCTCAACCCGGGGGGCGCTAACTCGTACTGGGTGAGGGATTCCACCACCGGCTATCTGCACTACGATGGGGGACTAGTGTTGATCGGACGCGACTTCAGGATCTCCGGAAACGAAGCGTTCGGCGTGCGGTATTCCGCGGGTCCCGGCGTGTACGGGGGAATGTACATGGAGACTGAAAACGCCGGCGGCTGGCCGTTCTACGGATACGCGACCGCAGGGTCCTTCAGGGCCTGGACGTATTACAACGGTCAGGATGGGGATTGGCGGCTGTACAACGCCGGGGTACGCCTGACGGTGCCGAACGAGGGCGGGCTCCGGATCGGCCCATCGGTTGATTACAGCCTGGTGATCGAGAATACGACGGGATCCGACGGCATCCGGGTCCTCGCCACCGGCGACGATGCGATTCAATTGGGGAGTTCTCCGGACGCTCAGAACTACGGGGTGTATATCCCCTCGCCGGGCGTGACGACGTACGGACTCTGGCCGAACACCCAGAACGCCCTGGGCGAATGGGCCCTCTATACGGTCGATAATATCCAGGCGGGAAACGTTTTCTCCGCTTCGTATACGCTCATCGCGAAAGTCACCGGCACCGACGCGTTGAGCGAAGGGGACGTCGTCTCCGCCGTGGGGGCCTCCGAACCTGTGCCCGGTTCCCAACCATCGCTCTCGATGGTTCGTCCCGCCGACGACCTCCGGTTCACGGGGCTGGTCGGGGTGGTGAAGAGCCGCATGGTGTACGCGGTCGCTCCGGGGAAGGAGGAAGAGGGGGAGATGTCGATGCACAGCGAGCCCGGCCCGGCAGAGCCCGGGGACTACGTCTCGCTCGTCATCGCGGGGGTGGCCAACGTGAAGGTGGCGGCCGGGGTGTCCGTGACCGCGGGCCAACGCCTGACCGTCGGCGAGTCCGGGGCCGTTCGCGCCCTCAAGAGCAGAGTCATCAACGGGATGACCG
>DATDQD010000307.1:0-15856 GCA_035292425.1 Bacteroidota bacterium
TGCTTTCCCCATCCTGCGGGCGCGGTGATACGCGTGGAACGTCATCCCGTAGTATCGTTTGAACTGTCGTCGCGCGGTCGACGGGTCGATGCCGTCTTTCATTAAATCGGCGTCCGTGAGCTTTCCGGTGGGGTGCCTCTCGATCGTCTCGCGGAGCCGCTTCACCAGGACCGGCGGTTCGACCGTGGCCTGCAGCGGTTTGCACCGCTCGCACGGCCGGTACCCCGCGAAGAGCGCGTCGTTCGGCGAAGCGAAAAATTCAACGTTCACCGGCTTCGGTTTTTTCGCGCCGCACGTCGGCCGGCAGAAAATGCCCGTCGTCTTGACGGCGGCAAAGAAAATCCCCTCGTAGGAGGAGTCTCTCCTGGCGAGGGCGGTATACATCGTGCGGGAAGATGGAAGGGTGTGCATGGTTTTGTGCTCCTGTCTGTCAATGTATTGAATACGTGCGACAGGGGCAAGATACAACGCGCGGGGGTGGGGCGCATTCGAAGAACGGGCGGGGAATTTTTTATGGATTACCGCCCGTCGCCGGGGCCTCGCCATATCCCGACGCGGCAGACGCCGGTTATCGATTGTTCACATCCAGGATGATCGATCCCGCGGTGGACGCCTTGACCCAGTACCCGCGACCTGGCCACAGCGTATCCTTCGGCACGTATCCCAGGGGAGGGCCGACGTATTCGAAGTAATTCGAGGTGATGAGCCCGCCGGTGCTTTGAATGATGGCGCTTTTTCTCACCGGATAACTGATCGATCCGATCAGGTTCCACCCCTGGTTCAGCGTAATCGTGTCCGCCGTGATGGGCATGCCCGTGATCAACGCGTCCTGCGGCGCCGAAAATTTCAGCCAGTATCCCTTCCCGTTGAGGATGTTGGTTTGGGAAATATACCCGGCCGGGGGCGGGGCGTAGGCGAAGGCGTTGGATGTCGACGTCGGGAACAGGGCGTCTTTCGACGGATCGTCCACCTCGAGCGGCAGGCTGATCATATTCCAGCCCGCCAGTACCGGAACACCCTGGGTTACCGGCGCCTGGACGTTGACGATGAGCGTCGCGCCCGCCGCGTTGTTGCTCCAGACGACGACACCATAACGGTCCCAGATGGCCGGGGTGACCATAAAGGCCTCCGACTGGCCGGCCCCTTTTGCATCGGCACTGCCGATCGCAGATTGACGACTGACATAGTTGCCGGAATAGTAGGGGTAGGCGCTGTTGGAAGTCACGAGCGCGATTCCGACGTTCGCCGTCCCCGACACCACCTTCACCGAAACCTGGTAGGTTATCCCGTCGGGCAATTCCACGTCCCACGCCTTCACCACCGATGAGTCCCCCCAGCTCACGTCCACCGGCACGCCCGGTGTAAGCGCGTCCGGGCTGTCCTCCCACTCGATCGTATATGCATTGGTCCCCGAAAACCGATCGACCTTCGGGTAGTACAGCCCCGTCCCGGTCCGGTTATGGTCCACGGCGAGGAAGTCCACGACGATGCCCCGCTCGAAAGAACCGGCCAGATAGCCGGAATACCCGGGGTCGGAGTAGAGGGTCAGATCGTAGTCGGAGGCGGACCTGAGCCCCACGACCGACCAGTAGGTTTGCTGCTGGTCGAAGGAGTAATACCCGGGATTTGCAGTCCCCGCGGCGGGATCCGCGCCCGTGAGCGGTTCGGCCGCGGCGCGGACGCTGACGCTCAGCTCAGCGCTCGCGGCGTTGTTGCTCCAGACGACAAGGCCATACCGGTCCGAAACCCCCGGTGTGAACGCGAGGGTTTCCGACTGCCCGTTCCCGGCCGCATCCACACTACCGGCGGCAGCCGCCCGACCCAGGTAATTGCCGTAATAGGCGGATGAAAAGAGCGCGACGCCCACATTCGCCGTCCCCGACACCACCTTCACGGAAACCAGGTAGAGCGTCCCTGCGAGTAAATCTACGTCCCATACCTTGACCACCGATGTGGCCCCCCAGCTCACGTCGACCGGCGCACCGGGGCTAAGCGCGTGTGAACTGTCTTCCCACTCGATCGTGTACGAGTTGGTCCCCGAAAACCGGTCGACTTTCGGGTAATACGATCCCGTCCCCGCCCGGTTGTGGTCCACCGCAATGAAATCGACGGAGGTGCCCCGCTCGGTAGAACTGGTTACAAAGTTGTAGAATCCAGGGTCAGTGTAGAGCGTCAGGTCGTAGTCGGACGTGGACCGGAGCCCCACGACCGACCAGTAGCTCTGCTGCTGGTCAAAAGAGTAATACCCGGGATTGGCCGTTCCGGCTGCAGGCGTCGCGTCCGTGAGCGGCACAGCAGCGGCACGGACACTCACGCTCAGCTCCGCGCTCGCCGCATTGTCGCTCCAGACGACAAGACCATACCGGTCCGGGATGCCGGGTGTGTAGGTGAAGATCTCGGACTGCCCGTTCCCGGCCGCGTCCGCGCTGCCGATGGCAGAGATGAGACCCTGGTAGTTGCCGGTATAGGAGGATGAAAAGAGTGCGATGCCCACGTTCGCCGTCCCCGACACCACACTCACCGAAACCTGGTACAGTGTCCCTCCCAGCATATCCACGTCCCACGCCTTCACCAAAGACGTTGACCCCCAGCTCACGTCGACCGGCGTGCCCGGGGTAAGCGCGTCTGAGCTGTCTTCCCACTCTATCGTGTACGCATCGGTGCCCGAAAACCGATCGACCCTGGGATAGTAGAGTCCCGTTCCGGCCCGGTTGTGGTCCGCCACAATGAAATCCACCGCACTGCCCCGCTCCGAGCTCACGGCCAGCGAAAAGGTATATCCGGTATCGGAGAAGAGCGTCAGGTCATAATCGGACGTGGATCGCAATCCCACGACCGACCAGTATGCGTTCTGCTGGTCGAGAGAGTAATACCCCGGATCGGCCGTCCCGAACGCGGGCGTCGCATCGGTGAGCGCGGTCGGCGGTTGACTCCATGCGGGAGCGGCAATCATCGTGAGAATGATCAATGAAACAGAGAATGCCTTTTTTGCGATTTTCATGGCCGTGGCCTCCGGATGTCATGTCATCGGTCTGAGTCATGGGCAAGAACGAAATGGATGAATGACGGAAGCACAGGGGAATGTCGGTGGATCGACGTGAATGTCCCTACTAACGACGGACCATCACCGAGGGAATGTACCCAAAGACAGATACAAATTCCAGTGAACTCTGATCGACAGTTCTTCCGTCATGATGCCGCCTGCTTGAGCTCATCGCAGAATCTGCTTCAGCCTCCTGGCTTGGGGGGATGGATGGTCGGGAAACCTGACATTTGTCATGTTTGAACGCGCAATTCATCCCCCTCATCCCGCCGGGGGAGACAGGATTCATATTTTGACACATTTCAGGCAGGACGGGAAGGGCAATGATCTCGAACTGTCAGAACCTGCAGACCGATTCATACCCCTGGTTCAATCGCGCCTCGATGACGCCCTCCCCTTCCCGTTAAGGTACAGAGTGTTTGTATTGCCAGACCTCACAGCCGCGATGTGATACCACTGCCCTGCTACCAGGGAGGTCGGCACAAATACAATCCTTCCCGGGGACAAGGATGCGGCAACAAATCCTTCGATTATCTCTTGGTTTTCGTCGATTCCGGCGGAGGGAGGATCATCACGCCGGCGGCGTTCGATTTTATCCAGAATCCGCGGCCGGGTTCCAGGGACTCGAGCCGGTAATACCCACCCTGGAAACCGTAGAAAGAAGAGACGACAATCCCCGCCGGGACCGTCGTGACGGCGGAAACCGGGATCGGGTACCAGAGGCCACCGATCAGGTTCCAGCCGGGCGTCACTCCGATCGTATCTCCGAGCACGGGGATCCCCGTGACGCCGACGTATTTCTCCCCCGTAAACTTCATCCAGTATCCCCTCCCGCGCAGGAGGGTATCCTCCACGGTATATCCATCGTTGAACGCATAGGCATCCGAGGCCGCCGTCGGGTAGACCGACGCACAGGCGGCATCGTCCGGTTCCAGAGGCAACGCCATGAGATTCCACCTGTCGACCACCTGGATCAGAACCGTTGCGATGAAAGTGTGACGTATTTCCAGCCCGGAGACGGTGGTGTCGACGAGCGTCAGGACGCTGTCGGTTTTCATGTCCGTCATCGTCGTCTCTCCCCCGGCGCCTGCGGCCGTCAGAAAAAACCTCCCCGCAGGCAATTCACCGGGATCCCACCGGAGCATCATCGGATAGCCTCCCGGTCCCGGTTGGAGCGCGAGGAAAAACGATTGTCGCGGGCGCATCGTCCCCGTCGTATCCCGCACGTCTGCCCTGCTCCCGTTCGTTCCCTCCAGTTCCCATCGCGCGTCGAAAATCCCCGGGCCCGGTTTCGGGGGGAGTTCCGCCTCGCCGAAGCCCGGGTCGATCCCGTCCGACGCGCCCGCCAGTTCGCTGAAACCGAGCGTGTCCCCTTCGCCGCCGTTGTCCGTAATCCTCAGGAAGCAGGTGAACTCCAGCGAGTCCGTAATGACGAACGCCGAATCGCTCACGTCGGAGCGGAAAGGATCGGTCGTCTTCCAGGCGCGGAGGAAACAGGAGGGGGATGGCGTGTGCGGCACCGTCCATTCGTACTCGCCGATGGATGCGTCCACGCCCGTCGCGATGTCCACCCACGAAACGCCGCTGTCCGTCGAGAAGTCGAGCGTGATCCTGTCGATGTTCAGGGCCTCCCACGTGACGAGCCGGTTCGATCCGGCGGATATTCTTTCTCCGCCGTTCGGTTCGATCAACCGGATCGAACCGTCATCGATCGTAAACGTCGAATCGCTGACGTCCGAAAGCGAGGGATTCCCCAGGTCCCGGATCCGTATCCTGCACGCCCCCGACGGTGTTACCGGGACGGTCCAGGGATAGGAACCCGTGCCGGCCTCCAGCGTGTCTGCGACCGGGATCCACGAGGCGCCGTCGTCCGTCGTATAGTCGATCCCGACGCGGTTCACGAACTGCGAGGTCCAGGTGACGGAATAGGTCGAGTCGGTATACCAGACCTCGCCGCCGTCGGGAGACACGACCGTGAGCGAGAACGGGTAGCCAAGCTTGTAAATGCCGTCGTTCTGGAGGACGAAGACATTGAGGGAATCGAGGGCGAGACAGGCGAAATTCAAATGCCCGGTCAGACCCTCATACGTCCTTCTCCACGTCGAGCCGGCGTCGTTCGACAGGTAGATCCCTCCCGTCAGATCGACCATCGGGCCGAAGGTTCCGGCGATCAGGTAGTCTTGGTCATCCTTCGAGACGTCGACCCCCCACATGTTGACCTGGTCCAGGGGAGTGCTGTAAAACCAGCTTTCCCCCCCGTCCGTCGATTTCAGAAAACCCCCGCCGCCGGCCCAGCGCGCCGCATAGAGGACACTCGGGTTGCCCCTGGTGATCGCCAGCGCCGGGATCTCCCCGGTCGTCGAGTGCTTCCGGCGCCACACGGCGCCGTAATCGTCGGACTTCCAGATGCCTGTCATGTTGTCCGCGGCGATGATGACGTTCGGACTGTCCGGCCGGATCACGGCGTATTCCCATCCCTGGTTGGCGCTCGAGAACGGATTGTAACAGACGCTGTCCCAGGTATCGCCGAAATCCGTGCTGCGGAAAATCGTGTTACTCCCCATCGTGTAGACGGTGTCGTCCCCCAGTTCCGGCGCGTACGCCAGAGGTACTCCCCAGTAATAGAAATCCTTTTGCAGGGTGAGGCGCCACGAGACGCCATGGTCCGTGCTCTTCACGATGCGGTCGGGGGGCCCCGCCTCCTGCGCGACGAGGATGAGGTTCGTATCCCGCGCGCTGACCGCCACGGATTTGATCGTCCCGCCGCTGGCTATCGTCGAGAGCACCTGCCATGAGTTCCCGCGGTCACGCGAAATGTACAATTTGTTCGTCCCCACCGCGCCGTACAGCACGTTATCGTTCAACGGGTTCACGCAGAATGGATTGCCCAGTCCCGAACCTGCGACTTTTTTCACCCAGCCGGTCTGCGCCGGCAACATCCCCGGGGTCCAGCAACCCAACATGACGACGAGGAGTAGCGACTTCGGATTCATCGTTGGTCCACCTTATCGCATTACGACAAATTTTTTGACCGCCTGCATCCCGCCGGCAGACACACGGTAAAAATACAGACCGCTCGCCAGCCCTGCCGCCTCGATCTCGGCGCGGTGAGACCCCGCCGGCAGATTGCCGCGCACCGGTGTTGCGATCTCCTGGCCGGCCGTGTTGAAGATGCTGAGTTCCGTCTCCATTTCTTCGGAGAGCCAGAACTCGATCACCGTCGTTCCGTTGAACGGATTGGGGTAGTTCTGCGCGAGGCGGACTTCGAGGGGAATGGATGCGGGCTCCACCCCCGGGAGCGCCGGTTCATTCGCCGCCACGGCGGATACCGTTTCTCCGATGACAACGGGACCGCCGTATTTTATCCAGGAGGCGTGGACCTTTTCTCCCCAGGAGTTCCAGTCGTAGGGGTTGCCCGTGTTTTCCCGCCTCAGAAACTCGACGAAATCCCTCCCCGCGCTCTGGTAGTTCAGGGCCACCCTGACAGTCTCGACCTCTCCTCCCATCCTGTATTCCGTCACATCCCAGAATTGACCGTCCCGATATTCGCTGGCGACGGGCGCGCACCGCCGCTCGGCGAAGAGCCGGTTCGAAAAACCCTCGGGCGGGATGCGGTTGTCAAAGAGCACCGTATCGTTGAGCGCCGCGAGAAACGACGGGCCGGGCCTGAGCCCGAGGACCGAAGCCCTCGCCGGCGACATGCCCGAGACGGCCTCATACACCTTCGCCTGCGGGTCGCGCAGGAATTCACCCGACATGCTGTCATATCTCCCGGATTCGAACACCACCCCGCCGCGGCGGTCCACCCCGAGGACCGAGATCGCGAGCCTGCGGCCCTCCGGGAACCCGGTCGGCAACTTATGCCCGGTCCGGTTCACGACACGGACCAGCGCGATGACCGAGTCGCCCGACCTCCCGGCGCTGACGTCGAGGGACGCGGCCCCGCGCAGAAGTTCCGTCGATCGTTCGACCCCTGCCATCAGGGCGGCGCTGTCGACGTCACTCCACCAGTCCATCGTCGCGCGGGGAGCAAAAGTGTTCCCCCCGGTCAGGTCGTGACGGGCGACGTCGAGGCGGTAACGAAAAGGCGGAAACGATGTCGCCACACCGGGCCTGCGTTTCATGTGGCAGGCCTGGCAGCTTCCCGCCTCTCCCCTGGAGGAATACACGCTCAATTTCCACTCGCTGTACGTGCGTTCGAGCGGAAACTGCACATGCGGGGGGGTATGCTCCGGATCGGGATCCAGATAGGGATTGCTCACTTCGTGGCACACCCCGCAAAATTCCCCCTGCCGGTAGAAGGAATCGGGCCGGGTCGGTGTGTACGGATGGGCCGTGCCCCTGGCGCCGCGCACAGGCAACTGCGATTTTTGGACAACGTACATGGCATTCCCATATCCCGGGACTTCTCCCCCGACGATCGCGCTGGTGTCGTCGCCCAGCGGGTCAGCCATCCGGTGGCAGAAATCGCAGTTCACACCGTCCAGGTCAGACCCGTAGAGCCCCGCCACCGAGCCGGGGTGGGAACGCCCGGCGAGCCACCCCGACCCGGAGTGGCACCGCAGACAATATTCCCCTACGTCCAGACCCATCGGTTCCGTGTATTTTGTCGTCACGGCGAGCAGCGCATTGAACAGGGGATCCCTCGGGGCATGCGCCATCATGCTCCCCGACCATTCCCGCACCTGTGCCTCGTGACAGCCGAGACAGCTCTCGAGACTGCTCGCGGTATCCGCCTGTCCGGGCTGCGTCCCGGGGAGCCAGATCTTGACGTCCCTCACGCCCCTTTTTTCGATCGCCCCGCTGAACCCCGCGATGAAGCTGACGAACACCGCGATGGCGACCGATCCATTGAGGCTACGGCGAAGAAGGGGGTCCATGCAGGGCGGCTCCCTCCCCCTCAGTAAACGGTGAGAATCGATTCCCGGACCACCATCTCGAACACCGGCAGTTCGGTGACATACGCGTCGGCCCCGAGGGCGCGGAAGAGATAGGGGCCGAAGGGCCGGAAGAGGAGCCGGGCCTTCACATTCCACTGCCCGGCCTCGCGGGGGACGAAACCGTAGGTTGCCGTCCTCGCGCCGAACGGCGGGATGGTATTGTTCACCAGGGAATCGAGTTCGAACACATTGGACTCCTCCCCGTTCTTGTAGAGGGTCCCGCCGAAGATCGTCAGGTCGGGATCCCCGTTCGGGTTGAGGGCGCTCTTGGCATCCATGAGGTCCCCGTTCGCGTCGAAATGTCCCGAACGGTACAGCGTGTCGGTCCTCCTCCAGACCGTGATCTCGATCCACATCTGCCTGTTGAAGAAGACCGAGGTCGGAAGATTGTGGCCCGTCTTGTCGTTGCGTACCCGGACCGAGGCCCGGACGGTATCGCCGGTCGCCGCGAGCGACGGCAGTTCCAGGTCCATGGATGCGGAATTTTTCAGGAGGGAATCGATCTCGGCCCGCTGCTCCGCCTTGTTGGGGAATTCGGTGATGGCCACATCGACCCCGGCGAACGTGTGCCGGTGGAGGTCCGGACGGACGGGGCCGCCGGGAACGGCCCGGCCGGTGTATGTCCGCATGTGGCAAGCCTGACATTCCACCGACATCGCGCCCCACGGGCTGTCCTGCCATTCGGTGAACGTGATCTCGACGGGAACGTTGTTCACCGTCAGGTCGTGGCATTGGCGGCAGACGACCGAACGGTCGAAATCGGGGTCGTAACCGTGCGTATGCGCGGAGGACGCGACGGGGTTCGTCATCGTTCCGTATTTCACGCCTCCCGGGTCCACGGTATACCGGACCGACTGGTTGGTCGAGAGGTAGGGAGGCCGCAGGACGTGGCAGAAATCGCAGGTGATACCCTCCCCCACCAACGGGTCCAGGTCTGAGAACTCAAACACCTCTTTCGTGTTCCCGGTCAGGAATCCGACGGGGGCATGGCACTGAAAACAGGTCTTCCCGAGCCTGCCTCCGGTGCTCTGCTGCAGGGAGTTGTTCGAGAGCATCCAGATGGGATCGGCCGTCGAATAACGGTGCATGGAACCGCTCCACTCACTGAAATACTGCGGGTGACATGCCGAACAGGCTGCGGCCGACGTGAAGTCCGAGAGTGTGTAGACCGGAGCGTCGTCGGGCGGGGCAACTATCACCCGATCCTCGTTGCACCCCGCGGACAGCATGACCGCCAGGATTATGAGGATGAGCTCGTAACGGTATCCTTTATGCAACGTACGATACAGGCGTCCGGAAAACATTCGCCCCCTGTTCTTGAAATAATTATTTTATTGGGAAAGTGGTTACCGCCCGGCAATGCGGGCGGGGCACCAGGAACGGGAAGAACGGTCAGCGCGGCGGCGTTTTGCGCTGGGAATCATGATGGCCGATGATCATCGGCGGGAACGGACATGCCCCACGTCCGTACAACTACGAGGAAGAAGAGGGGTTGAATTAATGTAATGAATTTTACCAAACATGAGAAATGTGGGGCCGGATTTGCGAAATATTCTTCAGGACTTTAAAATAATGCAGGTTTTGGAGGCGCTGGCGTGGGGCTCGCCGGCGACACCGGCCAGACCATGAACGTGAGGTGTCTCTCCGGAGAAGACACGGAATGGAACTCGTCGGTAGGCGCGGAAATTCCTGGCTGAAACGGGACACCAACCACCCGCCCCGGTGATCCGGTCTGGGCGGTGCCTCCCGGGATGTCCTTATCTGACAACCACCATTTTTTGAACAGCCCTGTACTCGCCAGCCGTCAGGGTATAGGTATACATCCCGCTCGGCAATGCGACGGCATCGAACGTCACCGAATGCTCCCCCTTCTCCTGCAGACCGTCCACCAGCACCGCGACCTCCTGGCCGAGCAGGTTGTTCACCACGAGCCGCACCCGGCCGCCGGCCGGAATCCCGTAGGAGATCTTCGTGACCGGGTTGAACGGATTGGGGTAATTCTGAGAAAGCCGGAACCCGCGCGGCGTTGACCCGTCCGACGCGATGCCCTCCGGCGGCGATGGGGGAGTTTCCTGGATATCCCTTATGACAATACGGTTGGAGGCCGATGCAACCGGTCCGTCCGAAAGAATCAGGGTTCCCTCGCCCGAAACTTTCACCCAGTATCCCCTCCCTGGCCCGATGTGCGACGCCGTGAAATATCCGGCGAGGTACCCGAAGAACTGCGAGGTCACCAGGCCTGGGGGATCGGAGGCGATCGAGCCGACGGCGACCGGCGAACTGATGGAGCCGATCATGTTCCAGCCCGCAATAACCGGGACGGTGTCCGTGACGAGCGGGGATCCATTCAGCGTGCGGGGCGAAACGGGCGTTTCAGGAAACTTCACCCAGTATCCCATGCCGGGCGCCAGAGAATCGCCCGCGACGTAGGAACCGCCGGAATAATGATACGCCTGCGACAGGGCATCGGGGAAGTCGGAACTCACGCTGACGTCGGCCGAGTCGACGGGATTCGAGATGAGGTTCCAGCGCGGCTGGATCTCCACCTGGACGCTCCCGGCGGCGACGAGCGGCATCTCGCTGGTATACACCGATCTCCCGTGCGTGAACGCGGCAAGGGTGCGCGAGGGAGCATGAATATGAATGTCGTGGACCGTCACTCCCGGCAGTCCGGTCCCCATCTCGGCCCACGTCGTCCCGAGGTCGGTCGTGACCATCACGTTCAGGTCGGAGGCGATATATAATGTGGAGGGATAGAGGGGATCCGCCAGGACGTCGTTGAGCGGAATGTCCGGCAGTGTCGTCCCGATGTCGGTCCACGAAGCGCCGTAGTTCGTCGTTCTATAGATATGCCCCTGGTTGTCGTACTCGCGGAAACCCGAGAGCGTCACGTACGCGATGTTCGCGCCGTCGTGATCGGCCGTCACGCGCGATATCCAGCGCAACGGCAGGCCCGCATCGATGTCGGTCCAGGCCCCGCCGCCGTCGGTGGTGACCCAGAGCCGGCCGTCGCCGGTGCCGACGTAGACGACGTTCGAATCGGTCGGGGCGACGTCGATGGTCGACAGCGTGCTGAAAAATCCGGGAAGGCCGTAGGTGAGCATCGGCGAAATCTTGGTCCAGGACGCGGCCCCGTTCGTCGACCTGTAGAGGTAGTTCGTTCCCGCGTACAGTTTCTTCGGGTTCTGGGGGTCCAGGACGAACGGCATCTGCCAGTTCACCGGCTCGGCGAAGTTGATGCCGCTCGTGCCGCCGTTCCAGGCCGATCCCCCGTCGGTCGAATACACCAGCCCGCCGTTCTGGTATTCGGCGTAGATGATATTCGAGTCGGTCGGGTCCACGGCGCAGTTGAAGCCGTCGCCGCCGAAGATGATCGACCAGTCGTTGTCGGCGCTGGTATGCGTGCGCATCGTGGAGTTGTCCTGCGAGCCCCCCAGCACGTGGTACTGACTCTGCGGCGCGATCGTCCCGGCGTAGAACTGCGTGATCGGGAGGTTCCCGGAATGGACCCAGTTGGCCCCGCCGTCGGTGGACGTGAAAATGCCGCCGTCGTTGCCGAACACCATCCTGGCCGCGTCAGACGGCGCGTACTCGATGACGTGATGGTCCACGTGGTAATCCCCGGACGTGGAAGCGTATCCGAAAGTCGTGCCGCCGTCGGTGGACTGGTACATATTCGTCATACCCGTCCAGATCTTGTCGGGATCCGCGGGGTGGATCCTCAGGATGTTGTTGTACCACACCTGGCCCTCGGGGTAGGTGCCGGCGTTATCGAACACCTTCGTCCAGTTGTGCCCGTTGTCGGTGCTCTTGTACACACCGTCCCAGTTGAAACCGCCGCCGTTCGCGACCGTCGCATAGGCGATCGAGGGGGCGCTCTTCGAGTAGTCGAGCGAAATCGACCCGATCGTCGCGTCGTTGAACGGGAATCCGCCGGTCACCTGCGTCCACGCAGTGCCGGCATTATCGGAAATGTAGAGCCCGCTCCCCGCTCCGCCCCGCTGGACTGTCGGCAGTGTTCTATAATAGGTGTGCGTGGCGGCCAGGACCCTGGACGTGTCGTCCGGGTCGATCTGCAGATCTGTCGCGCCGGTGATCGAGTCGACCTGGAGGACTTGCGTCCACGACGCCCCCGCGTTGGTTGACTTATAGACGCCCTTGTCGACGTTCTTGGTGCGGTACAGTCCGAACGCCGCGATGTAGATGGTATTGGGATTGAGCGGATTGACGGCGATCTTCGCGATGTGTCCGGTCTCCGCCAGGCCGAGGTTGGTCCAGGTGGCGCCGGCATCGGTGGACCTCCAGAGTCCGTTCCCCGGGTAGGTATCCACGCTGCTCGGATTGGATTCGCCCGTGCCGACGTAGATGACCGATGGGTCGGTCGGGTCGAAGGCGAGTGAGCCGATCGAAAAGCTCTCGTTGAACACGTTTGCCCAGGTCACACCGAAGTCGGTGGTCTTCCAGACGCCGCCCGAGGCGGCGGCTGCGTAAAAGAGGTCGGGGTTCGCGGGATGGATGATGATGCCGGTGATCCTTCCGCCGATGTTCGTGGGACCGATCAGCGTCCAGGGAGCACTCGCCATGATCGTGTTACCGGACCGGTTTTTCCGGAACGCCGCAGCCGAGCGCTGAAGCTTCTCGCTGACACGTTCCGGCAGTTCCAGCCGGGGATATGCCCTTTTCGCAAAGAACCAGTCGTCCTCGGGCTGGGCCGGGAGGGCGGAGAGTTCCCCCCTCACCCGCTCGAGAACGGCCGCGCGGACGGCCGGTTCCGGCCGACGGCTGATCGTCACGATGAACGAGAGCAGGAAAACAAAAAACGGGAGAATGAAATGGATTCGGCGCATGAGGCAAGCCCCTTAAGTGGAATAAATCACCCCGGGAGGATCCGGGGGGTAATCAACGAACTGAGAATAGGTACTGAAAAAGAAAGGCATTTACAAACACCGGCCTGCCCTACCCTGGCTATTTCAAGAGAACGAGTTTTTTTGTCGCAGTATTCCCTTCCGAGTGCAACCTGTACAGGTAGACTCCGCCCGCGAGACCCGCCGCATCCCACCGGCGGGAGTGTTCACCCGCAGGCAGGTAACCGGAAACGATCGCGGAGACTTCCCTCCCCAGAAGATCGAAGATTTTCAGCGTGACGAACGATCCCTTCGAGAGCCGGAACGAGAAGATCGTCGCCGGGTTGAAGGGATTGGGGTAATTCTGTCCCAGGGCGAATTCCTGCGGAAGGAGTTCCTCGTCTATATCCGTCGTCAGGGCCGGCCCGACTATCGGCATTTCGATCCACGACGGAGATCCGGCCGACGAGAGCAGTTCCGAATGCGACGAGAGGAAAAATGGAATGGTGTTCGCCTGGTCCGTGTTGAGCAGATCGAACGATGTGATTTCAATGCCGACGCGATGACCCTTCGGCACGATGTGCGACAGCGCCCTCCCCTCCAGGTCGGCCGCGCGCCACTCCCCCGGGGTATTGCCTCTCAAGGCGTTGATCGCCCGGCTCATGAATGTCCATACATACCCGGTGTCCTCCCACCTGACGTCGTAGTATCGCACGTGTGACTGGAATTTCCCGGCGTCGCTCCGGACGTTGACGCGTCCTCCGGGGATGCCGGTCACTTCCGCATCGTTGTCGAGCGGTTCCGACATCAATCGTACGGGGTTGTTCGTGAAGGCGTTCATAAAAGCCGGGCCGCCGTACAGGTCGTCCCATGCGGTTGCGGCCGGATATGCGGTGTCATACTCCAGCGTGAAAGGGAGAATCGTCGAATCCGACGGCGGGGCAAGCGATAGACCGGACGCCGTAATATAGAAACGTGTCGTGCTGTACGGCTGCGGCGGCCAGACCGGTGTGGTGTGCATCGGCCATCCGGGGCTGTCGTCGGCATACAGCACCATGGGGAGCGAATCCCCCTCGAGGGAAAAACCCTTGATCCAGTGATCGAACCACTTGACCGTCTTGTCGAGCAGGGTGAGGGCCTGGGCCGTATCGAACGACTCGCCGTGTCCGTTCGTCCCGAAATAGGACCAGACAGGAATGCCGCGCGAGGCGATCGCCTCCCTTGCTTTGATCCCGCTGTTTGCCGGGATCAGGTAATCCGCCCAGCCGAGCTGCTGGAAGACCGGTATCCGGATGCTGTCCAACTGCCTGGAGAGATCGCGGGCGGCGATGTACGTCATAAGGGAG
Organism: Bacteroidota bacterium; assembly: GCA_035292425.1. Lineage (GTDB taxonomy): Bacteria > Bacteroidota > Ignavibacteria > UBA10030 > SZUA-254 > SZUA-254. The sequence continues at coordinate 14,174 of DATDQD010000307.1, forward strand.
TCGTACTCGTCGGCAACGATCAGGTTACGGACAGAATCGACGTCGTCACAGTACCGCACCGAGCCGATGCGCAGTTCACGCACCAGGCCGCGGGTGACACAATTGTTCGGTGCCAGGTCGCCCCCGAAATTGGGCGTCCCGATGATCGGGACCGCCGTTTTCACGCCCGGCATGCGGTCCACGGCGGCCATCCAGGAATGGATCCCACCCTGGGACCCGCCCGTGATGCCGATTCTATCGGGGTTGATCTGGCTGTAGTTCCTGAAATAATTCACCACCTCGAGGAGATCCTGCCGCTCGCGCGGCCCGCTGACCGTCGAACAGCCGCCGGAACCCCCCTGCCCCCTGACGCTGTAGGCGATCGAGGCATACCCGTAGATCGCCAAGCCCTGCGCGATCTGCTGCATGTCGCCCTTGCTCCCGCCGTAGCCGTGGACGAGAATGATCCCGTCGAACCCGCCCGACGGGGGAAACCCGATCGGTTTCATGATCCTCGCCTCGAGCGAGACTCCGTCGCTCATGTTGATCTGGACATCGGTCTGGATTTGCGCATGAAATATTTTCGGGAAGGTCAGGCTCAACAACAGCAGGAGGGTTGCCCGGAAGAGGCGGTTGGGCGGGCCTTGGGTCTTCAACATGTCATACTCCTGTATTCTGGATTCGGGATTCTCCCAAAGATACATAATCATTCTTTGAAGTATGACAAAACATTGTCAGGCCTGCGTCAAAAGTTTTGGGAGGCGAATCGGGGGGGGTCGGTTCCCGGAGGGTTAGTTCGCCGCGTGCGGACGTAACACAGCGCACAGAGATATGTCAGTGTATGGAGCCCGGGGAGTTTACGCCCACCGCCTCAGCCCTCCACTCCTTCCCGTCCCAGAACCGGACCCCGGATCTCAGGTTATCGAGATAGGGGTCGTCTAACCGCGTGGAGATGTGCTTCCGGTCGTACTCTCGTTCGAAAAGTTGGTTGATCTGCGTGGCGGCGATAACCCGGAGCGGTTCGAACGATCTGGAGAAGACAAAATCCAGGTTGAATCGCAAATCGTCAGGACCCCGAAATCCCCAGAGAAAGATCAGCCGGTCATCCTGCACCCGCATGCGGCTCACGCCCGCGCCGGTGTGTGCATACGTATTGATCGCGGTCAAGGGCAGCTTCACATAGTACAATTCGGCGTCGGATTTCTCGTATCCGTATCCGCGGGTGACCTGCGACTCCTGCTTTCCCCTGATCTTCCCCGGATCGAGCACGATGATGACGGGACTCGAGGGCTCGGTTGCATCGTCGACATCATTGAAACCGCACAGAACAAGTTCCGCCTTGCCATCACCGTTGATGTCGCGGGCATAGATGGCTGGGAATTGACCTTGATGCCAATATTCACCAAGGATCTCCCCGTGCCTATCCATTCGTACGATCGCGGTGGGTGATCGGTCGCCTTTCGCCGTCAGGAAAATTTCAGGTTCGTCCCGATTTGAACTGTCTATAATAATCAGGCTCCCACCCGCGATGATGATAGGCAATTCATAGCGAGTCCCCCTGAACGAAATATGCCGCTCGAAACCGATGTCGTAAAAATTCCCCCGGCCGTCGAACACATGCAGGCCCGATTTGGGTACGAGCGGCTCTCCTGACAACGTTACAATTGTCGGGAGAGCCGCTCGTACCCAAATCGGGCCTGCATG
>DATDQD010000308.1:0-3061 GCA_035292425.1 Bacteroidota bacterium
GCGGGGCGGTTCGGCCCGTATGGCGGCCGGTACGTCCCCGAGACGCTGATCGCGCCGCTCAGGGAGCTCGAACAAACGTATCGCGAGATCGCTGCCAGCCCTGGCTTCACGCGGTCCCTCGGGCGGCTGCTCCGGGATTTCGCGGGAAGGCCCACTCCCCTCTACCGTGCCGACAACCTGGCGGCGAGGTATGGTCGCGGGACCGTGTACCTGAAACGGGAGGACCTCTGCCACACCGGCGCTCATAAAATCAACAACACCCTTGGGCAGGCGCTCCTCGCCCGCGAGTCAGGGAAGCGCCGCGTAATCGCTGAGACCGGGGCCGGACAGCACGGTGTGGCGACCGCGACGGTCGCCGCTCTGATGAAAATGTCGTGCGTCATCTACATGGGAACGGAGGACATGGCCCGCCAGGAACTGAACGTCCAGCGGATGACGCTCCTCGGCGCCGAAATCGTCCCCGTTGCCTCCGGATCCGCCACACTCAAGGACGCGACCAGCGAGGCGCTGCGCGACTGGGTCTCGAATGTCCGCGATACATTCTACATCCTGGGCTCGGTCGTCGGACCCCATCCTTACCCGATGATTGTGAGGGATTTCCAATCGGTCATCGGCCGGGAGGTGCGGCGCCAGCTTGTCGAAGCCGGCGAAGGTCTCCCGGATATCCTCGTTGCCTGTGTCGGGGGGGGGAGTAACGCGATGGGATTGTTCCACGATTTCCTCGGGGAGGATGTCGGATTGATTGCCGTCGAGGCCGCCGGCCTCGGGATATCCACTCGGCACCACGCGGCCTCTCTCTCCGCGGGCCGTCCGGGAGTCCTCCACGGTTCGTTGGGATACCTGCTCCAGGATTCCTGCGGGCAGGTCATGCCCGCGCATTCGATTTCCGCCGGGCTTGATTACCCGGGGGTGGGGCCGGAACTGAGTCACCTGCGTGACATCGGACGGGTGCGCTGCGAAACCGCGGACGATCGCGAAGCCGTCGAGGCAGCGCTGATGCTGACGCGGGAGGAAGGCATCCTGCCGGCGCTCGAGTCAGCCCATGCCATCGCATTTCTCGACCGGCACATGCCTTCCACCGAACCGGGAGACATCGTGGTCGTTGGACTCTCGGGAAGGGGTGACAAGGACCTTCGGACGCTTGTCGCTTCCTCGAAGAAAGGTCCCGCGGGATGACATCGCTCGAATCGAAGCTGAACAGGAACCGTGTCGCCGGACGCAAAATCCTCTCGGTCTTCATCACCGCGGGACTCCCCTCCCCTGAAGTCGTGTCCCCCCTCGTCCGGGGTCTCGCCGATGCCGGCGCCGACATCGTGGAACTCGGGGTTCCCTTTTCCGATCCGATCGCCGACGGACCGGTCATCCAGGCAAGTTCCTCGCGCGCGCTCCGGATGGGGGTAACGCCATCGGGCGTTTTCTCAATGGTCCGGGAAATTAGGAAAATTACAGATATCCCGGTTATATTGATGGGTTATGCGAACCCGTTCCTCTCATACGGGCTGGATGCCTGCCTCCGGGACGCCGCCTCAGCCGGCGTCGACGGCATGATCGTGCCCGACCTCCCCCCGGAAGAAAGCGCATCATACCGGGCCGCTGCTTTGGCAGCCGGAGTCTCTACGATTTTCCTCGTCGCGCCGACCACCCCTGACGAACGGATCGGCGAGATCGACGGGCTGTCAACGGGGTTCGTGTACGGCGTCGCGACGATCGGTGTAACCGGTGCGCGCGATCATATTTCTGACGATACCCTGAGATTCCTCAGGCGGGCCCGTAGGTCGGTCACCCGTCACCCGCTGCTCGCGGGTTTCGGTATCGCTGATCCCGCCTCCGCGCGCGCCATCGCGTCATTGTGCGACGGCGTCATCGTCGGAAGCGCGGTTGTTTCGAGGCTGGGCGACGCTGATCCGGCCGGCGGGATTCGATCGGCGACTGATTTTACAGCCTCGCTCAGACGATCACTCGATTCCTGAATCCCACGGATGGAGACATTGCGCGTCAGGCTGCCTGAAATTCCCCCCAGCTCCTACCCCGTCCATTTCTGCGCGGGCCCCGGGGCAATCGCGTCCCGGATTGTGGCGATCAGCCGTGGCGCGCAATTGTTCCTCGTGACCGACAGGAGCGTTTACCGGCATCACGGCATGGTCATGCAACGGATGCTCCTGCGCAGCGGGGTGACATTCCGCGCTATTGTCCTCCCGGGCGGCGAGCGCACGAAAAACCGTCGGTCAAAGGAGTCTCTCGAGGACCTGCTGATCCGCTCCGGCGCGGAGAGGAGTTCCGTCGTGGCCGCATTCGGCGGGGGGGTCATCGGCGACCTGGTGGGGTTCACCGCGGCGACGCTGTTCCGGGGGGTCCGCCTCATTCACATTCCCACGACCCTCCTCTCGCAGGTCGACAGTGCCGTCGGCGGCAAGGTCGGCATCGACCACCCGATGGGGAAGAATCTCCTCGGCGCGTTTCATCACCCGGAGGCCGTCCTGATCGATCCAGGGTTCCTCCGGACATTGCCCGAACGAGAATATCTCCAGGGAATGGCCGAGGTGATCAAATACGGGTTGATCCTCGACCGGCGGTTGTTCCTCCGTCTCAAATCGTCGGTACGCGCGATCCGCTCACGGAACCGGACCACGCTTCTCCCGGTCATCGCCCGCTGCTGCGCCCTGAAAGGCCGGGTCGTGGCCGCGGACGAACGCGAGTCGGGATACCGCAGGATCCTCAACTTCGGCCACACGGTGGGGCACGCCCTGGAACAGGCGTCTCATTACGTGATACCTCACGGGATGGCCGTCTCCATAGGGATGGCCGCGGAGGCGGGGATCTCCCTCGGCCTGGGGATGATCACCCCGGCCGACCTCGCGGACCTGCTCGGACTCCTCGGGGCGTACGGCCTTCCCGTTTCGGTTCCCCGCGGGATCCCCCGCGCCGCCATCCTCCGCGCGCTTTCCTTCGACAAGAAGAAATCGGGCGGCGTGGTGCGGTTCACGCTTCCCCGGGGGATCGGCAGGGGCGTGACCGGCGTGGAGGTCCCGCCGGAGATTCTCTCAGGGGTGCTCGGGCGATG
>DATDQD010000309.1:0-3288 GCA_035292425.1 Bacteroidota bacterium
TTGCAATCTACGTCTCATGCAACGAAAGGGCAAATCGTCGCCACCGACGCATTCATTATCAGGTCTGCGCCAGCTATCGCCGGAGCGTATCTCAACACTCCAGTCACGGGAAAACTGAATATTGTCGATGAGAATGTAAGCGGCGGTTTTCTGCTGGACATTCTCGGCTCTGTGGGGTTTACCGCTGAACTAAAAGCTGCGGGAGGCGGTCCCTACACCTTCTCCGGCGCGACCGGCACCCTCTGGACCTCCGGCAACGACGGGGCCGGTAGCGGGCTGGACGCGGACTTGCTGGACGGTCTCAACTCAACGGCGTACTTCATCCTCGACGGGCAGGCGGGGGGACAGACGGCAATCGGGGGGACTGGGGCTGGAGACGACCTGACCCTGCGTGCGACATCCAACGCGACGGACGGGGATATTGTCTTCCAGAGCAACGGAACGCCGACAGAGAGGATGCGGCTAACATCCATCGGTCAGCTTGGGATTGGAGAATCATCGCCGGATGCAGGCGCCGTTGTTCACGCCGAATTATCAACCAATGGTGCGACGTATTTTCTTGTCGAGAACTCCAACGCCGGGACTTTAGCCCACGCAAAAACTGACGTTCGCAATGGAACTGGCCCAGAAACGGCCCTCTCGATTCTAGTTACGGGGACGGGGTACACCGCGTCAGGAGTCTTGTTTCAGGACGCCGGGCACATCATCGCGCAATCGAGCCTTTCCGGGGGGCTTGCGGTCGGAACTTCTGCGTCGTCTCCTCTTGTTTTTTTCACAGGCGGCGTAGGTGCGTCCAACGAGCGGATGCGGATAGACAGCGCGGGGAACGTGGGGATCGGCCTCACCGCCCCGACTGGAATTCTGCACGCGAAATCGGACGTCAATGGCGAAGCCGCGCTTATCATTGAAAATACGAGCGCCGGAACGGCCGCGTATGCCGGGGTGTCTGTCCGGAATGGGGTCACGGCTCAGGATGCAGTTTATCTCTTCTTGACGGGGAACGGATATGTTTCCCCAACCGGTGTTGGGTCTTCGGACGATCCCGATACCGCCCTTTTTTCAAGTCAGTATAACACGGCGGGCGGTTTCTCGATCGAGGCGCTTGCGGGAAACATCCGGTTTTTCACCGGGGGATCCCGTTCCGCCGCAAACGAACGGATGCGGATCACGAGCACCGGTTTTGTCGGCATCAATGATACTACGCCCTCATTCCAGCTTGACGTTGCCGGGGACATCGCTTCCGGAACCGGCAACCTCATCGTCTCCACCGCCGGGAAGGGCCTGAACGTCAAGGAGGGCGCAAACGCCCGCATGGGCACGGCAACGCTGGCGGGCGGAATCGCCACCGTTTCCACCACCGCGGTCACGGCTACCTCGCGTATTTTCGTCCTGTCCCAGACCGATGGCGGGACTCCGGGATTCCTGCGGGTGACGACGATCACCGCCGCCACGAGCTTCGTGATCACGAGTTCCAACGCGCTCGACACCAGCACGGTAGCCTGGATCATCTTTGACCCCTCGTAACCCCATTTTTACGTCGGCGAGTAAACTTTTTGGCGCCTCAGCGATATTTTTATGGTTAATCCCGTAATCGAACGTCTGGAGGAAATGGACCGATCCCTTCAGATGAGGGCGACTGGGGCGACAGTGCATTTGATCAACAATATGAGAATGTATCTCTCTTCGATTCGTCATGAAATCGAAAAGGAGGGGAATAATAAATCAGACGATGCGTTGACGGCTTTGATTTTCGACCAACTTCCCGGTATCCTGAAGGAATTCGGAGAATTCGTGCGGGACATTGGCGAGATGTGCAAGGACGGCCGGCTGACGAAAGAAGAGGCGCTGAAAATCGAGGACATCTGGATTCGGGTTGCCGCCCACTGTTCGATATTCTTGGTCGGGCTGCGGTCTTTGGCGCCGAATGGCAACTCGACGAAGGATCCGCATTGACGATTTTCGGGTTTTTTGGTGTATGCGAAAACGATCCCTTTTTCAGGAGGATGCGCCATGCGTTCCCGTTTCACCTCGATGATCGTCCTGATCGGAGTCTCCGCCGCGCTCGGTTTCGCCGGGGGCTTCACGGTGGCGCAGGCTCCCCCCTCGACGACGTTCTCCGTGTCCATCCCGGACAGCTACATCGCGGACCTCGGTGCCTACGCCAAGACCAAGCTGTCCACCGTGGAGAACGAGACCAACTCCGCCGCGATCACGCGCTACCTCAAGCGGTGCGTGTTCGACTGCTACGTCGCCGCGAAGAAATCGACCGCCGAATCCACGGCCAGCACGACCGTGACCGGCACCTACAACCAGGCCCGCATCGACATCGGCGGGGCGCTGGGGGTGGGGACAAGCGGACCCTGACGCCGACGCGGGGAGGCGCTCGTGGTGGGCGCGGGAGGCCCATAACCTTCAAGTGGCCGGTTCAACTCCGGCCCCCGCTATCATAAAAAAATGAGCGACTACACCTACGACGCCCGCGTCGTTTCCGTCCACGACGGAGACACCGTTACTCTGGACGTGGACCTCGGCTTCAAGGTCTTCGCTCGACTGCCGATCAGGCTGATCGGGATCAATGCCCCGGAGATGAACACGGAGGCCGGGAAAACATCGAGGTCGAAACTGATCGAGCTTATCCCGGATGGCAGCAGAGTATCTCTGGTCTCGGAAAAGGATCGCGCCGACAAGTACGGCGGCCGATGGCTCGGCCGGATATTTCCGGTATCGAGAGGCACGAAGACATACCAAAGCGTTAATGATTGGATGGTCGAAAAAGGACTGGCAAGGGCTTGGGACGGAAAGGGTAAGAAGCCGGTATAATTTTAAGGGGGTATCGCGATGAAATCCTGGAGAACGACCCTGAGCGGCGTGATGTCGATCGTGATTTCTCTGTGGGGGTGCGTCGCCTCTCCGTTGCTGGATGAAAACCCGGCAACGAAACCGCAGTGGGAGGTCGCCTTCGCGGCGGTCACTGCTGGCATCGGGCTGATCTCGGCACGTGACAACAAGGTTTCCAGCGAGCAGGCGGGCGTCAAGCCGCCGGGCGCTGCGTAAACCCGATTCCATTTCCTCCGGTTTCTCTTTTGCAGGAGAGAGAATCCATGCGTCACACCATTCTATTGTTCTCCGTCTTCGCTTTCCTCTGTGGATGCGCCACCCAGAACACAATAACCGAGGGGGACCGGGACTCGGAGTACGTCCAGGAGATCGGCACTGAAGCCGTGATGCATCGTGTCGTGGAAATGAAGCGAACGGGGAACTATCAGCCTGTCCAGGATGGGGAGATGG
>DATDQD010000310.1:0-5755 GCA_035292425.1 Bacteroidota bacterium
CCGGGCTGTGCGCTCATCGTCTACGCGGCGGCATATTCTTCCTGGACCGCCTTCACGCCGACGCCCGGCTTCACGCGGAAACCGCAGTCCGAAAAGGCGCGTTCCAGCGCGGCGGTCACGGTGACCATGTCCAGTTCGTCGTAGTACCCGAGGTGGGAGATCCTGAAGATTTTTCCCTTCCAGGGGCCCTGTCCTCCGGCGGCGGCAATGCCGTACTCCTCGTCCAGAGTCCTGTTGAAACTCTTCCAGTCCACGCCGTCGGGCAGGCGGACGGCTGTGACGGCCGCGGAGGGCGATTCCGAGGCGATCTGGAGTCCCATTGCGCGCACGCCGGCCCTGAGCGCCGAGGCGAGTTTCAGGTGCCGGGCCCAGACCGATTCCAGCCCCTCCCCGAGGATCGCCTGGAGGGCGATATCCAGCCCGGTCACGAGGGAGACGGCCGGTGTCCATGGCGTGTCGTCCGTGGCGTGGGCTGCGAGCGCCCTCCCCAGATCGAAATAGAACCGCGGCAGCGTCGAACGCTTCATCGCGTCCTCCGCCCTGGCGCTCAATGCGATGAACGCGAGTCCCGGCGGGATCATCAGGCCCTTCTGCGAACCGGTTACGCAGACGTCGAGACCCCACTCGTCGAACCGCAACTCGTGGGCCCCCATCGCGGAGATCGCGTCGACGCAGACGAGCGCGTCGGAGTTGTTCCGGACCGTCGCGGCGAGGGCCTTGACGTCGAAGAAGGTGCCGGTGGAAGTTTCGCTCTGCGTCATGTAGACCGCCCTGGCATCGGGATGCTCCCTCAGCAGCGCGGCGAGGTCGTCGGGGTTCATCGATTTCCCCCACTCCACCGTCGCATCGACGGCTGCGAGGCCGAAGGAGCGCGGGAGTTTCACCCACCGCTCCCCGAATTTTCCCCCGTTGATGGAGATGACCTTGTCCCCCGCCGAGAAGAGGTTCACGAACGAGGCCTCCACGGCGCCCGTTCCCGAGCAGGTCAGCGTCAGGACCGGTTGGGTCGTCCGGAACAGGGTTTTGAGGTTCGCGTTGACACGGGAGGCGATCTGCCGGTATTCCGTCTTCCTGTGGTGGATGATCGGTTCGGCCATCCTCAGGAGAACGCGTTCCGGCACCGGCGTGGGTCCGGGCGTAAAGAGCCTTCGTTTCATCATGAAGTGAATCCTGGTGATCGGAGTGGTTTGGACGAAAAATATAAAAAAAACATCCGATATCAAACCGCCGGGCCGCCGGGGGAAACCGCGGCCGGGAATTGTGGCGCACCGGCCATTCACGTATATTAAAGAAATCCGGATGGAGAACCCAACGATGGAAAGTCTTTCACGCCTTGTCGAGCTGACCAAACGCCTCAGGAGAGAATGCCCCTGGGACCGGGAACAGACGCATCAGTCCCTCGGCGTCCACCTGATCGAGGAATCGTATGAAGTCGTGGACGCGATCGACGGCGGCCGGACGGACCGGCTGCGCGACGAACTCGGCGATCTACTCCTGCAGGTCCTGTTTCACGCCAATATCGCGGAAGAGCGGGGCGCGTTCCGCCTCTCCGACGTGGCGGAAACGCTCAGCGCGAAACTGATCGCCCGTCATCCCCATGTCTTCGGGGACGCCGCAGTGTCGGGAGCCGATCAGGTGAAGGAGAACTGGGAAAAGCTCAAGATGCGCGAGGGGAGGGAGTCCGTTCTCGAGGGGCTCCCCGGAAACCTCCCCGCCCTCCTCCACGCGAAGAGGGTGCAGGAGAAGGCCTCCTCCGCCGGGTTCGACTGGGAGCGGGGCGAGGATGTCTGGAATAAGGTCGTGGAGGAAACAGAGGAACTCCGCCGGGAAGTGGCCGAAAACGACCCCGGGGGGATCCGGGAGGAATTCGGAGACCTCCTCTTCGCCATGGTGAACTACGCGAGGTTCCTGAAGGTGGACCCGGAGGAATCGCTCCGGCACGCGGTGAGGAAATTCAAGAAGCGTTTCGCCTACATCGAGGCTGCGCTGACTGCCGGGGGCCGGCGTCCCGGCGATGCGACGCCCGCCGAAATGGACGCGCTCTGGAACGAATCGAAGAACGCCCCCTGAGGACCGTCAGCCTTTTCGTTTGGGGTGCGCCTGGGCGGGCACCGGCGTCCCCCCGTTCTCGTTGTATCTGTCGTAAGCGTCGATGATGTCCATGACGAGCCGGTGACGGACGACGTCGTTCCGGTCGAAGTAGCAGAACTCCACTCCCTCGATCCCCCGCAGGATCTCCTGGATCTGCACGAGGCCGGAAACGGATTTCAGGGGCAGGTCGATTTGCGTGACGTCACCCGTGATGATTGACTTCGAGTTGGCCCCCAGCCTGGTCAGGAACATCTTCATCTGCATCGCGGCCGCGTTCTGGGCCTCGTCGAGGATGACATACGCGTTGTTGAGGGTCCTGCCGCGCATGTACGCGAGGGGCACGACCTCGATGACGTTCCGTTCGAAATAGGTCTTCAGCTTGTCGGGCTGGATCATGTCGTCGAGGGCGTCGTAGAGCGGCCGGAGGTAGGGATCGATCTTGTCTTTCAGGTCCCCGGGGAGGAATCCCAGGCTCTCCCCCGCTTCGACCGCCGGCCGCGTCAGGATGATCTTCACCACTTCCCTATTCTTGAGGGCCGCGACCGCCATCGCGACAGCGAGGTACGTCTTCCCCGTCCCCGCGGGCCCGATGGCGAACACGATATCATTTTTCCTGACCGCCCTGATGAACTCCCGCTGTCCGGGCGTCTTCGCCCTGATGATGCCGTTCCTGGTGAAGAGCACCGCCGAATCCTCTTCACCCTCCCCCGAGGCGACGCTGCGCGGTATCGCGGGTTCTCCATTGACCCCCACCAGGTCGACGACCGTTCCGACGTCGTTGATCGTCAGGCTTCCGTTCTTCGAGAGGATGTAGATCAGTTCCCTGAAGATTTTCTCGAGAGAATCGACCTCTTTCTGCGCGCCGCGGATGGTGATCTGCGACCCCCGCGCCGAGATGGATGCGTCAAATTGACCTTCGATGAACTGGAGATTGGCGTCGTTGAGTCCGAGGAGGCGGAGCATGTCGACGCCTTCGGCGTTTATTTTTTTAGAGACCAAGGGGCGGCCGGCATTTGGTGGGGAAAAAACGGCAGAACCCTCCCCGCCGTCCCGCGGCGTGAAGGGCTCTGCTGATTATCGTACCTGTTTCTCTCAACGGAGAGAACGATTCCCTGAAACGCTCCGTCGGTTACGGGATCAGGTTTGGTTCCGCTGCAGCTTTCGACCGGTAATACCTGTTGGCCGCGGACTTCTCTTCCCTGGAGAGTTCGGTCCCCTCCGGGATCTTGAGGATCCAGCTGGGCTGGATGATGTCCGGGTCCCTGATCATGTCACGGTTGCCCTGCCAGATTTTCGGCCAGAGCCAGGCGTTGTTGTAGAGGTCCGGCTTTTTGGCGATGTTCCAGAGACAATCCCTGTCGCGGGACCACGTGCCGACGGTGTAGGTCTTCTCCCTCTGGAGGCTTTTCATGAGCGCGGCGATCTTTGCCTGCAGTCCGGAGATCCGGTTCCCGTAACGGGGGATCAGCGCGATCTTGCTCTTGGCCATCTCGGCCAGGCGGGCGTCCATCGCGATGACCTCATCGCGGTGATTCAGCAGTTCCGCATCCGACATGCGCTGGAGCTCTGCCACGCGGGATTCGATCGTCCCGAGTTCCCTGTCAAACGCTTCGACTTCGGCGCGCGTCACGCCAAGCATGGCATAGAGGGCGTCTTCGCAGGCCCCGACATCGGCCGCGGCCTTTTCGTTCTGGGTTTTCAGGGCGGCGAGGTCGGCATCGAGTTTGGTCATCTGCGCGGCAAGTTCGGTTTTCCGGGCCGTAAGCCTGGTCATCTCGGCCTGCCACTGGTCTTTCGTCATCTCCTCCTGGGCGTACACCACTTCCGGAACGGCGATGGCGATGGCGACGAGGAGCAGCATTAATTTCAGTGTCGTTTTCATTGGCCACCCAGCGCTTTCCTGACAGCTTCCTGATCGGCCTGACATTGCTGCAACTTGCCGTTCTGCTCGGCGAGCTGCTTTTCGAGGTTTGCCAGCTCCTTCTGCCTGTCAGAGGTTGCTTTCTCCATCGAGGCCACCTCGGACTTTAAATCACCGAGAGCCTTGAGATCCTCCGCCGAGGGAGAACTCGAACAACTCATGAAAACCAAAGCAACCGACAGGACGAGCGCCCCCGTCAGCGTTTTGATTATTTTTTGCATAGAACTCTCCTGTTTATGTAAGTTTTCCGTTGAACAGAACATGCGAACGTCTTGTCATTATGACGGCGGAAGTATAAGAAATAATCAAGACTTTGTCAAGGAAAGCCTTGATCCCGTTTAAATTATGCGATTTCCTCCATATAATACACTTCAGAGAAGCCCCCTTTCGGCAAAGCTCGTCGAATCCTGGTCGGCGATGATAATGTGGTCGTGGACCGGGATTCCGAGGATCTTCCCCGCTTCCGCCAGCTGGCGGGTGATCCTGATGTCCTCAGCGCTCGGATCGGGGTTCCCGCTCGGATGATTATGAAGCAGGATGATCCCCGCGGCCGGCTCCAGAATGGCCGGTTGAAACACCTCCCTGGGGTGAACGAGCGAGGAGTTGAGGATGCCGGTGGAGATGGTGACATCCCGGAGGAGGTGGTTCGCGCTGTCCAGGAGTATGACCTTGAACACTTCCTGTTTCAGGTGTCTCAGCGCGGGGCCGTAGAGCCGTGCGACGTCCCGGGGAGAGGAGACGGAGGTTTTCGCGATGGCGCTCCCGGCGGCCGCCCTCCGCCCGAGTTCAAACGCCGCCACGATTCCGACCGACTTCGCGGGGCCCAGACCCCTGATGCGGCCGATTTCCCTGACATTTCTTGAGGCGAGACGGGAGAGCCCTCCAAATTCATCGAGGAGGGAGCGCGCGAGGTCGATGGCGGTCACCCCGCGTGTTCCGTGGCGGATGACAAGGGCGAGGAGTTCCGTGTCGGACAGCTCCCCCGCTCCCCGCGCGAGGACCTTCTCGCGCGGCCGGTCCGAGGGATGCCACTCGGAGATCCTCAGCCTGGCGGAAGACGGGGCGACGGACCCGGCGGTCTTTTCCCCCGGCCGGCTCAGGGTTCTCCGACGGTGACCGAGCCCACCCGCCGGATCGCCCCGCCGGAATATTTCAGGACGTGCAGGTACCTGTTGACCCTGCCATCCCGGAGCGTGATGTCGGAGTGAAGCCCCCTGTAGCCGGCGACGGCGGCGAGCCTTGTCGCGATCTCGGAGCGTGTACGGGCCCCCGCGCGGAGCTGCTCGAGGAGTAGGTTCATCGTGTCATAACCGTACAGCGTGAACTTCGTGGGTTTCTTTCCGCTGCGGACCGCAAACGCCAGGGAAAACGCCGCCATCGCGGAATCCCCCTCGTCGGTATGGGAATCCGACACGAAGACCGCCCCCTCCACCGATTCCCTGTTGTCCCTCAGGCGGTCGGGATCGTACCATTCGTTGTTGCCGAGTACCTGCGCCCGGATATTGAAATAATTCAGCTGCGGCGCAACGTAATCGAGCTGCCCCGGATCGCCGAGGGCGAGGAAGATGCCGTCCGCTGTGACCATCGGGATGTTGGTTTGTTCCGCCGTCGTATCCGGCAGCGCGATCGGGATCCGGAGGGACTCCGCGATGGTATATCCACGGGGACCGAATAGTGTCGTGACGCTGATATACGGACCGGCCGCTGAATCTCCGGCGGCGACGAGGCTGTCGACGCCGAATG
>DATDQD010000311.1:0-7284 GCA_035292425.1 Bacteroidota bacterium
TCCGAGATCGTGCTCTCGTGGCAGTCCGGGCTCGACGCGGTCGGTCCGGGAGGATTCTACCTGACCGACGGCTTCGGCGGGTTCCTCTTCCCGCCGGTGCCGATGCACGAGGACACGTCCTTCAGCCATTCCTCCTTCAACTCCCTCTCCGGGGGGTTCGTCGATATCGTGGTCGGCGACGGCTCGCTCATGCGTACGTTCACGCTGGACTCGCTGGCGCTCGGCACAGACTCCAAAGGAAAGTACCAGAAGTACGAGAAGCGCAAACCCTGGGCCACGGACTTCAGGTTCACGGCGGTCGTTCCGGCCGGCGGCGCCAACCAGATGTACATCGACCTGAAGAAATACACCGACGGTACAGTGTCGTTCCCGGGCGATACGACCGGAAGACTGCCGGTCCCGATCACCTTCCTCAAGAAGACCACACTCACCTTCGCTCCCCCGCTCTACGACAGCCAGTTGGTCGTCGTGGAGGGAAGGTCCTACAAGCAGACCAAGCCTTTCATCCAGAAGTACCGCTGGTTTCTCGCGGGGGAAAAATCCGATTACGTGCTCGCGACGTATAACTACCAGTACCAGCGCCTGCGGATGCCGAACGTCAATAACCTCGGCGAAGAGCTCTACCTTGCGGCGACGATGCTCCCCGTCGGTATCAACGCCCAGGTGGATACGACCGCAAGGTTGAAGCCGATCTTCCGATACATCTCGCACCCGAAGAAATGGAAGGATGTTACCAAGAGCCTCCTGAAAAAAGTCAGCGGGATTTACCAGCTCCAGGACGGCCCGGCGAACTGTCTCGACACCATCAAGAGCAAGGAGGTCTACAAGGCATACAAGTACCTCGATCCCAAGGGCGCCATCCGGCATAAAACCACCGCCGAGTACGGAAACGAGCTCATCGGCCAGCTCATCGCGCTGAAGTTCAACATCGCGATCAGCGCCAAGGGACATACGCCGTCGATGGGTTTCGGCGACCTGATTTACACCGGGGACGGCCACCCGTTCGACGGAAAGACCGTGAGCCAGATCGAGGCTGTCGGCGATTCGGCGCTCGCGTGCGTGGGGACGATGCCGGGAGGGTATAGCTACGCGCAGTTTGCCGATTTTCTCGACACCCTGAACCGGGAGTTCAGCGGGCCGTTCGACACGGTGGTTTTCGCAACGAAAACCATCGTCACGGGCATCAAACCGGTTGTAGAATCGAACATCTTCGTGGGATCGGGCGCGACGTTCGAGCCGGTCGTCCCGACCGATTTCGCATCGCTCTACGACGTCCCCGAACGGTACGACCTCGCGCAGAACTACCCGAACCCGTTCAATCCGACGACGACCATCGAGTTCCAGCTCGCCGCGGACGCCCTGGTGACGATCCGGGTGTACAACATGCTGGGGCAGCTCGTCGCGACGCTCGTCGAGAACGAAGATTTCTCGTCAGGCGAAAACTGGGTGGAATTCGACGCGAGCAGGCTCTCGTCCGGAGTCTATCTCTACCACATGGTGGCGAAAGACCTGGAGCGGGGATCTGTTGAGCTCAACAAGGTGAAGAAGATGGTACTGTTGAAGTAACATGGAAACGGCTGGGAGTCAAGACTTATTTTTCAGGCTCTCATAAAATGTCGAGAGGAGAGGGATTGTCGACGATCACCGGTCTGCGGGGAATGAGCGACGGTGCGATGACATCACAGTGAAAGTCGTCCCTGGTCAGGACCCGCTGAAGGACAAAGCCGGAACCGGAAGCTTCATAGCTCTTTTGAGGAATAACGGGTGATCGCTTCACACTACGACGAATGAAGGGAGCCCCAGCCGTTTCTATGTAATCTAAGAGGTAATCCAACGAGCTTGGGAGGCTCATAGCTACCTCGGAGCATCCCGTCGATTGCGGTGGATGATCGGCGGGTGCTCTTATTATTTCCGCACGCTCACGGCGCGGAATTCGGAGGTAGCCGGGTTCTCCGGCAACGTCCTCCCGCCTGGTCGATGACGGTTGACCTGCCCCCCTCAAGGCGGACCATTTCGTAAATTCGGTTTTACGGATCTTGTGCCCCGGGAGCGTCATCATGCCACACAAACGCTTCACACCAGAACAGATCGTTGCCAAGCTCCGGGAGGCTGAAGTCCAGCAGGCCAAAGGCCAGTCCATTGCGGAGATCTGCCGTGGACTCGGCATCACCGAGTAGACCTACTACCGTTGGAGGAAAGATTACGGCGGCTGAGGGTTGACCAGGCCAAGCGGTTCAAGCAGATGGAGCAGGAGAAGGCACGGTTGCGGAAGCTGGTCGCCGATCTGTCGATGGATAACGCCATCCTGAAGGAAGCCGCCCAGGGAAAATGGTGAGCCCGGCGTCGAAGCGCCGGTGCATTGACGAGTTCAAGGAGCTGCTCCCGGTGTCCGACCCCGACGGAGTTGCCGGGTTCTCTGCCAGCCACGAACCACGCAGCAATACGTACCCTCATCCAGGAGCGATGAGGAGACGCTCCGGGCGGAGATCACCCGGTTAGCCTGTCAGTATGGACGGTATGGCTACCGGAGGATCACGGCGCTCCTGCATCGGGATGGATGGAGAGTGAACCCCAAGAGGGTGGAACGGATCTGGAGGGCGGAAGGGCTCAGGGTGCCACAGAAACAGCCACGGCGGAGGCGGTTGTGGCTCAACGACGGATCATGCATCAGATTAAGGCCGGAGCATCGGGGCCACGTCTGGAGTTACGACTTCGTCGTCCAGAGGACCAGTGATGGCCGCCCACTACGGTTCCTGAACATCATCGATGAATACACCAGGGAAAGTTTACGGATCCATGCGGACCGAAAGATCACGTAGTTCAAGGTGATAGAGGAACTTGCCGACCTGTTCATCACCCGGGGGATCCCTGACCACATCCGGTCGGACAACGGCCTGGAGTTCGTCTCAACGACGATCAGGGGATGGTTGAGCCGGCTCGGGGTCAATGCCCTGTTCATCGAGCCGGGGAGTCCGTGGGAGAATGGCTACATCGAATCGTTCAACGGGAAGTTCACGGACGAGCTCTTGAACGGGGAGATCTTCGACACGCTCACCGAGGCAAGGGTTGTAACGGAAGCCTGGGGGAAGGAATACAACCACACACGACCACACAGCTCACTCGGCTACAACCCGCCGGCACCAGAAGCCTATATTCAACGTCAGGTGGCCAATGCTTGACAACGGAAAAACTAACCTATACATTGGCCGAATACGGAGGGTTGGTCGTCAAAAGGGTCAGAGTAAATTAATCGGGATAGTCGTAAGTTTCATTCCAATGAGGGAACTATCACAGAATCTATCGTATGGATATTTGAATCAAGTTTGGATAAACTCTGGTTATTCGGTTGTTGAACATATCGATAAAATACTTGATATGATTAGATAACCTCATGTTGAAAAACACACTTTAAACAACCGAAGCAACGAACATCCTCCTCTGGCTCCCTCCCATTACGCCTTCTGTAATGACTACTTGATTCCATAATACACAATATGTCCAATATGACATCAGCATACAATCTCACTTACTGTTTCAGTGATATAAATTCTTAAGAGTATGCTTCAATTATATATCTTTCAACTTGCTTTTATTCTTCGTTCGGTCTTATTATATTTCACGGTAATCAATAGAAAATCGCAGCAATTCCATGAGCAGCAGTTTGGTGTAGCACTGCTAACAAAACTGCTAACAGAGGACGTCCGAAGAGCTGAAAAACCGCTTAAAAAACACGCGCCCATAGCTCAACTGGATAGAGCATCAGCCTTCGGATATGGGGCAGTTTAAAATATTCAAGGTATTTCACATCGAGCCGGGTAAATCCCCCAATGTGGAATGATCCGAGCCCGAGGGGTCGGGAGACTACGGATTCGGTGGATTTCGGGGACGAGGGGATCCCCGGAGCGGGGGACCTCAGGGATCCGGGGAACCCCGGACCGGGGGACCTCAGGGGGGCAGGGATTACCGGAGCTGGGTAGGCTGGAATCAGGCCAGGTTCGCCCTCAGGTAATACCTGCGGTAGATGACCGACGCCAGCCAGATGCCGTTCATCAGCAGTAAATTCAGCCAGAGGTAGGCGTTCATCACGTCGAACCAGGAACAAACGGCCAGGAGGCTGATCTCCGAGCCGAAACCCAGGAGGCCGCTCAGGCGGAGGCCCAGCCTGTCGCCGTACCAAGTCGCGAGGAGTTCATCGCGCACCTTCCCGCCACGGCACCACGCGTCGATCCAGAGCATCAGGCGGTCCTGCCAGGTGTAAATCGCCCCGAAGATCCGCTGTAAGACGTAATCTGTCCGGTTACCCTTCCTGTCCTCTTCCGTAACCTCCTCGACTATCCTGTTCAGGCTGTACCGTTTTTCGGTGTGAAGAAACGAGACCTGGTAGAAGACGTGATATGAAACGCGGAGCGTGATCCCGGCAAGGCCGAGGAACGCCAGGAGAGGGCCCGCGATACCCGGCCTGGCGTGATAGACTAACCAGCCTATCCCCGCGAAGACACAGACATCCACAAGAAAATCACCGATCGAATCTAGGAGCCGCCCTCGCCTCGAATAAAGCTCCTTCGCGCGTGCGAGCTGTCCGTCGGCGTCGTCGACGATGTCTTTTAATAGAATCATCACGCCGGCCGCGACGGTGGAGGCCGCCGTCCCGGCGGAGTAGAACCAGCCCGCGACGCAGCCGATGAGGACGGCCGCGACAGTCACCATGTTGGGTGTGATGCGAGTGGGATAGACGGCCCAGACGATGACTGATGCGAGGGGCCTGAGGAGGTATATGTTAATAAGCTCGTCGGCAAAGTACGAATCCGATTTCAGCGATTGCCGGAAGAATGCCGCGGGGCCCGGGCGTGGCATGTTCGTCAGGAGGGGTTGCCGGGGACGGGGTTGGCCGGACGACCGTCGAGGCGCCGCTGGAGATACCATACCGCCGCAAGCCAGAGGTTGCCGGGGACGATCACCGCCCAGAGGAAGAGGTCGACACGGCCGATGAGCGCAAACGCGATCAGCGCGCTCCTGTTGGTGGTGGGCCCCAGGAAACTCCAGAGACGTATCATCGTTCCGTCCTCGGGACGGAGTGCCGCGGCCTGACCGTCACCGACGGGCGCCGGCAGGAACCAGTCCATCAGATGATGCTGGATCCGGATGTAACCGACGTACAGACGCGAGACCAGTCCGGCGGACGGGGTGTTTCCCCTGAGGGTTCCGGGACCATCCGGTCCCACTTCGTCCGCCCGTGCGCCATTCGTCCCTGCACCGTCCGGCACCGTAATCCCACCCCCCAGGTGTTTCTCCATCTCCCGCCGGTGGAAATCCCCGTCACCGCGGCGCGCGGCAATGAACGAGTTCTGCCGGTGGTCGAAGATCATCGCGTGGAACACGCTGCTGAGGCCCGCCACGACGGTCTCCGGCCAGAGGTTCATCCCCAGTCCGGAGAAACCGATGCCTATCCCGAGAAAAATGGCCGCCGTTCCGACGTAGTCCGCGATCCCGTCGACGAGCCTCCCGTTCGGGGTCCCGCTCCCCTGCACCCTGGCGAGCTGCCCGTCGGCGCAATCGAGGATGTTTGCGACGGCATACCAGGCCGCCCCCGCCCAGAGAAGCGAAAGCCCGCCGAAGGCGAAACAGTACGCCGCCGCCAGCGACGCGGCCAGCGAGAGCATCGTGACCTGGTTGGGGGTGACGGGAGTCCGGTGGACGGCGCGCACGAACAGCCAGGCGAGCGGCCGGTAGAAGCCGAGGTCGAAGAGCTCTTCGGCTTCGGGGTGCTTCAGGGATTTCCGGTAGCCGTCAAACATCGCCGCCGACGGTGAGGGATTCGATCGCTCCGACGATGATCCGGGCGTCCCCGACCGGATCGTCGGAAAACGCGAGCCGGTCACGCTCCGTCACTGCGGTCGAGAGACGTGCGGCCGCCTGCCGGAGCTCACCGGGAAGGCCGGTGTCGGCCGCGGCGAGCTTGAGTAGCGAAAGCGCGTCGGCGGGACCGGCCGCGGCGCCCCCCGCCCGGAACCAGGCCCTGAGAGCTGCGCCCGAAGCCCGGCGAGCGCAGACCCTCGCCTTCCCGGCGTTCCCCTGACCGAGCGCCACTTGAGCCTGCCGGAGCTCCGCCTCGATGGTTGTCCTGTCCGCCGGCGAAAGGATCATGTCCCGAAGATCTCCGCGTACGATTTTTCATACCACTCCTTCGTCAGGTCGAGCCAGAAGAAAAGCCCCTTCCACTCCCCGAAACCGGCGTAATGTTTTTCGATCGCCGCGTCCGAAACCCGCCGGCCCCTCCGGTGCAGCAGGGCGTATTGCTTCCTGCACCAGCTGTCGATGCCGAGCTCGCCGTAGCGGCCGATGAGTTTCAGGATGTTGCCGGCCGCGTACGGTCCGACTCCCTTCACCGAGGCGATCTCGGCACGGACCGTCTCCGGGGGGACCGAGTGGTCCCTCCACCTCTCGATGTCGAGGGTGCCGCCGGCAACCCGGCGCGAAAGCCCGACCAGGTAGGGGGAACGATAACCGCACCGGATCCGGTTCCGGTAGAACGATTCCGGACGTTTCGCCATCTCGGCGGGCGTGGGGAACGTCTTCGCCCCCGCGGGGCCCCGGCCGAGTTCTTCGCAGAGGTTCCTGACGATCATTTTGGTGAGTGCCCAGGTGCAATTGGTGGTGCAGATCATTTTGACCGTGTCCTCGAAGGCCGAGGGCGCTCGGAGGAGCCTCCCCGCGCCGAGTGCGCGGACCCAGCCGAATTCGGGATGTCGCGCCGCCTCCCGGTAGAACGGGGCCATGTCGGCGTCGAGGCGCAGGACGGAACGGGCAACCGTCCCGATCCTGGTCAGATCGGAGTCGCGGAGCCGCGCCCGGGACCGTACCCCGACCAGGAGCGACCGGCCCTTCTGCGAAAATTCAGCGGTGGCCGTTGTGCTGCCGTCGACGAGGAGGTTGAAAGAGAGGACTTCCCGTTGCGGATCGAAACTGAAGGGGGCAAGATCCGCCCACCCGTGGCTGAGGACGACCGAGCGGAACCGGAAGCCAGGGGGGAGGGCGATCGAAAAGTTCACGCCGGGACTTTCTCTCCCGAGATCCGGGCGAGCAGCCTCCGGTTGGTGGGATGATCGGCGATCCCCTTGAGGAGCGTGAGTATCGCTTCACGGGGCTTCATTTTATTGAGGTATCGCCGGAGCGCGTGGTACTTCGGAGTGTCGCTCTTGAAGAGCAGCTCCTCCCTGCGCGTTCCCGATTCCACGACGTTGATGGCGGGGAAGATTCGCTCATTGGAAAGGTCCCTGCTGAGCA
>DATDQD010000312.1:0-3521 GCA_035292425.1 Bacteroidota bacterium
GACGATCCCCCCGCTCGGCCCGGGCCGTTCCACGACGGCGATGTCGGGGATGCCGAACGACGTCACCGCGTACCAGTACCGTTTCCCCCTCACCAGGTTCGAGTCCACGTAGACGCTGTCGAGCCCGACGTCATAGGCATAACCGTCGCCGGGGATGTCGAATTGCTTCACGAGCGTGAAACTGGTCCGTTCCGGTGTTTCGCCCGGATCTTCGCTCCGGTAGAGCCGGTATCCCTCGAAGGTCCTCCCGCCGGGAACGTTCCCGAGTGAATCGCAGGTGTGCCCGCCCGAACAGCCCGACGAAACGCGCTCTTCGTCGCAGGGCGGATTGATCCGGCGCCAGTGGTCGGGGGGAAAACTCTCTGCGAGCTTGTTGGAATCGTCCCACGTCTGGAGGGGATCGATCGGCCCCACGTTCCCGCCCCATTCGAGTTTCACGCTCTGGGACCCTTCGGTGTATTTCAGCGACGGGGACGGCGGAATCACCGGCTGGACGAACCCGCGCCTGAAGAGCTTGACCGCCTCTTCGGCGTTGTCCTTCAGGTTGTTCGGCCCCTCGTCCACGCCCTCACCGCCCACCAGGGCGATCGATATTTTCAATGTGTCGCCGGGCGGGAAGTCTTCGAACGGCCCGAACGACAGGAGAAACCATACGTCGGACGGGTTATTCGGGGAGTCGCAGCCGGCTACCAGGTTGTTGGGATAAGGTTCGCCGCTCATGTAACTGTAGAGGGTCGAGTCGTCCTGGTTGGGGATGTTGCGCGTCGAAAAGTTGAACCACTGGTAGATGAATTTGAGCTCGTTGAGAGGCTTTGACGTCCCGATGACCGTGATGCCGAGGGGCGTCGCCCCGCGGTCGACCGGGTTGTGGATGTATGCCGTCATGAGCGAATCGATGTAGCAGGTAAAATTCCGCTCGTTGAATCCAGCGATGTTCACCGGTCCGATATCCATGTCGATGAAGAACCCCAGGTACACATCGGTGATCGTCTTGTCGGACATGTTGATGAAGAAGTAATCGAACGGGATGATGGCCCTGGTGTCGTTCCCCGCCCAGGCGTAGCATTTCTGGATCACTTTGACCCCCATCGGGTTATGACCGCCGGTGACCGCGTTGTCATCGCGGGCCGAGCAGTAGAGGTCGTTGTCGGAGATTGCGGCGTAATCCTCGTCCACGTTCGGTTCGCCGTGGTCGGGAATGCCGTTCTTTTCCGTGTAGGCGTCGGGATCGTCCTTCTTCCGGTAGTTTCCGTTCGCGTCCGGATGGCAGAAATCAGCGTTCGCCCTGTCGTAATTGTCGTAATTCGGGTCGGGGTTGTTCACCGCCTCGTAGCCGCCCCTGCAACCCACCTCCATTTCGTCCGGGATCCCGTCAGAACCCACGTCGTCGGTGGCAAGGACCCAGTCGCCGTCGTTGTCGAGGCCGTCGAGGTCGTCCTCGTCGATCGCCCCGTCTCCGTCGTCGTCGCAGCCGCGCCGGTTCGGTTCGGTCACGCTGTCGGCAACGGACGTCCGCCATATCCGCTCCCTCAGCGGGTGGAGAGGATCAGGCAGGATGTACTTGCCTCCGTTGTTGGCGTTGTATCCCTCGCTGACCCGCCGCGCGCCGTCCACCTTCCCGCCGATCATCGGTCCGCCGCCGTAGAGATGCTCAATCCCCGATCCCGCCGGGTATTCCAGTCCGTAGTGAGGGTCCTCGGGGATGCAGCTCCCGTCCGCCGCGCAGTCCCACGCCTGCAGCCCGAGGGTCATCTGGTTGCTGATCCAGACGCGCATGTCGTACCCCTGGACGGCGCGTTTTGCATAGGCGACGGCGGCCTTCGACGGCCGCCGGCCGGGGATGTCTCCGGATGTGCCGGTGCCCGGAAACGGGGCGGTGGAAAAGGCGCCGCTCGTCACCAGAACGAGAAGAACAATCGGGGTGATTTTCATATACTGATCTCCGAGAGGTGGCCGGGCCCGCTGGTTTCCGAAGCGACGGGGCCGGAAGAAGCCCCCCGGACGCGATGAGGGATGGACCGGCAGGTCGAAACCGTCTAGGGTAATGTACCCTCCGATGGGAAGAAAATCAAATCGACCTTTTTGAACGATGCCCGATTATTGGATATCTTTACGGAACCATGATGATTTCCATGCCATCACCCTGCGCCGGTGCCCGACGCCCGTTTTCGGCCGTTCCCAACACGGTCCGGCGATATCTCCCTGCGCTGGTCACCCTCCTGATCGCCGCAGACCCGGACGGCGGCGCGCAGACGAGAAGCCCCGTGCTGAAAGACCCTTCCGCGGAGAGAAGCCCGTTCTACCTGAAGGTGGACCGTTCCACCGAAATCCTCTTCGACGCGTTCATGCTCGTCAAGAAGGCGAACACCGGGGATCCGGTCGCCGAGCACGAGCTGGGTCTTCGATACCTCCAGGGAACGGATTTTACGCCCGATACCGCCAGGGCCGCGCTCTGGATCGCGCGCTCCGCCGCCCGGGATTATCTTCCCGCGATCTACAACCTGGGCATATTGAAAAACAACGGCTGGGGAACGGAATGGGACCCATTCGGGGCGTTTCGGAATTTTCAACGGGCCGCCGCGCAGGGCATGCAGGAGGGGATGTACATGACCGGCCTCTTTTTCACCGACAATCTCGTCGTGCGAAAAAACTACGGCGAGGCCCACCGCTGGATCGGGGCCGCGGCCGACTCGGGAAACAGGTATGCCCGGGAGGTCCTGTCGTATTTTGAAAAGTCGGGCATCATGGCGCAGATCCGTTCCCGCCCCGGCGATCCGCCGAATAAGGATTCTTCATCCGGCCGCCCGCCCTCGCCCGGGCTATCCCGGTCGTACTGGCGGCCCGTTTTCCTGGATCCCGGGACCGACACGCTGGCCGATCCCGATGACAGCACGCTCGCCCGGGAGGCGCTCCACTTCGCGGACGACGATATCGGAGAGGATGCCGGCGGAGCCGACGACGCCGCGGAGACCGTTGACCCCGTGGCGGCATTCGCCGATTCCACCGACATCCTGCGGATCGTGGGAGCCGCCGGGGCCGGAAGCCCCGAGGCGCTCACATTTCTCGGCCGCAGGTGCGACCGCGGCGCAGGCGTGCCGAGGGACAGGGTCGAGGCGGCGTTCTATTATATCCGCGCGATCCGGTCCGAATCGAGGTGGTCCCCCGTCCTCCTCTGGAGGCTCGCCTCGGACCCTTCGCTCTACGATCAACTGGCGCTCCGGACCGGCCGCGGGGATCCGAAGGCCGCGTATGTCTGGGCCGGTTTGATCGCGAGGGGATTCGACCGGCGGTTGACTGAGGGACAGGCCCTCGAACATCTGCGGAGCGCGGCCCGCGGCGGAGTGACGGACGCGATGGTGGAGCTCGCCGCGTGGTATGACGCGGGATATGTCGTCACGCCGGACACCGGCACGGCGGACTCCCTCATGACTGCCGCGGCGAACCTGGGCAGCCGTGAAGCGCGGGTCCGCCTGCTGATGAAGACGCTCCGCGCAGGCGAAGATGTTCCCGTCGATCCCGCC
>DATDQD010000313.1:0-4323 GCA_035292425.1 Bacteroidota bacterium
GTTCCCGGCGGTGGCCGGCCCGGGAGCCGAAATGGAAGCCGGGTATCCATACCAGGCAATGGAGTGGCAGTACCGGCTGCGCGCGCATCCGGCCGGGAAGATCCCGGCCGACTGGAGGGAGACGGCCCTCTCGCAGATGACCGCGATGAAGGGGAGCGCTTCAGCGCGTACGCTTTCGGCGCTCTCGTGGCTTCCGCTCGGCCCCGACGACGTGGGCGGGAGGATCAGGTCGATCGCGATCGATCCGACGAACACCGACATCATCTACTGCGGCTCCGTGAGCGGCGGAGTCTGGAAGAGCACCGATGCGGGAGCGAACTGGCTCCCGACGAACGACATGGCCGCGAATCTCGTGATCGGCGCGATCGCCATCGACCCGAACAATTCCAATATCATCTACGCAGGCACGGGGGAGGGGTATTTCAACATCGACGCGCTGAGGGGCGCGGGGACCCTGAAATCCACCGACGGCGGGGCCACCTGGGCGCTCACCACCACCTTCTCGGCGAGCCCGTCGGGGTTTCCCTATTACATCAACGATATTTACATCAGGCCGGACAACAGCCTCCTCCTCTTCGCGGCGACGAATTCCGGTCTTTACAGGTCCACGAACGCGGGCACGTCGTGGCTGTACGTCACGAAGACTACGGGGACCCGGAGGGCGACGCAGATCGCGGCCGACGAATTCAATCCCGGCACCTTCTACGTCGCGTACGGTAATTTCTCGACCGACGGCATCTATAAAACGACCGACGGCGGGGCCTCGTTCGCGAAGCTCGCGGGAGGTTTCCCGACGAACGGCTTCTACCGGATCAGCATGGCCATCTCAAAGGGCGATCCCTCCGTGCTCTACGCCGTGCTGACCGACTCTGCGACGTACGGGACGCACAGCGTTCAGAAAACCACGGACGGCGGCGCCACCTGGACGGCGGTGACGACGCCCTCCGGCGGGCTGCTCGGCGGGACGCACCTCGGAAACCAGGGGTGGTACAACAATGTCGCGGCGGTGCACCCGACCGATTTCAACAGAGTCTATGTCGGCGGGATCAACACGTTCAGGTCCACCGACGGGGGATCGAGCTGGCCACAGATGACCCACGGATATCCCTCCGGCCTTCCCTTCATGCACGTCGACCAGCACGCCATCGCCTTCGATCCCAACAATCCCTCTATCATGTATTTCGGCAACGACGGGGGCATGTACAAATCCACGGACGGGGGGAACTCCTTCACGGAGATCAACAACGGGCTTGCCGTGACGCAGTTCTACAGCGGGGCCGCGCATCCCTCCTCGGAAATTTATTACGGCGGGACGCAGGACAACGGGACGCTGAAGACCGCGGCGGCCCCCGCCTGGACCGAATCGCTCTCGGGGGACGGGGGCGCCACGGCGGTGGACTTCGTCACGCCGGCGACGGTCTACACGGAATACGTCTACCTGAATTTCCAGAAGTCCACGAATTCCGGCCTGAGCTGGTTGCGGTCGATGACGGGGATCCCGACCTCGGGGGGCCTCCAGTCTGACGGGACCTCGGACCGCTGCGCCTTCATCGCGCCGTTTACGATGGATCCGACGAATCCCCAGGTCCTGGTCGCGGGGACGTACCTGGTGTACCGGACGACGAACGGGGCATCCGGCTGGACGGCGATCAGCACCGATCTTACCGGAGATCCAGGTGGAGCAAATGGGGTCGGGGATCCACAATCTGTCGTCTCCGCGATTGCGATTGCAAAGTCGGCTCCGGCCACGATATACGCGGGAACAACCGGTTATTTTAATCCGGTAACAATGATTTCCACACCATCCAGCGTACAAGTCACAACCAACACCGGCTCGACATGGACGAACACGACCAAATCGCCCCTCCCGGACAGGGCGGTCACCTCGATCGCGATCGACCCGGCGAACGCGAGCAGGGCGTACATTGGATTCTCAGGGTATAACACGAATACCCCGACGACGCCCGGGCATCTCTTCCGGACCACGAACCGTGGAACGACCTGGACGAACGTCTCCGGCAACCTCCCCGACGTCCCGGTGAACGCGGTCGCGCTCGATACCGCCCACGCCGATACCCATATCATCGTGGGGACCGATCTGGGGGTTTTCGAAACCGCGAACGGGGGGACGAGCTGGACGGAGGAGAATTCCGGGATGGCGAAAGTGGCCGTGTTCGACCTGGACCTGAGAAACGACGGCGTGCTCGTCGCGGCGACGCACGGCCGGGGAATGTTCAAAACCACGGGCAGTATCATCACGTCGGTGAGCGAGATCCCCTCCGGGGTGCCCCTCGCGCACCGGCTGGCCCAGAACTATCCCAATCCCTTCAATCCCGTCACGACCGTCACGTTTGACGTCGCCTCCGCGTCGGACGTGACGCTCAGGGTGTACGACGCGGCGGGGAGGGAAGTGGCGCGGCTCTTCGACGGCCCGCTCGATCCGGGAAGTTACGGGAGCACCTTCGACGGAGCCGGGCTCGCTTCAGGAGTCTACTTCTCGGTCCTCGAAACCAGCTCCCGCGACGGGGGCTATTTCCGGGACATGAAAAAAATGCTGCTGGTCAGGTGAGCGACCGCGGGCTGAGGCGGCGGATGGAGTCGGCGATCCTGGCGGCGGTCCGTTCGGGGTCGTCCGGATCGGGCATGATGGTGACGTCCGCCCGGCGGTAGAAGGGCTCGCGCTCTAAGAAAAGACGGCTCATCGTTTCACGGAACCACACATCATCGGACCCGGGGCCGCCGCGCGGGGAGAGGAGCGGCCGGTCCTCTTTCCTCCTGAGTCTGGCGAAGAGGGTCTCGGAATCGACCTGAAGGTACACCAGCAGTCCCGCTGATTTCACGAAGGTGCAATTCTCCTCGTTCGCCACCGTTCCCCCGCCAAGCGCGACGACGATCGATCGCCTCGTCCCTGTTTCGAACAACACCTCCCGTTCTACCCCGCGGAAATACGCTTCCCCGTCCAGGGCGAAGATCCGGGAGACCGTTTCCCCGGTCCTCCGTTCGACTTCCGTGTCCAGGTCGATGCATCCGAAGCCGAGGATCCCGGCCAGCGCGGGTGCGACGGTGGATTTCCCGCAACCCATGAAGCCTGTCAGGAAAATGCGATCGACGCGGCGCGCGTTCATCGGGCGGGGAGGAGGTCTTATGGAATGCGGTAGACGAGGCCGAGCGAGATGTGCATGCCGTCGATCTGTATCCTCGACGTGAAATCGTCCTGGGGGAGCGGGACGGTGGTGCCTTCGTAAACGGTGCTGAAGACCGGGAACTTCTGCACGGTTTCGAGCTGGACGTTGCGGAACTTGAGCTCCGTCCTCATGGAGAATCTCCCGTCCACCAGGTATTCGAGCCCGGTGAGGACGTGGATCCCCGGCATGATGCTCCGGTCGAGGGTGACCGCGTCGACCCCCGCGTAGCGGTACGTGCGTTCTCCGAAATATATCCCCCCTCCCCCTCCCATGTAGAAGTCGAACGATTCGCCGCCGACCGGAATCGAGAAGTACCCGGTTAACTCAACCGGGACCGCCGAGTAACCGTCTTCGATGGGGATGGTGTTGGGGGAATTGGGGACGGCGCTGATTATGGTCCTGGAGATGTACTCGGCGCCGAGGCCGATCCGCAGGCCGAGGGCGGGCAAATCACGCCTGGCGTCAGCGCCGAAACTGAAAACGGAATTGATGGGGGAAAAGCTCCCGCGGATGAGCTCGTCGCGGGCATTCGGGTTCAGGAACAGCTTGGAGGACGTCGTCAGGGATCCGGAGATCGAGACGGAATAACGGTGAGTGCCCCCGCCGGCGTGCGCCGCGGGGACACCGAAGAGCAGCATGACAATCAGCACGCGGAACGAACGCATGGGCCGGTCCTTCGTACTCATGGGAGGGGGGATGATCACCCCGTTATCTGAAGAAGAGGTCCCGCTTATCCTCGATCTCGACGGATTCTTTCAACTTCTCCGTCCACTCCGCGAAGTAGCGGTCCCGTTTCTGCTGCAGAAGCTGGCTGAAGATCGTCGACCGTTGGAGCGCATAGGCGGAAGAATCGAACGCGGACCTGTTGAGCAGTCTGATCACGTAGACGGCCCGCGCCCCGGCGACCGGTTTCGAAACCTGCCCCGGAGAAAGGGCTTCAAGCGCCCCGGCAAATGCGGGATCGCGCGCCGTGCGTGACGTGGTCGTGCTGATCCTGAGATCGTCGATCCGTTCCACCCTGGCGCCATTCGCTCCGGACGCGATCGTCCCGAGGCTGTCGCCCGGCTTGAGGCTCTTCATGAGCCCGGAGGCGAGTTCAATCGCTCCCGCGCTTTTCTTCTCCCTCTTCACGAGCGCC
>DATDQD010000314.1:0-15640 GCA_035292425.1 Bacteroidota bacterium
GGCCGAGGCCTCCGCGACCGGCATCGCGTTCACCGGCGGCGTGCAGTATGCGCGGCTCGGCGGGATCGACGGCCTGAGCGTGGGAGTGGTCATCAGGAACATCGGTCCCGGGCTGGTCTACGACGGCGAGGGACTGGAGCGCACGGGGGTCATCATCGGAGCCGACCGGCCCGCGACGAACTACAAGGTCGAAGCGGCGTCGGCCGATCTGCCTTCGACCATCGAAGTGGGGCTGGGATATCTCTACAACGCCGGCGAACCGTTCGACGTCGCGTTCTCGACGCTGTTCCGGAACAATAATTTTTCAGATGACGAATACAAATTGGGGGCCGAACTGGGTTACCGGGGACGATTTTTCCTGAGGGGGGGGTATGATTATTCGACCGAATCGGAGGGGAACGGCTCGATCTTCGGACCGGCATTCGGGGTCGGCATTTATGAATTCGTCCAAAACATGGCAATTCGGGTAGATTATGCCTATCGGACGGCGGATTTTTTCGGGGGAAACCACATCCTCACCCTGACAGTCGGATTCTGACGACCCCCGTCAAAAGTAAGAAATTCGGGTAAGGTCTCCGGGGGGGAGGCCGAACCCGCAATCGGTGAATTTGGGAGTTTATTTTAGAAAATACTTGACAATATTTTCAAAATGGAATATATTGACACTAACCCCCAGACGCCGGCTCTCGACGCTTATATCCTGACAGCCAGTTAAAGACTGGAAGAGCAGTACGTGTTGTTCCCGACGATGTTGCCGTAGCACCCGAATACCTTTTTGTACTACATCTCTACTTAAATAAATTCACTAACGCTTCATAGCTTCCAAAAGGAGAAATGCTTATGCGATTTTTCTCGTTGTTTCTCTCGGTGCTGATTCTGAGCGTGGTGGTGTCCGCCCAGAAACGGTATCTGGTCTCGCCGAACGATGAGGTGATTCCGATAGATCCGGGGAAGAGCGCCTCCGCATCCATCAAGGAATGGAAACAGCGGATGGTCTCATCCCGCAACGGGGTCTGCTCCGACAAGTTCTATTTCGGTTATCCCCCGTATCTCTACACCCTCAATACGAACTTCGGCGCCTACCACAAGGACGTGATGGGTCAGTGGTTCACCTCCCCGGCGACCGGCACCATCGACACCGTGTTCTGGGAACAGTGGAACGCGGTCAACACGTACGACTCGACACTCTTCCTCCGCATCCACGAATCCTATATCGGCCCGGAATATGGTCCCGGCGTGCGTCCCGGACCATTCAATCCCCCGTGTCAGAACTGGGGATACTGGGTGAACACAAACGATCTTGACCAGGGAGTGGCCGCCTTCATCGAGGAAGCCACCGACACCTCATGGGTGTCGACCATCCAGGGATCTCCCGTTCCCTCCGGTCCGCCATTCGGCATCGAGCTCTGGGGATTCGGCGGAGTAGCGGCCCAGGTTCATGCCGGCGAGCTCAACTGGTATAACCTCGGCGTGCTCGGCGTGGTGCCCGTGACGGTCGGCGATAAGTTCTTCATCTCACAGCGCGTCAACCACGATCCGTCCCTCCCGGCGGGCGGTCACGAGGAACAAGCCGCCGAAGGCCGCACCGAGTGGGGCGCCTCCGGATTCGACGTCTCGACCTCGGACGAAGATTATCCCGCACGTGACTGGAAATTCTACGAACACGACAAGGGTCCCTCCAACTGCGCCGGCGCCCCGCTCGACAGCATCAGGCGGGGATGGGTCAACCGCGGAGGGTTCACGCCCGACACGCTCAACGTCGCTGTCTGGAATTGGTGGTACTCCATGACGGTCAGTTCAAACGTCCCGCCGATCATCGTCTCCCAGAACGATATCCCCTCGTCATTCGACGTCGGAGACAAGGTCGTATCGGCAATTATCGAGGACTGTAACCCGGAAACTCCCGGTGACGCGGGTGTCGACGTCGCCATCATCAGGTACTCGGTGAACAACGTCCAGCAGCCCGACATCGCGATGATCGACCTCGGATCGGACGCGTGGGAGGGCAACGTCCCCGGCCAGCCCGCGGGCAGTACGGTGACCTGGAAGATCCTCGCGACGGATATCAACGGCGCGACCGGAATCGGCCCGCCCGATTCGTATTCCATCATCAGATACGGATCGGAATGGTTCAGCATCGACACGGGTTACGCGTGCGTTACGCACGACATATCCTCGTCGGGCGCGGAGCGTGATACCTCGACGTTCTTCAGCATGCCGTACGCCACCTCGGGCACCACCCCGATGGACGACGGCACCTCCGGCCCGGTCGACATGGGGGCGAATTTCTCCGTATTCGGCGACGTATACCGCTATGCCTGGATCGGCGTCAACGGCGCCATCGCGCTGACCAAGAGCGCGACCGACACCGCCGACGTGAACGCGAACGGTTTCTATAACAACTGGAACATCCCCAGTTCGCAGCACCACGGCAGGGGCGACAGCGTTAATGTCAACGGCATGCCCCCGATGTTCGTCGCGCCGTTCTGGGCCGACCACATCATCGGCGACACCGCCGGACAGTACGGAAGGATCCTCTCCGGCAACGATGGGGATACGTGTCTCTTCATCGTGCAGTGGGACTCCATCGGCGCATTCGCCCTCACGGGTCCAGTGCCGGACATCGCCACGTTCCGCGTGGTACTGAACCGCTGCACCGGCGTTGTCGAATACCAGTACGAGTCGGTTGGAACGTTCGGGCTTGACACCGTCAACCTCGTCGGCCTCCAGCAGGATTCGACGGCGTTTTCCGGACCCGAACCCGGCTGGCTCTTCTATAACAGGCTCGGTTACCCGATTGAGACCAGGCCGTACGACGGACACTGCGTGCGTTTCTATCCGAACGTGTCCATGGTCGCGCTCGACGGATGGAACATGCTGGCGGTTTCGCTGACCCCCAACAACGCCAACTATGACAAGTCGGTGCTCTTCCCGACGGCCGTGTCCTCGGCGTACGAGTATACGACGCTGTACACCGTCGCGAACCCTCTCGTCAAGAGCAAGGGGTACTGGTTGAAGTTCGACGGAGCGGGGCCCGTGGGTCAGTCGCCTTCGACCTTCGATCACGACGTGACCGCGACAGTGCAGGATAAGTGGAACATGATCGGCGGCCCGTCCGGCGTCGTCGACATCATCACGATCGTTCCCGGCGGGGGGACCGTCGTCTCGTCCAGCTATTTCGGTTACGGTGCGTCCGGTTACTACGCGGCGCCCTATCTCTACCCCGGAAAAGCATACTGGGTGAAGGTGGCCGGCGCCGGTACCCTCGGCATGAACTCCGGAAGCGCCGCGCCGAAAGCCGCTCCGATGGCTGTCGGTGAAACCGACCTGGCCGGCCTGAACAAGGTCACGATCCAGGACGCAGCCGGGCGTTCACAGACCCTCTATCTCGGCGGCGACGGCCAGATGAGGAACGAGCTCAGCTTCTACGAGCTGCCTCCGGTTCCCCCGGCGGGTTCCTACGATGTCCGGTTCGCCTCCCAGAGGATGGTCGAAAGCTATCCCGACATGCCGGTCGACGGCCGGTCGTATGACTACCCCGTCGCCATCCAGGGAGCGGTGTATCCCGTGGTCGTTCGCTGGGAGATGAATTCCCCGGTGAAGGGCGCCCGTAAACTGGTCCTGAGCGACATCACCGACGGCAAGTCGATCCAGCAGGTCATGGACGGTGCGGGTTCCTTCATGATCAAGAGTGAAAACGTGAAGAACGTCGTGATCCGGCTCTCCGAAGGCGTCAATATCCCGGCGACCTTCGCCCTGAGCCAGAACTATCCGAATCCGTTCAATCCGGTGACCCACTTCACGGTGGCCCTGCCGAAGGCGACGGAAGTGGAAGTTGCGGTCTACGACATCCTCGGCCGGAAGATTGCCTCGCTGCTCAACGGCAACCAGCCTGCCGGTCAGTACACGCTCGAATGGAACGGCCGCGACGACAACGGAATGGCCGTCACGACGGGCATGTACTTCCTGCGGGTGAGCTCCGATGAGTTCAACGCGGCCAGGAAGGTCATGTTGATGAAATAAATTCGATACTCCGGGGTATCCGCCCCGAACGGCGGGTACCCCGGGTATTTTTTCCCTTCAGGATTCAAAAGTTTCTCATCCACTAATTACAACCCACATCATAAGCGAGGTAGCTATGAAGATATCTAAAGGATTTACGCTCTATATGGTGATGGTGTGCCTCATCCTCCTGGGGGCCGCATCAGCGTGGAGCCAGACCAACTTCAGCGTCAAGATCTACGCTGAAGATGGATCGGGATGGAAGGATTCGGTGTACATCGGCAAGAACACGGCGGCGACGGATCCTGTCGGCTGGCCGGTGTCCGGCGACAGTCTGAATCCGACGCTGGTCGAGACTGAACTGCCCCCGCTCCCCCCGCCCGGTCCCAACCAGGCGCCCGACGCGCGCCTGCTCGATCCGACGGGCCTCTCAGGGGTTCCAACCTACGGGCAGGGTGTCCGCGTCGATATCCGCAACCTGGTCAACGACGGTCAGAAGCATATTTATCGCATGAGTTTCCGCCGCGGCGATCCGGACGGATCGGCGATCACGCTCTCCTGGCCTTCCGGCCTCGGGGCGATCGGCGGCGGCGGGTTCTACATGACCGACGGGTTCGGCGGGTTCCTGTTTCCCCCGGTCGACATGAGTTCGTCCACCTCGTTCACCCATGCGACGTTCAACGGCCTTTCGGGCAGTTTCGTGGATATCGTTGTCGGCGACGGTTCGATGATGCGGACCTTCACCAACGAGGAAATCGCCACGGCGGCCGACCTGAAGGGGAAGGTCGGGAAGTATCAGAAGCGGAAGGCGATTTCGGTGGATTTCGAGATTAACCTCACGGCCCCGGTCGGCGGCGCAGATCTGTTCTATATCGAGTTCGACAAGATCGTCGAGGGCACGGTTTCGTTCCCCGGCGACACAAACGGGCATCTGACGATCAACATCTCGGCGCTGAAGAAATACACGCTGACGATCCCCGCGCCGCCGCTCGATCCCGGGCAGTTGGTGGTGGTGAACGGCAACGGCAACAAGGGCAAGGTGATGAAGGGCAAGTACTACTTCACGATCGGCGGAGCGAAGGGCGCGAAAGTGGCGTTCACGACGAAGAACGAATACCTGCGCCAGCCGATGCCGAACATCAACAACATCGGCGACGAGCTCTACCTGCAGAGCGCGAACCTGGGCGTCGGTCTTGCGGACCAGATCGGGTTGAACGCCAAGGGCAAGCCGATCATTCATCATATCAGCCTTCCGAAGTGGAAGGACGTCACCAAGACGCTCTACAAGTTCAAGAATGTGACGATCCTGCAGGATGGGCCGGCGTACTGCCTGGACACGATCAAGAGCAAGGCAAACATCAAGATGCTGAAGTCACTCGGTCCGGACAAGACGATCCGGGCGAAGGATTCGGGAATCATGGGCAACAAGCTCATCGGCGAGTGCATCGCGCTGAAGTTCAACATCGCCGCCAGCGCGAAGGACAAGACGCCGTCACAGGGCTTCGGTGAGCTGATCCTCAGCATCCCCGGCCATGCGTACAACGGGAAGACCGTCAACCAGATCTCGGTCGAAGCTGATAGCGCTCTCGCATGCACAGGCGCTCTGCTGGGTGGATACAATGTCGTCACCCTGGCGCTCCTCCTGGATTCGATCAATACGGAATTCTCGGGTCCGTTCGACACGCTCGGGTTTGGCGCGCCTGCATTCGGCAAGCCGCTGGGCGGAACGGTGGCCACGGGCATCAAGCCGGTGGCGCTCTCCAACATCTTCGTGGGATCGGGCGCGGTGTTCGCCCCGGCGGCGCCGGCCGACTTCAGCTCGCTCTACGACGTGCCGAAGGCGTTCACGCTGTCGCAGAACTATCCGAACCCCTTCAACCCGACGACGACGATCGAGTTCACGATTCCCGACGACGCGTTCGTGACCCTGAAGGTCTACAACATGCTGGGCCAGGAAGTCGCGACGCTCGCCGAGCGCGAGGAGTTCAGCGCGGGCGAAAACTCGGTCGAACTGGACGGCGCGAAGCTGGCCACCGGCGTGTACTACTACCGGATCGTGGTCAACGACGGGCAGTTCCAGGAAGTCAGGAAAATGGTGCTGATGAAGTAATGTGGATTTTCCGGAAGGTTGCCCCGGACCGCGAGGAACGGGGCAGCCGGGCCGGGTCACGCCTGGTGTCTTATGTACGCTGAATTTAACGCAAGAATTAAAACCTAACTTCTCTAATCCACCAATTCACAAACATTCATTTAAGGAGTTAACATGAAACGCATCATGTTCGTACTTGCCTTGCTGTTGGTTGTCGGCCTGAGCAGCGCATTAGCTCAAACCGAAGCCGAGGCACTCGTCACGGCGACCGTCGAGAGCGAACTCGTTCTCGTTCCCGTCGAGGGCGACTGGGGTCTCTTCTCGCCCGGTCAGTCCTACACGGTCACCCCTGGCGGTTTGAAAGAGCCCCCGGGACCAGGCGAAGGCGCCGGCATCACGGTTGATCCGATAGGATTCGAAGTCGATGGCAACCCCGGTTCGGACGTTCTGGTGACGCTGGTTCTCCCGGCCGCCTTCCTCTCGGATAGCGAGAACGGCAGCCTGCCCCTGAGCAACTGGACGTACGGCTGGAACTACGACAACGATCCCACCGTGGCGTTTACCGCGGCGGGTCCGGTGGCGGGCAGTGCGGTGACGGTATCGATCGGCGGCGGCGCGGCCAGCGGCCTGTTCCTCGGCGCGATCGTGACTGTCCCGACGACGGCGTTCGCCGACACCTACACGGCGCAGATCATCGGTTCGGCAGTGTACGTGCAATAATTCGCTGAACCAGCGTCTGTTACAAGTGCAAAAGGGTACCGACGGCCTTCACCGGCCGCGGTACCTTTTTGCATGTTTTTCGGGGCGCAGATCGTAGGTCCGGAGCACGAAGCCCGGGCTTACTCATTTTTCGCGATTCCTTCCCCTGACTCTCCATAAAACGCTGAAAATCGCATAATCTGGTATATCCGCTCTAGATTATTGACGAGAAACTTCCTATATTACCGGCACCCCGGTTGTAATTCGTAATTTTTTTTCTACATCGCAGAATGCCAAAAGTTAAGTCGGGAATCCTCTTCCTGCTCGCTCTTACGGCCCTTGCGTGGTCCGGAGTCGATGCTTCGGTGGCAGTTTATCCACAGGCGCTTTTCATCAATTCCCCCAACCGGTCCGTGGCGATCACCGTCTCGAATCCCACGGATACCCGGCAGGAAATTTGGGTCGATTTCAGGTATGGTTACCCCCTCGTGGACGATAGCGGCAAATTTTACGTCAATTACATCGATGGACCCGCCGAACAGGAGCCCAGCGCCGTGCCCTGGCTCACCGCGTATCCGCAGAGATTCGTCCTCAACGCCAGGGAATCACAGGTCGTGAGGGTGATGGTCCAGCTCCCGGTAGGTCTGACGTCGGGGGAGTACTGGTCGAGGGTCATCGTCAGTTCGAAGCAGCGCACGGCCGTGCCTCCCACGACGCCGGGCGCAAACGTTCGCATGAGGATGGAATTTATCGCGCAGGTCGACGTTCCCCTGCAGGTCCGGACCGGCAGCATCAATACCGGTCTCCAGGTTCACGGTATCACCTCCGTGGTCGACAGCGGCAATCTGAAAATGGGGATCGATCTTTCCCGGCTCGGGAATGCTTCCTTCTGGGGAACGATGCACATTTTCCTCAGGGACGAAAGCGGGAGGGTCATGACGACGCACGATCAGCATATCGCGATCTTCCGGGACCTGGTCTATCCGGTGACCATGGACGTGGCGAACGTACCACCCGGATCGTACATCCTGGAGCTGAACGTCGACAATGTCCGCCCGGGGGTCCCGGCCCAGAACAGACTGAAATCGGACCCGGTGCGGTTCACGTACCAGCTGACAATCCCGTAACCAACAGGTTGGAATCGCGATGCCGGCAAAAGTCCAGAGGATTTTTCTCCTGATCACGACGATGCTGTCGTTCGCCGCGGGGGCGGTCGCGCAAACCGGCCCGCCGGCCGATACCACCGTGCTGGTCCCGGTGGTGCTCGACCTGAAGGGCGGCCTCCGGACGGACCTCCAGATCCTTCTGCGCGGCGAACGGGCGTTCATCCCGCTGCGTGTCCTCTTCGATTTTCTGAATATCCCGGCCGCATACGATCCGGCAACACGGAAGGCGGAGGGGGCGTTTCTCCGCAGCGATAATCCGTATACCGTCGACGCCGCCAATCTTGTCGCGACGATCGAGGGTCGGTCCATTTCCCTCACCCCGGAGGATGTCCAGGTCGTTGGCGACGAGCTGTTCCTCGCCGAGAAGCTCTTCGGCGACCTGTTCGCGATCGATCTGCGGTACAACCCCCGCCGGCTCGACGTCAGCCTCAAAACGAAACACCGCCTCCCGGTTTTCCAGGAGAGGGACAGGGAGCTGGCCCGCAGGAGACGCCGTTCACTCGGAGAGCTGCCGTACCCCGAGGTGTCGATCGAGAGGCGATTCGTTCCTCTCGGATTCGGGAGGATCGGGTACTCGCTGACGTCCCAGCTGACCCAGTTCGGCACGCCGCGCAGGACCTACGCCCTCCAGATCGGAAATGCGCTCCTCGGCGGCGACATGGACACGAGGATCTTCGGGACTTTCGGCAAGCCGATCACCAGGGACAACGTCATCAGCCGTCTCCGGTACGCATTCCTCGACAAGTCCATCATCCGGCAGATCTACCTCGGGGACATCCTGACCACCGGCCTTGTGGCGTCTTCCGTCTTCGGCGCCGAGATCACCAACCGACCCGCCCCGCGGCGCTATTACTTTACCTCCGACTACATCACCGGCCCGCTTCAGGAGGGCGGCGTCGCGGACCTTTACCTCGGCGGCGCGCTGGTGGATTACCAGTCGCAGTCCCCCACGAACGAGTATGCGTTCCCGTCGCTCATCACGTACGGCGTGACGATGTACGACGTCAGGTCCTACGATGCCTTCGGCCTCGAACGCACCACCCAGTACCGCATCATCGTGCCCCCGTCGATGATTCCGCCGGGAGAGGTGCAATACAGCGTGGCCGGCGGGATCTTCCGGCAGAGAATGGACGAGGGGTACGGAAACGGGGTCGTGCAGTGGGGGCTCAATTCGCGGCTTACCCTCGGCGGGGGGATCGATTTTTACGAAAAGACCTCCAGGAAATACCACCCGATGCTGACCGCCACCTCGCGGTTGACCGACATCCTCATCGGCGATTTCATCCTTGCCCCATCGGCGTACTCCCGCGGCCTTCTCTCCGTGAGCTGGCCGTCATCGGCAAGCGCCTCGGTACGGTATACATGGTTCGCCCGTAATTCGTTCTATAACCCCAGAAACCTCCGGAACGAGGCCGCCGCTTCCGTGGGTTTTCCGATACGTACGGGCTCGAGGCGCCTCAGCCTCGATCTCGCGGCCAGGCAGTCGCTTCTGAGCACCGGCCGCCAGCGTTCGGCGCAGGTCGCGCTCGGCGGGCAGATCGGCATCTTCTCCCCACGCATCTCGCACCGCCGCGTCTGGGACAACATCTCGGGGGCGGACACCCGCGAGGAGGCGTACACATTAGCGTCGCTCGGCATCAGGGCCCCCGGGGGATTCCTCCTCAGGGGAAGCACCCGGTACTACCACTTCGACAGCGGCTTCAGGGACGCGCGGTTCCAATTCAGCCGGCGCTTCTCCCGCGGGTTCTGGCTTCAGATATTCTACGAAAGGAGCTTCTATTCGAACAATACCTTCGCCGGGCTCCAGTTCGTCTTCTATTTCCCGTTCGCGCTCCTCCGGACCGTTGTCGGGGCGAGCGAAGGGGGCGGCCTCCGGTCTTCCCAGTCGGTCAGCGGTTCGGTGGGATTTTCACCTGAAACCGGAGACTTTTATTTCGACTACCTCTCCAGCAGGGTCGGCTTCGGCGGAATCGTCGTCCAGCCCTATATCGACGCGAACGGGAACGACATCCACGATCCGGGCGAGGAATACATCACCAGGGGACGCCTCAAGACGACGAGCCTGTCCGGGAACAGTTACGTGCGCTACAAACCGGGCGGTTTCATCCTGACACACACGCTGCCCTTCCAAGAGTATTTCATGACGCTCGAGCCGCAATTCCTGGACAACCCGCTCTGGGTGCCGAAGTTCAATACGTTTTCCGTGATTTCGGAACCGAGCCAGTTCCGCCAGATCGAAGTGCCGATCATCGTCGGCGGCATCGTCCGCGGCCGGGTCACCTATGCCGTCGGCGAGGAGGAGTTCAGCGCGGAAAACATGACCGTGACGATCGCTCCCGAAACGGGCGAAAAGCCGGGTTTCCCGAAGACGGCGATCTCCTTCTCCACGGGCGAATTCGAATTCCTCGGCCTGTCGCCGGGGCGGTACATCCTCTCGCTGAACGCGAACCAGGTCGCACAGCTCGGCTACCAGAAATCGGAACTGACCCGGACGGTCGAGATCAGGGTCCTGCCGGACGGCGACCAGGTCAACAACGTCGATTTCCGGCTCGAACGGTAACAGCGCCCCGTCCTTCGCGGCCGGGAAGCGTCGGATATCAACTGGTACATATCACAACGAGGGCATATGGATAACCAGAAAATTCTTCAACGTGGAACGCCGGGAAACCGACACCCGTGGCTTCTCTGCGCCTTCCTTGCGGCGACGCTCGTGCTCATCGCCGTCATGCCCGCAGCGGGCCAGGAGGTAGAGGACGAAGACCTCACCGCGGACGACGCGGACCTTCTCCTCCAGGACGACGTGTTCGATTTCGAGCGTGAAATCGCCGCTGAGACATTCGACAGCCGCATTTTCTTCGACACGACGAATCCCGCGTGGCATTGGCAGAATCCCCTGCCCACCGGGAACCACCTTTACAGCGTCGACGCCCTGCACGCAGATTCAATGATGGCCGTCGGGCAGATCGGGACGTTCATCCGGACACGGACCGCCGGCGCCACGTGGAACGCCGAATACCAGACGGGCGGCGTGACCGGCGCGCTCTTCGCGATGGACATGGTGACGCCGGACCTCGCCTTC
Source organism: Bacteroidota bacterium (assembly GCA_035292425.1). Taxonomy (GTDB): domain Bacteria; phylum Bacteroidota; class Ignavibacteria; order UBA10030; family SZUA-254; genus SZUA-254. The sequence goes on from DATDQD010000314.1 coordinate 11,036, forward strand.
GCGGTGGGCACGAACGGGGCGGTCGTGAAAACGACGGACGGCGGAATCACCTGGTTCGCGCAGAATTCGTTCACGTCGCGGCCCCTGATGAGCGTCCATTTCCTCGATCCCGGCACCGGTTGGACCGTCGGCGGGTCCGGAACGGTCAGGTATACCGTTGACGGCGGAACAACCTGGCAATCGCTTCCCTTCCCGACCACGCGCCGGTTCAACGACGTCACGTTCGCCACCTCGAGCAGGGGCTGGATCGTCGGCGACAGCGGCACCGTGTACGCCACGACCAACGGCGGCGCCGCCTGGGCCCAGCAGACAAGCGGGACCGTCCGGCACCTGAACGCCGTATGGTTCGTCGACTCGCTCCTCGGGTTCGCGGTGGGACAGCAGGGATCGGTGATCGCCACCTCCAACGGAGGCTCCACCTGGCTGACATTCCCGGCGCTCACCTCCGTCCCGCTGACAGACGTGGAATTTGTCTCCGCGACGACGGGGTATATCACGGGCGAGGCCGGGAGGATATTCAAAACGACGAACGCCGGCGGGATCTGGACGCTTCTGAGCTCCGGCACCGTCCGGACACTTTCCTCGGTGAAATTCGCGACCCCGACGACGGGGTGGGTGGTCGGGACCTTCGGGCAGATCTACCGGACGACCAACTCGGGAGCGACGTGGACAAAGATGTACCGTGAGACGCCGGTCGCTTCGTATCTCAACGCGGTTCATTTTCCGGACGCGATGAACGGCTGGGCCGTCGGGGTGAGGGGCGTCATCCTCCACACGAGCGACGGGGGGGCCAACTGGTCCCAGCAGAGTTCCGGCCTGACCAAACATCTCGCGGGCGTTTTCTTCGCGAACGCGAACCTCGGCTGGATCGTCGGGCGGTCGGGCGTGATCCTCAGAACGACCAACGGCGGCGGCGCCTGGACACTGGTCCCCACCGGGAACCGGTTCTCTTATAACGCCGTCCATTTCGTGGACAGCGATACCGGGTTCATCGCGGGAAACCGCGGGAAGATATTCAAATCGACCAACGGCGGACTGACATGGGCGAGGCTCCTGACGGGCACCGGGAAAAATCTCTACGGCCTCGATTTCGCGACACCGCTCAGCGGGTGGGCCGTGGGGGCCTCGAGCGCTGTCCTCGCCACGACGGACGGCGGTTCTTCCTGGTCGACTCAAACGCCCCCGTCCCTGCTCCGGACGCTCCGCGCCGTCGATTTCGTTTCCGCGACCAACGGTTGGGCGGTCGGCGACAGGGGAACGATCTTCGGAACAACGAACGGCGGACTCACCTGGACCAGCCAGAATTCCGGAGTCACCCTGTCTCTGCGCGGGATGGCCGGGGTGGACGCCGGCACGGCCTGGGCCTCCGGCTATACCGGAACGATCCTGAAAACCACCGACGGGGGTTCTCTCTGGCAAAAACAGATCTCGGGGACGTCGAGGGTCCTCTTCGGCATGTATGCCCTCGACGCCCAGAACGTATGGGTCGTCGGCTCGAACGGCGCCATCCTGAAAAACACCCCTCCCGGCCCATTCGAAATACAGCCGGTGGCGGGCCTAGGGCTTGTCTCCGACGCGGCGAACTATCCGAATCCCTTCAACCCCGCCACGACCATCAGCTTCACCCTGATGAAGGCCGCCGGGGTGACCCTGACCGTCTATGACGTGCTCGGCCGGAAAGTCGCGACATTGTTGAACGACGAACCGCTCGAAGCGGGCGCCCACAACGTCCGGTTCGATACCAGGGACGTGCAGGGGAGGGACCTCTCATCGGGGGTCTATCTCTACCGCATCGCGACCACCGACGGCTTCGCGGACGCGACGAAAAAAATGATCCTGTTGAAATAACCTGCCGGCATCTACCCGATGGACATGCCGCACGGACACGGTATCACTGACGAAGACGCAGAATGACCAAGATTCGTTCGACCCTCCACGTTCTCGTTCTTTCGCTGGCCTCTTTCGCGCAGCTCGCCGCCCAGGCCGATCACTGGCGCTGGCAGAACCCTCTTCCGCAGGGGAACAACCTCAACGCCGTGCAGGCGCTGGATATCAACACGTTCCTCATGGCCGGCGCGGCGTCGACGTTCATGAAAACCACCGACGGGGGCGCGACCTGGGCGATCTCGCGCCTCTCCGGCGTCCGTGAGAATTTCAACGGCGTGCATTTCGTTTCCGCGGCCAGGGGATGGGTTGTCGGTTCCGGCGCGGCGATTTTTCTCACCTCCGACGGCGGGTCGACCTGGATCGAACGAAATGCCCCGGTGACGACCGGTTCGTTCCACGCCACGACTGCCACGGCCGGGGGCACCGGGTTCATCGTCGGCGACGGGGGAACGATCCTGCGTTCGACAGACGGCGGGCTTCAGTGGAGGATCGTGGCATCGGGCACGGGAAACACCCTCCGCGACGTCACGTTCGCCAACGGGACAACCGGCTACGCGGTCGGCGACGGGGGCGTCATCCTGAAGAGCGTCGACGCGGGACTTTCATGGTTCCCCATTCCCGATACCGTACTCGGCCGCGATTACTACACCGTGAATTTCCCGTCGAGGGACACCGGGTGGGTCGGCGGGTCCTCGGGAGCGATGCTCACGACGTCCGACGGGGGTCTCACCTGGCGCCAGCAGTATACCCTCATTCTGACCACGGTCACCGACGTTCGTTTCTCCAACTCCGGAATCGGCCATGCCGTGGCCGGTCGATATGTACTCTCCACCACCAACGGCGGGTTTTCCTGGATTCCGAGGTTCCTCGATACCGTGAACACGCTGAACGCCCTCGCATTTCCGTCGATCAGCAGGGGATTGATCGTCGGCGACAACGGCGAAATCAAGCAAACCACCAATAATGGCGCGAACTGGACCCGGCTCGTGGATAACAGCACCCTCGATCTCTACGGCAATTTCTTCCTTGACGGCCAGACCGGCTGGAGCGTGGGAGGAGTCGGCACCATTCTCCGTACCCTTAACGGGGGCCTGAGCTGGATCCGGGACGTGACACCCACGGACAGGTCGCTCCGTTCGGTCTACCTTACATCTCCAACCTCAGGCTGGGCCGTCGGAGACGCCGGAGCGGTTCTGCGGACGACCGACGGATTCACGTGGTCGGAGAGTTCTCTCGGACCCGGCGGGGCCCTCGCCTCCGTCTTGTTCATCGACGCGTCGACGGGATGGATCGTCGGCGAGGAGGGGGCCAACCTGAAGACCACCGACGGCGGGGTGACATGGTCCGACGATGAACCCGGCGACACCAACTATTCCTACGTTTCGGTGTTTTTCGTGGACTCCACGCACGGATGGCTCCTTGGTAATTTCGGCGCCCTGAATGAGCTGACCACCATCTTCCGCACGACCGACCGGGGCGTCACCTGGGATTCGGTCGCGATGGACGCGCGCGCCCTCCTGTCGGTCTGGTTCGTCGACCGGGACACGGGCTGGGCCGTGGGCAAATTTCACCGCATCATCAAGACGACCGACGGCGGCCTCACCTGGAGGTCCCAGAACAATCCGTCCCGCGGAACCATCCACTTCCTCGATGTCACATTCACCGACCCGCAAAACGGATGGATCGCCGGCGGATCCGGAACGATTCTCCGGACGGTGGACGGCGGGGACATCTGGTTCGAGCTCGATTCAAGGACCGACCGGACGCTGTACAGTATTTCGTTCACCGATACGCTCAGGGGCTGGGCAGCGGGCGGCAACGGGGTCATCGTTCACACGCTCGACGGGGGCGGCGATCCTCCCCCCGAACCTCCTCCGCCCCCGCCGCCCGGTTCCCGCCCCAACCGCGTGGGCCAGAGCCGGCCGAACCCGTTCGTGCCGAACAGGGACGGCGTGACCTTCATTCCGTTCAACCTGGGAATGACCTCCCCGGTGACCGTCCAGATTTTTGACGACCTCGGGCGCATGGTCCGGGAACTGGCGGCGGGATCGTTCCCTCCCGGTTCTTACAACCGGGACAATGGCGCGCCCGGATGGGACGGCATGGACTACCGGGGGCGCATGGTGCCGAGCGGCGTCTATTTTTACAGGGTGATCACGAACGAATATATCGAGACGCAGAACCTCGTCCTCGTGAGATAGGGAAACACCCTTCCTCCGACAGTCCGTTTTCTCACGGATTTCTCATCGAATCCCCCTTGACCGGGTGACCGGATCCGGATACATTTCCCCTTCATAATCCCTGGTTCGAACATTCCGTTTGGCGGACCTCCCGCGGACCGCATGCTCCAAACCTTTCACCGGGAGGTCATCAATGACCCTGCGATTCTGGTTTCGTCACGTCGTCCGTGTAATTGCCGCGTTTGTTCTCTGGTACGTATCTCCCACTCCCGCGCTCTGCCAGAGCGCGCCCCACGTCGTGATCAGCGAAATCTACGGAGGCGGCGGCAACAGCGGCGCGCTCTATACCCACGACTTCATCGAAATCCACAACCCGACCGGGTCCGATGTCGTGATGAACGACTGGTCCGTCCAGTACCAGGGGGGAGGGGGCACGGGGGTGTTCACGTCGGTCGCGGGATTCTCCGGGATCATCCGGTCCCATGGTTTTTTTCTCATCCAGGCGAACCCGGGGAGCGGCGGCACGGTCCCGCTCCCC
>DATDQD010000315.1:0-4373 GCA_035292425.1 Bacteroidota bacterium
CGCGTTGCTGCCGGTTTTATCGGTGCCGGCCGTCCTTGACACCCACTGCCGGGCGAGCTGGGAGAGGGCCGGGTGGCCGAGGAAGGCGCACCCCAGGGCCCCGAGGAATGAAAGCGTCATCCATCGTTTCATGGGACCTCCTTTGATCGGATTCGAAAATGCTACTTAACGAGGACCATCTTCCGGACGAGCGTGAGCGGCTTTTCCGCGCCGTTCCGGGGGACGGCCATGATCCTGTAAAAATAGATTCCACTGGAGAGGTTATCCGCATCGAAGTCGACGGCGTGGAACCCGTCTTCGAGGGGAGCGTTGTCGAACAGGGAGGCGACTTCCCGGCCCGTCAGGTCATAGATCCTGAGCGTGACCGCGGACGGGGTCGCCAGGTTGAACTCGATCGTCGTGGTCGGGTTGAACGGGTTGGGATAGTTCTGTTCCAGCCGGAAACCGTACTCCTCCTCCGGGACGTTCTCCGCCGACAGGTACTGCGGGATCTCCGCGGGGGGATCCGTATTCGGCACGAGGAAGTCCAGGGAGAACAGCGTGTTCACGGGAGTGATCCGCAGAGGACGCAGCGACACGGTGTCCACCGGACCGTCGAAGGCGTGGTTGATCCTTCTGAGGGAATTATGCACATCGTTGTAATCGAGGCCGGGGTATGCCCTCCAGTAGGTCAGCATGCTGTCCGTCCGGCGCGCCACCTCCCTCAGGCTGAGCCCGTTGAACGGGTCGCCCGGGTGCGATTCCTCCATGAACTTCAGGTCGCCGAAGCGGGACGGTGTGATGCCCACATCGCTTGCGGCTATGTTGAGCTTGAGCGCGATCAGTTCGCCGACCACCGAGTTGTTGTAGCGGTAGCGCGTGGGATTCTTGAGCGCACCGAGGAAAGGTTTATCGAATCTCCTGTCAAAGCCCCTCGATTCCCCGATCTGGGGAAGGGTCCTGCGGACATAATAACTCTTCTTGTAGTAGATCCATCCGTACCGTTTTGCGCTGTCGTAACGATCCACTCCGACGATCATTCCCTGCGAAAACACGCCCCGGCCGAAGATGGTATCGCGGACGTTTCCCTCATTGGGCATGCCGCTGGCGGTCCGCCTGATGCGCGCACCGCGCTTCGTGAGGCTGTCCTGGTTGAAGGTCCTGAAGCAGCCGCCGGCGGGCAGGCCGTTGGACCCGATCCGGTTGGCGAAGATGTCGGTGGCCCCGGTCCCCAGCTGGAAATCGGCCCACGCGAGGAGGGCCCCCTCGAAACCGTCCGCGGCGAGTTGCGGGATGTACTGGTCGTTCGGGGAACTGGTGACCGCGACGCCGTTCAGGTCCCACCGGATGTCGCCCGCCAGGTCGATCCGCTGGGAGAAGATATCGTAGGTGCCTCCCCTCCGGTCCTGCCACGCGAAGACGAAACTGCCGGCCTGGTGGACGACCTGGGGATAGTACTGGTGGCCCGTCGCCGTCGAGACCGCCCTGCCGTTCGCGGACCAGAGCATCTGTCCCGCATCGTTCACTCTCTGGGAGTAAATGTCGTAATCGGCGCCGCCCCGGTTGTCCTGCCATACCGCCACCGCGCCGCCGGATCCGTCGGAGGTGATGCGCGGGTAATACTGGTTGGCCTCAATCGGCGCCAGCGGCAAACCGTTCTCGGCCCAGATCTTCGTGCCGTTCGAATCGACCCTCTGGGCGTAGGCGAGATCGTAGAAGGAGTTCCTGCGGTCCTGCCACGCGACGAACGCGCCGGCATTCCCGTCGGTGATAATTTGCGGGTTCCACTGGTTGTTCACGGACTGGGATACCGGCACGCCGTTCAGTTTCCATGCGGCGCCGCCGTTCCACTTCAGGCGCTGCGCGTAGATGTCGGTGAACCCCGAAGCCCCGCGATAATCGCTCCACGCGATGACCGCGCCGCCGCTGCCGTCCGGCGCCGTCACCGGATCAATCTGGTCGAATTCCGAGTTGCAGACCAGCATTCCGTTCGGGGTCCACAGGAGATCCCCGAGGGCGTTCACCCTCTGCGCATAGATATCGAAATTGCCCGTCCTCCTGTCCTGCCATACGACGATTACTTCGCCGCCGGGGCTCGGGACGATTTTCGGATAGTACTGGTGGCCCGCGGCCTTGCACAGGGGAAGGCCGTCCGGCTGGAGCAGCATCCCGCCCGAAGCCGAAACGTGCTGCAGGTAGATATCGTAGCCGACGCCGTCCCTGTTGTCCTGCCAGGCGATGAACGCCCCGCCGGCTCCGTCGCCGATGATCTGCGGATAGTATTGATACCCGGGGGTCGACGCGATGGGGATCCCCCCGTCGGCCCACAGCATCGTGCCGTCGGCGGCGATCCGTTGAACGTACAGCTTGTCGCTGGCGCCGTTCCGGCGGTCCTGCCAGACGACCACGGCGCCGTGGTGGGCGTCGGAGGCGATCTGAACATTCCACTGGTTTCCGTTTGCGGTCACGACGGGGACGGTCGTATCGGGCTTGCAGGACCACCCCTGGGCGGCCCTGGAAGGAACGAGGGAGATGAGAATGAGGACGCAGAGAGACGAAATCGTCGCAAATCTCATGTCATTTTCGGGACAATGACAGCATGAGAGACCGTGCCGGAATTACTGATCGTTGCGAGGGACACTTCGATTCGGCGATTAGGCGTTTCGTTTGAAATCAGCGCACGAGCGCGGCTTTTTTAACTGCATGGAACGTCCGGGGCCCCCTTCCGAAGGAGGCCTGCTCCGGAATCGCGGTCAGCGCGATAAAGTACACGCCGGTACCCAGGGGGGTTCCGTCGTTCCGCTGCGCAGACCACTCAAGGATATGTTCACCGGCGGGATAATGGTGGAGCGCCGATGATGAGACCACTTCTCCGAGAAGGTTATAAATCGTGTACGATACGACGGACCCTGAAGGCAGTGTAAACGACACCCGGGTTGACGGGTTGAAGGGATTTGGATAACATTCACCCATCGAGAATCCGGATGGTGTTTCGCCGTTTCCGATTCCGCGGGGTTGTACTCTCAGAAAGAATTCTGATACCGGTGGGCATGAAAATCCGATCGCACCACCGCCCTTTAACGGGGTCTTCGAAACCTCCTGAGTGCCGGCCTTTTCAATAAGAATATAATCGAAATATTCCTGAATTTCTACATTCCATGAAAAAAATATATCACTTTCGCCGGTTTTCAATGTAATTTCATAGTCTATCGGGTAATATGAGGAATCGGCGTGGAATACGTAGATTATTTCATTTTTAAAGGTATGTTGAAATACCCCCCCAGGAGGCGGGGGCGGCGCCTCGAGGACCCGGGGAACCGGGTCCGGACCGAAATAAAGTGTGGAAACGGATTCACCCCTCCCCACGCGGAGTGTATTCAGGACGGGTCGCCGGGAGCCGGAGATATTCATGGCGGCCCGGCCGAGGGAGACGTCCGTCATGATCAACGTACCGCTGTCACGGCACTTCACCCAGTATCCCCCGCCCGGCATCAGCGAATCGGCGGGATAATATCCCCCGGAACCGTAACCGTAAAACGGCGAGACGACGAGGCTCTCCGGCTGGCTGATCACGAGGGCTGCCGGGAGCGCGTTTGTCAGCGCTCCGACGATGTTCCATCCCTGCCGCACCGCGGTCGTTTCCGCCGGGACCGGGCAACCGGTCAGCGTCACCTGCCCGCTCCTGATCCAGTACCCCTCGCCGTGCCTGAGCGTATCGCGCCTGAAGTAACCGCCCCGATACTCGTACGCGCCCGTGGGTGAAAAGGGAAAGAGCGCCATCGCCCGGCGCTCCCCCGCTTCCACCGGGAGCGAGATCAGCATCCACGATCCCGTCCCGGGAAGCGTCACGGGAGTCCCGGGGCATTGCAGAATTTCCACCTCGTTCACCGACGGGTCCTGGATGGTCAGAGCGCTGTCCCTGCGCATGTTGACATTATTGCGGTCGCCCGAGGTCGCACGGTCCCGCATCACAAGCGTCCCTGTCCGGAGACTGTCGGGGTCCCACGAAAGGGTGAACGGATATCCGCCGGGCCCGGGTTGCAATCGGGCGAGATAGCGGTGAAGGTCCCCGGAACCGGCGAGCGTGTCCCTGAAGTCCCTCGCGACGCCGTTCGTCCCCTCAATGTGCCACCGCACGTCGAACGTGCCCGCCGGCGGCAGGATTGGAAGCTCGTCTTCGCCGAGCGCCGCGTCGATGCTGTCCGTCGCCCCGGCCATATTTCCGAAGAAGAGCGTATCGCCCCCGGTCCCCCCGTCGCGGAGCAGGATCTGTCCCGAAAATTCTCCCGGGGAAAGGATTGTGAAGACGCTGTCGCTCAGGTCGACCACGTTCGTATCATCCGCCCCCCGCAGCCTGACCAGCGCCAGCCGGGTAGGGACGTCCGGAACCGTCC
>DATDQD010000316.1:0-7939 GCA_035292425.1 Bacteroidota bacterium
CTCGCCCCGGGAAAGTGACCGCACGCCCCCGGCGGGAATCCCGCCGGGACCGCGCTCGCTCGGCCCGGACGATCTGCTGCTCCTTCCGGAGCATTTCATTTTCACCGACGATCCCCGGGTGTACGACGCCTTCGTGACGGAGATGGCGGCCCTGGCGGGATGTACCGTGGTGGGCGGGTCGCACCACAGGAAAATGAACGGACGGAAGATCAACTACGGCGCCGTTGTCCGGCCGGACGGGAAGAGGCTCGCCGAGTATTCGAAGCTACGACCCTACTTCAACGAACAGAGCCACGTGGTCCCGGGCGACTCCTTCGGCGAGTTCAGCGTCGGCGGGAGGAACGTGCTCGTCCTCGTGTGCGCGGACTTCTGGTATTCCGACCTGATCCTGAAGGCGGAGGCCGCCCCCGACATCATCCTGGTGCCGGCGCTCTCGGTGAGCCGGAAACCGGACCCGTACTACTCCCGAGCGCTCTGGCGCCACCTCGCGGTGACGCGGGCGTACGAGTTCGGCGCTTACGTCGGGATCAGCGACTGGGACGAAGGTTCGGTCCTCCCGAAATACAGGACCTCCGGCGTTGCCGGACTCGCCGACCCGGTCACGACCGTCCCGGGTAATTTTTTCAGCGCGGTCGACGCCGGAGGGGCGGGGATATACGAACTCGATTTCACCGCGATCGAAGCCTTCCGGGAGGACCGGAGGATGAGGGGATTTTTCTGGAAGTAGATCGGAGGAATGAATGACGCGGGTGGCCATAGTTCAGACCAATCCGGAATTCGGCAACGCCGTGAAGAACATCGCCGACGCCGCGGAACTCGTCGGTTCCGTGGAGGCGGACCTCTACGTCCTCCCGGAACTCTTCACCACGGGGTACAATTTCATCAACCGCAAGGAAGCCGAGAAGCTCTCCGAGCCGGCCGACGGGACGGCGTTCCGGGCCATGGCCGCGTTGGCGGCGAAACTCAAGGCGCACATCGCGTACGGTTTCGCCGAGAAGAAGGAGCATTGTTATAATTCGGCCGCGCTCGTCGGCCCGAAGGGAATGGCGGGACTCTACAGGAAGGTGCACCTCTACGCCCGCGAGACGCTCTTCTTCGCGCCGGGCGACCTCGGGTTCCCCGTCTTCGAACTGCCGTTCGGCAGGGTGGGGATCATGGTCTGCTTCGACTGGATCTACCCCGAAAGCGCGCGCACGCTCGCGCTCAGGGGCGCGCAGATCATCGCGCACCCGTCGAACCTGGTGATGCCCTACTGTCCGGACGCGATGATCACGCGGTGCCTGGAAAATAAAATCTACGCGGCGACGGCAAACAGGATCGGCACTGAACAGCGCGGCGGCCTGGAACTCCATTATATCGGCACGAGCGGGATCGTTTCGCCCTCGGGCGAAATTCTCATGAGGATGGGCGCCGACGAGACGGGGATCCGCGTCGTCGAGGTGGACCTCAGGGCCGCGCTGAACAAGAAAATCAACCGCTACAACGACCTGATAACGGGGAGGAGGCCGTCGGAGTACAAGGCCTGAACCGACGCTGAGTTGACTTTCACCCGATTTATTGGTAGCATAGGCCCGGCATTCTCATAACACACTGCATCAATCACCTTTTCGGAGGCGGTATGCATAAAAAAGTCATCCCGGGTTTCATCGCGGTCTACATCGTGATGAACCTGTTGAACTATCTCATCCATCAGGTCATGTTGAAGGAAACCTACATGAAGCTGGTCGAGATGAAGATGATGCGCGGCGAAGACGCGGGGACGATGTGGATCTTCTTCGTGACGGCCCTCATCGTATCGTTTTTCTTCACCCTCATCTTCTCAAAGGGATACGAGGGGAAGGGCATCGGCGAGGGCGTCCGATTCGGCCTGTACGCGGGGCTGATGATGGCCACGCCGTTCGCCTATGACACCTATGCATCCATGGAGATCCCCTACAACCTCGCGCTGCAATGGTTTCTCTACACGACGATCTCGTACATCATCCTTGGCGTCGTGGTCGCGGCGGTGTTCGGCAAGTCGAAAGGCGTGACCGCGGCATAACGCGATCCGCGGAACCGGAATCCAGGGCGTTCCCGCCGTTCGCCGGCCCGAACGCCCTTTTGTTTTCCCCGTGCCGCGCCACCGGCCATGAAACGAACGATCCTGCTGACGAACGCGAGCCCGATGTACGCCGGGGGCGAGTTCTACGTCCTCCTGCTCGCCGGCGAACTGATGGCCCGGGGGCACGATGTCGCCGTCTCCTGCCGCTCCGACAATCTTTTACTGGCGAAATGCCGCGAGCGCCGGATTCCCACGGAGCCGGTGGAGTTCCCTCTGCGCGGCGGACTCCGGAGATGCGTCGGCGCGTTGAGGGGGATCATCGGGCGCAGGGGGGTGAACATCGTCCATACCAATACGAATTACGACCGCACCGCCGGCGCGATCGCCGCGCGTCTCTCCGGCGCGCTGCACGTCGCCAGCATCCACAGCTTCCACTCGATCCAGTACAATCTGACGCACTGGCTGAGGAACCGGTACTGGACCGACCGTTTCATCACCCTCGGAGGGGGCGCGAAGGATATCCTGGTGAAGGAGGACGGCATCCCGCCCGGGAAAATATCGACGGTACCCCTGGGGCTCGACCCCGATGAGACGTTCCGCTCGGAGGAATTGCGGATGAAGGTCCGGCGCGAGTTCGGAATTTCGGGCGACGAGCTCCTCCTGGGCAACGTGGGGCGGCTCGTACCGTTCAAGGGGCAGGAATATCTCCTCAGGTCGTTCGCCGACGCTTCGAAAACACGGCCCGGAGCGCGGCTCATGATCGTGGGGGAAGGGGAGCTGGATTCGTCGCTCAGGCGGCTCGCCTCCGACCTCGGGATCGCCGGAAGGACGATCTTCACGGGATTCAGGGACGACATTCCCGGATTGTACTCGGCGATGGACGTCTATGTGCATTCGTCGGTGGAAGGAGGAGGGGAAACTTTTCCGTTCGCCGTCCTGCAGGCCCTGGCGTTCGGCCTGCCGATGGTGGTGACGGAAGTGGGGGAGGTTGGCGCGATGGTGGAGAATGGGGTGAACGGATTTGCGGTCAGGGACCGCGACCCGGGGGTCTTCGCCGGGGCGCTCGCGAAGCTCCTCGACGACCCACACCTGCGCGCCTCGATGGGGAGGGAAGGCAGGAACCTGCTCATGAAGAAATTCACGGTCGCTGCGATGGCTGACGGAGTGGAGTCAGTCTACCGGAGCCTCCGTCAGACACCTCCGGCCGGCCCGGGTCGGTCCGCCGCCGGGCGCCAACCTCCCGGCCGGTCGCGCGGTCACAGCGGGGCCATTCCAGCGGGGTGACTCGCCGAAAACGGTTGTGTTTTGACCGGGCATTCTCTACATTATGAACCTGATACCGACCCTTATCTGACAGAATAGCCCGAATGGATCAGACAGTTCTTCTGAGCGAGGAAAACCAGCGGCTGAGGAAGGCCGTCGAAGAGTTGTCGATACTCAACGACCTCGCGAGGGTCATCAGCTCGACCATGACGCAGGACGCGGTCATCGAGGCCGTGGTCAAGCGCGCCGTCCGCGCGGCCGGCGGCCAGCAGGGAATGATCACGATGGTGGACGAACAGTCCCCGACCGAGATGAAAACGCTCATCCGGGCGCAGAATTCCACATCCAACCTCCAGACCTTCCACCTGAACCAGAACATCCTCGGGTGGATGATGATCAACAAGAAACCGCTCCTGGCCAACGACCTCCACAACGACCCGCGTTTCAGCGGCGTCCAGGTGGAGGGGAGTTTCCACTCCCTTCTCTGCGTCCCGCTCCTGGTGAAAAACAAGATGATCGCGATCCTGGCCGTCTTCAACAAGAAGGAAAATGTCGCGTTCAGCGAAGACGACAAGAGGCTTCTGTCAATAATCGCGGCGCAGTCCGCGCAGATTCTTGAGAACGCCAGGCTCTACGAACAGGAGAAATCGCTCCAGCGCATGCAGGAGGAGGTCCGTTTCGCGGCCAAAATCCTGAGCGAGCTCCTTCCGAAGGAAAATCCCCGCATCCCCGGGTACGACATCGCCGGCAGGAGCATCCCGGCCCAGACCATCGGCGGGGACTACTTCGATTTCATCCCGGTGGACAAGACGAGGATCGCCGTCACGCTCGGCGACGTCACCGGCAAGGGTCTCCCGGCGGCGATGCTGATGTCGAACGTCCAGGCGACCCTCCGCGGCCAGACCCTCGTGAGCAACTCCCCGAAGGAAGTCATCATCCGCTCGAACCGGCTGCTCTATATGAGCACGAGCGCGGAAAAATTCGTCACGCTCTTCTACGGCATCCTCGACACGCAGGAACATAACTTCTGGTTCTCGAACGCGGGACACGACAATCCCTACGTCCTCTCGTCGAACGGCGACATCCGCAGGCTGAAGACCGGGGGGACCGTCCTGAGCGTGATGGAGGAATTTCCCTACGAGGAGGAAAAGGTGGAGATCCCGAAGGACGACGTCGTGGTGATCTACTCCGACGGGATCACCGAGGCGATGAACGCCTCCGACGAACTCTACGGCGAGGAGCGGCTCCTGGGCGTGCTCCAGAAAGTGAAGGGACAGTCGGCGACCGAGATCATCGACGCCGTCATCGCAGGCGCCCGCGCGCATGCCGGGAAGCATCCTCAATCCGACGACATGACCATCGTCGTCGTCAAGCGGACCGGGGCCTGACCCCGGTCGGGGCGCACCAACTCCGGGACCGGCTGAAGATTTTTGACCCCATCGGGTACCATGTCCAGCAGTTCTTCCGAACAGCGGCGGCTCGCCGCGATCATGTTCACCGACATCGTCGGCTACAGCGCAGTGACGCAGCGCGACGAGTCGCTCGCCCTCCGGCTCCTGAACGAACAGAAAAAGATCCTCCGCCCCCTCATCCCGTGCTTCGACGGCCGCGTGATCGAAACGATCGGCGACGCATTCTTCGTCGAATTCCCGAGCGCGCTCCAGGCGGCGCTCTGCGCCGCGGAGATCCAGAAAACCCTCCACGGACGGAACGCCATGGCCGCACCGGGCGAGGAGATTCGATTGAGAATCGGCCTCCACGTCGGCGACGTGGTCCATAGCGGAGCCAACGTGCACGGCGACGGCGTGAACATCGCCGCGCGGGTCCAGCAGGTAGCGCTCCCCGGGGGGATCTGCCTCTCCGAGGACGTCGCCCGTCAGGTCCAGAACAAGATTCCGTACCGGCTGCTGAAGCTCGGCCGGGGGGAACTGAAGAATATCCGCCTCCCGGTGGACATCTATTGTCTGGTCCTCCCGTGGGAAAAACGGTCGTCGGGGATCGCGGAACGGGCCGGCTTTCTTCTCGGCCGCCGAAAGACCCGCCGCACGCTCCTGATCGCCGGCGCCGGGCTGGCGGCAGGGGGCGTTGCCCTCTGGATGATCCTCAATTCTCCCGCCCCTCCCGCGCCCGCAGACCGCATCGCGGTCCTGCCCTTCCTGAACATCAGCCGGGACCAGGACGACGAATATTTCGCCGACGGGCTCACCGAGGAACTGATATCGAACCTCTCCAAGCTCCGGGACATGAACGTCATCGCGAGAACGTCGGTCTTCAAATATAAAAACGCCGGCGTCGACATCGCCGAGATCGGCCGCCTGCTCAATGTCGGTTCAATTTTAGAAGGCAGTGTGCGAAAGAACGGCAACACCGCCCTCATTACCGTGAACCTGACGGACGTGGCGACGCAAAAAAACCTCTGGAGCCAGGACTACACGCGGGAGATCACCGACGTCTTCGCGGTTCAGGCGGACATTTCGATGCGCGTCGCCGAAAAGCTGAAAATCACGATGCTCTCCGGCGAGGAGGAGAAACTGCGCCAGCGGGGGACGGAGAACCCGGACGCGTTCCGGTATTACCTGCGCGGTCGGGAAGCGTTCAGCCGCAGGACGGAGGCCTCGATCCTGAACGCCATCGGATATTTCAACAACGCCGTCACGCTCGATCCCGAGTTTGCCCTCGCATTCGCGGGCCTCGCGGACTGTTACACGCTGATCGGCGGTGCCGGATACACCTCGATGGCCAGGGACACCGCCGTTCATTACGCGAAGCGGGCGGCCCGGCGAGCGCTCGAACTGGACGGCTCGCTCGCCGAGGCGCACGCGTCGCTCGCCTATGTGCAGTTCCGGCTCGAATGGAATTTCAAGGATGCTGAGGCGGGTTTCCGGACCGCCATCGACCTGAAGCCCGGCTACGCGAAGGGACACGAGTGGTACGCCCTCCTCCTCGCGGTCCGCGGCAGGTTCGACGAAGCGCTGGCGGCCATGCGGAAGGCCGGGGAGCTCGACCCGCTCTCCACGAGCGTCAGCACCGGCGTCGGAAGGATCCTGTACTTCAGGCAGGAGTACGACGAATCGATCGTCCAGTTCCGGAAGGCCCTCACGCTCGACCCGCTCTACGCGGAGGCATATCTGGGGATGGGCCTCACGTACAGGAGGCAGAAGAAATACAGGGAGGCCGCAGAGGCCCTCGGCGAGGCGCTCCGTCTTTCGGGCGGCCGCAAGGTGATCAGGGCCGCGCTCGGGCACCTGTACGGTATGCAGGGGAACCGTTCCGGGGCGGAGACGATATTGGAATCGCTGAAGAACCCGCCCGACGGATCGAGACCGCAGCCATTTCTCATCGCTGTCGTGGTTTCGGGGTTGGGCAGGACGGATGAGGCCCTTGACTACCTCGAGAAGGCCTGCGATGAGAAGGAGGGCCTGCTCCTCTATCTCTACGTAGATCCGATGATCGGAATCGACCCCGGTCATCCCCGGTTCATGGCAATAATAAGGAAAATCGGCCTCCGGGATTGATTTCCATCGCTTCCCGGGGACTCGCCGTGCTTCCCGATTCTTGATTCTTCATTATAATCGCCGTATTTTTCTCCCTCGCATCGTAGCTTCCTCACCATACACGGAATCATCGAAATGAAAAACTGTGCAGCCTTGGCGCTCGGGGGGATACTCCTGCTCCCCGGGGCGGAACGGTCACCGGCCCAGATGTCGGCAGTTATGAAGGAGAACGAATCCCGTTTCGACTCTTCCCTTTCGGCCGATTCCCTCCGGAGCTGGATGAAGATCCTCACCGCCCGGCCGCACCACGCCGGGTCCCCCTACGGGAGGGCGAACGCGGAGTTCATCGCGGCCCGCATGAAGGAGTGGGGCTTCGAGACGTCGATCGAGACGTTCGAGGTGCTCTTCCCGACGCCGAAATCGAGGACGCTGGAACTTCTCGAACCGCGGCAGTATTCCGCGAACCTCGCCGAGCCGCCGCTCGAGGCCGACGCGACATCCGGGCAGACCGAAGAACAGCTGCCGATCTACAATGCCTATTCCGTCGACGGCGACGTGACGGGTGAGCTCGTGTACGTGAACTACGGCGTGCCCGCGGACTACGAGGAGCTCGACCGGCGCGGAATTTCGGTGCGTGGCGCGATCGTGATCGCGAGATACGGTGGTTCGTGGCGCGGCATCAAGCCCAAGCTGGCCGCGGAGAACGGCGCCATCGGCTGCATCATTTACTCCGATCCGCGCGACGACGGCTACGCTCAGGGCGACGTGTACCCAGTGGGTCCGTGGAGACCGAAGGACGGCGTGCAGCGCGGCAGCGTGCTCGACCTGCCCGTGGCGCCCGGTGATCCGTTGACGGTCGGGACGGGCGCGACAATCGACGCGGTCAGGATCGAGCGGGCGGCGGCGACCACGATCATGAAGATCCCGGTGCTGCCGATTTCGTATGGGGACGCGCAGCCGCTGCTCGCGGCCCTTGGCGGCCCGGTGGTGCCTGACGCGTGGCGTGGCGCGCTCCCCATCACCTACAAGATGGGCCCCGGTCCGGCCCGGGTCCGGTTGAAGGCGGAGTTCAACTGGGCCCTGACGCCGGTCTACAACGTGGTGGCCACGCTCCGCGGCAGTGACTTTCCCGACGAATGGG
>DATDQD010000317.1:0-18209 GCA_035292425.1 Bacteroidota bacterium
AACAGCTCAAGCCGGCGAAAAACCGGGCGGGCAACAGGATCTACACCAACCGCGACATCAAGCTGATCCTGTACATCAAGAAGCTCCTCCGGGATGAACGGTACACCATCGAGGGCGCGAAACAGGTGATCGCGGCGTACACGCCCGATTCCGGCACCGGCGAACAACTCGAACTGATCCAGGAGAACGAATCGGCCGCCGCGTCCGGCGAGCCGGCGCGGCGGACTCCGGACAACCGGCTCCGGACGGACATTATTGAAATCAAGAAATTCCTGGAAGAACTTCTCGTCCGGATGGCCTGAAATCCGGCCGGGTTTTTACACCAGACTCGGAACGTGGCGCAGCCCGGCTAGCGCACTTGCTTGGGGTGCAAGGGGTCGCGGGTTCAAATCCCGCCGTTCCGACAACGATTCACTCCTTTTCATTCTCCTGCTGATGGAATTGCTGATGAAAGAGGTCAGCGATGTCCATTTCCCGCCTCTCCCTGTTCAAACGCTCCAACGGATTCTGGCGCATCCTTTACACTGAAGGGGATCGACAGCGTTGGAAGTCCACTGTCAGTCCGGCGCCCATCCATCGTCCGTTCCTTGAATCTCGCGGGGTTTCTTAGTACATTTTTCCCGGTATGAGGCAGCTGCTCGTTCGGGTCAAAAATTTCTTCGCCACCATGGGGCTCGTGGAGCAATCTCAGGTGGTGGCCTCCACCGCCGTGGTCGTGGCGATGGGGACGATCATGATGGTGTATTTCGCCACCGGCCAGCAGGTCGGGCTCTTCGGGTTCATGAGCGTCGTCACCGTCGGCGTGCTCGGCTTCATGAGCGTCTTCTTCACGCTGAAGTACGGGCGGATGCTCGAGGAACAGCGCAAGGAATTGATGGAACTCAACGCCATCGCCGAAGCCGTGAACCACTCGGTGGAACTCGAATACGTGCTCCAGTCCGCCCTCATCAGGGCCATGGAGCTGCTCGGCGCCGAAAGCGGCTGGATCTATCTCACCGAAAACCAGGTCCTCACCCTGAAGCATTACCACGGGACGACGGTCGAATTCTTCAACCCCGCCTTTCTCCTGAAGAAGGAGGTCCCCCTCTGGATGGAAAATCCCGTCATCCTGAACGTGGGCGATCCCCGGCTCCGCGACTGCGCAACGGAGGCGCTCCGCGCCGAGGGATACCGGATCGTGGTCTCCATCCCGCTCTTGAGGCAGGGGAACGTGGCGGGACTCCTCCTGATCGCCAGCACCGGGGTCGGGTTCGCGGCGGAGAAGAAAATTGCGCTGCTGCAGGCCTTCGGCAACCAGGTGAGCGCGGCGCTGAACAACGCCTCCCTCTTCGAACAGGTGAAAAAATCCGAACGCGAGTACGCCGACCTCTATGAACACTCCCCGGACATGTATCACACGGTCAACTGCATCGGGATCGTCGTGAGCTGCAACCTGAAGGAGAGCCAGATGCTCGGCATCCCCAAGAATGAAATCATCGGCCAGCCCGCGTTCGAACTCTATCCCCCGGACCAGCACGACCAGCTTCGGGCCAGCCTGAAGAAGATTTTCGAGCGGGGACAGGAGCTGCAGGGGGTCGAGGAGCGGCTCCAGCGGCGCGACGGATCGCTCATCGATGTCAGCGTGAGCTCGTCGATCGTGCGCGACGCCGAGGGCCGGCCGGCCCTGGCCAGGATCGTCCTGCGCGACATCACCGAGAAGAAGAAGATGGAGGCCAAGCTCCTCCAGGTCCAGAAAATCGACAGCATCGGCAACCTGGCGGGGGGGATCGCGCACGACTTCAACAACATCCTCACCGCCATCCTCGGGTCCGCCTCCATCATGAAGCGGAAGGTGAAGGACGATCCGCGGTGGCTCAAGTACGTCGACCTGATCGAGACCACGTCGCGCAGGGGCGCCGCGATCACGCGCCAGCTCCTCACCTTCGCCAGGAAGACGAACCCCCACGTCCACCCGGTGGACGTCAACGCGGTGATCGAACAGACGCTCCGGTTGTTCGAGGCCACCACACCGAAATCCCTCCACATCAAGACGGCGCTCTGCGGCGAACCGGTCATCGTCAACGCCGACGAGGGACAGCTCCAGCAGGCGATCCTGAACCTCTGCCTCAACGCGAGGGACGCGATGCCGAACGGGGGCATCCTGGTCATCAACACCCGCCCGGTGACGGTCGACCCCGAGAGGGCGAAACAATTCCCCGATTCGGCCCCCGGCGAGTATGTGATGATCTCGGTTGCCGACTCCGGAGCGGGGATACCGCAGGAGACCCTCGGACGGATCTACGAACCGTTTTTTACGACGAAGGAGCAGGGGAAGGGGACGGGACTGGGACTCTCGGTCGTGTACGGGGTCATCCGGTCGCATAACGGTCATATCACGGTGAACAGCGAGGTGAACAGCGGCACCATCTTCACCATCTACCTCCCCCGCCTCATGAACGGCCGCCTGCCGCGGAGTTCCTCCACAGCCCAGGGGGACGTGGTCGGGGGAACCGAGCGCATCCTCCTGGTGGAGGACGAAATCTCGATCGGCGAGGTGGGCTCCGATATGCTCACGGAACTGGGATACACCATCGAAACCGCCGGCGACGGGAGGGAGGCCATCCGGAAGATGGCGGAAGCGCCGAAACCGTTCGACCTGATCATCCTGGACATGAACATGCCGAGGATGGGCGGTCGGGAAACCTTCCTCCACGTGCGGGAGATGTTTCCGGACCAGAAAATCCTGGTCTGCAGCGGTTATCATGCCACGATGCTCGACGACGGGAAATTCGCCTCGATGGTGGACGGGTTCCTCCAGAAACCGTACGAGATCGCCGAGATCGCCGGGAGGATCCGTTCGATCCTCGACGCCGGAAAGAAGGAAGCGTAAGATTTGGGCGCCGCGTCCGACACGGGGAAAACTCTGAAGGAAGCCCGCGTGAAGGCGGGCAGGACCCTCGAAGATCTTGCCCGGGCGACGCGCATTCATATCAAGTATCTCTCGGAGATCGAGGAGGGAACGGATTTTTCCCTCCCGGCGGTCTACAGGAGGACCTTCGTGAGGACATGCGCCAGGGAACTCGGCCTTGATCCCGACGACCTCCCGACCGACGAACCGGCCGAAGCCTCCGGCGCCGAGACAGCCCGGCCGCGATCGGTACTTTCCGAGCTGTCCGACCAACCCCCGGTCGAAAAGGGCGTCACCTCGCCGGTCTCGAGTAATCCGTTCGCGGAAAAATCCCAGATCCGGACGATGGCGGTCGTCGTCATCCTCCTGGTGACGGCCCTCGTCATGTCGGTGAAATGGCTCGGCTCGGACGGGGATGAACCCGGGGCGGCGCAGTTCCGGGACGATGGTTCCGACTCGTCGGGGCAGGACGCCCGGATCCGGGCATTTGCCCGGGACAGCGGAGGCGCGCTGCACTCAGGACGAACCGGGCCCGTGGACAGCCTCGTTCTTCGGGCCACCACGACGGAGAGCGTCTGGGTGCATATCGTCATCGACAACGACTCGGCCGTGGAATACACGCTCCCCCCGAGGTACGCGCTCACGCTCAGGGCCAGGGAAAATTTCCTCCTCGCGGTGGGAAACCCCGCGGGCATCTCGATCTCCCTGAATGGGCGGAAGATGGACGTGCTCGGGGACGGGAGCCGCCCCCGGAAGAATATTTTTCTCTCCAGAAAATCCCTCCCCGACTGAGGCCCCGCGCATGCCCAGGATAGAACCGGCATGAAGTCCATCCCGAAAGACGTCTCCCGGAGGGCCGCCGCCCTCCGCGGGGCGATCCATCGCCACGACAGGCTCTATTACATCCTCGCCCAGCCGGAGATTTCGGACGGGGAATACGACGCCCTGATGCGCCAACTCCAGGAGCTGGAGGAGCGCCACCCCGGGCTGGTCACCCCGGATTCCCCCACGCAGCGCGTGGGCGGCGCCCCCGTACGCGAATTCCCGACCGTGAAGCACCGGACCCCCATGCTGAGTCTGGCGAACACCTATTCCGTGGACGAAATCCGCGAGTTCGACCGGCGGGTCAGGTCGCTTCTCGGGGAAGAAGAACTCCGCTACACCTGCGAGCTGAAATTCGACGGGGTCTCTCTGAGCCTGCGGTACGAAAACGGCGTGCTCGTCCGCGCGGTGACGAGAGGCGACGGCGAGCTCGGCGACGACATCACGGCCAACGCACGGACCATCCGGTCCATTCCCCTGAGGCTCGCGGAGGGCGTCCTCCGTTCCGGGGAGTGCGAGGTGAGGGGTGAAGTGCTGATGAACAGGGCCGACTTCGGGGCGATGAACGACGGGAGGCTCCGCGCCGGGGAGAAACCGTTCGTCAACCCGAGGAATACCACGGCGGGGACGCTGAAACTCCAGAACCCGAAATCGGTCGCCGCGCGGCCGCTTCAATTTTTTGCGTACGCGTTCCTCGGAGAGGATGCGCGTCCCGGCCATCACGCCAACCTGCGTCTCCTGAGCGACCTCGGGTTCAGGGTGGACGGTCACGCCCTCCTGGCTGGATCGGTCGACGAGGTCATCGCGTGCTGGCAGCGGTGGGAGTCGGATCGCGGCACCCTGGCGTTCGACGTGGACGGCGTGGTGGTGAAAGTGGATTCACTCGCGCAGCAGTCGGCGCTCGGATCCATCGCGAAGAGTCCCCGGTGGGCGATCGCGTGCAAGTTCCGGGCCCGGAAGGGGGAGACGCTGCTCGTCGACATCGTTCCGCAGGTCGGCCGGATGGGTACCGTGACCCCCGTGGCAGTGCTGGAGCCGGTCTTCCTGGGAGGCACCACGATCGCCCGCGCGTCGCTCTACAACGCCGATTACATCCGCGAACTGGACATCAGGATCGGCGACCGCGTCGTCGTGGAGAGGGGGGGGGACGTGATCCCGAAGGTCACCGCGGTCGCGGAACGGAAAGGGCCCCGGGCGGGAAAGCGGTACCGGTTCCCGAGGCGCTGCCCGTCGTGCGGCGGACCGCTCTCACGGCCGGCGGGGGAGGTCAACCACTATTGCGGGAACAACCGGTGCCCCGACCAGGTGACGGGCCGGATCGGACACTGGGCGTCGCGCGCCGCGATGGATATCCCGGGACTGGGAGAAGCGAACATCGTCGCCTTGGCGGGCGGCGCGTTCGTGCGCGATGTCGCCGATCTCTACACCCTCCGGAAACACCGGGACGCTCTCGCCGCGCTCGACCGCTGGGGGGAAAAAAGCGTCGACAATCTTCTCGCCGGGCTCGATGAAAGCGTCTCGAGGCCCTACCAGAGGGTCCTCTATGCGCTCGGCATCAGGCACGTCGGCTCCGGCGTGGCGCGGCTCCTGGCCGACGCCTATGAATCGATCGACGCCCTGGCGGCGGCCCCCCGGGAGGAGCTCGAATCCGTCCCTCAGATAGGACCGAGGATCGCCGACAGCGTCGTTGCGTTCTTCGCGAGCGCGGAGAACCGGTCGCTCCTGGACCGCCTGAGGAAGGCCGGTCTCAATTTCCGGTCCGCCGGAGCGGATTTAAAAAAAAATGGTATATTCAGCGGGATGACCTTCATCATCACCGGCACCCTCCCGGGCATGACGCGCGACGAGGCCCGGGCAAAAATCGAAAAGCTGGGCGGCCGGGTGACCGCGGCGGTTTCGGCGAAGGTCGACGTGGTGATCGCGGGGGCCGACCCGGGATCGAAACTCGGGAAGGCGCGTTCGCTCGGCCTGGAAATCTGGGATGGGGAAACATTCATCAAAAAAACCGGATCATAAGTCGTCATCGCGGGGATGCTCGAAAGGACATTTTCTCTCGTAGGCCTGCAGTTCGCGAAGTTCCAGTTCAGGAGCGATTTCGACACGCCCCAGAACATGACGAACTTTTTCACCGGGGCGAAAAACGTGCTCGTCGCCATGCCGCGCGGCTATGACAACGCGGTGCACGCGGGGAACGCACTGCACAAGTACCGGGACGCCCTGAACCATCTCCACCTCACGATCATCCACACGGGGACCCGCGAAACAAACCTGAGCAGCTTCCTCCACTCCCAGATCATCAGGATCACCCCGGCGGACATCAACACCTTTTCGCTCCCGACGAGGGGGCTGATGCAGCGCATCTTCTTGCGCGAATACGACGTGGCGCTCGACCTCAACCTTGACTTCGTATTGCATAGTGCGTATATTTGCAAAGCCTCACGCGCCAGGGTCCGCGTAGGGTTTCAACGGAGCCCGCTGGCGGACCTTTTTTTTAACGTGAAGGTCGAACTGACGGAGCGGCGCGCGCCGCAGTCGATGTACGAGCATTTCGCCGCCTGTCTCATGATGTTTTAATGGTCAACCCCCGGGCCGCAGCCGAACCATGAAATTCAAGGTCACGAAGAACGGCAGGAACACGATCCTCAAACTCGGGGTGAAAAAACTCGACTCGACGGTCACCCCCGAGCTCAAAGCGGAATTCCTGATCCTCTGCAAGCCGGCGGTCACCCTCAAATTGATCGTCGACCTGGAATCGGTGGAGTTCTGCGACTCGAGCGGCCTGAGCGCCCTCCTGATCGCCGACCGGACCATGAGGGAGCACGGCGGTTCCGTGATCCTGGTCCACGTCAACAAGAAGGTCATGGACCTCATGAGCATCTCGCAGCTGGACAGGGTTTTCACCATCGAAAAAAAGCTGTCCGACGCGCTCAAGACCTGAGCCACCCACGCTGAATCCTTCAACGTCTCCCCGGCGGGAATCCTGATGGGATTCGGAACACTCGACTACTTCATCGTCGCCGGCTACCTCGTCGCCATCACCCTCCTCGGCGTCCTCACCGGCGGGAAACAGAAGAGCTCCTCCGATTATTTCCTCGGCGGCAGGGACATCCCCTGGTGGGCGGCCTGCTTCGCGATCGTCGCCACGGAGACCAGCACCCTCACCTTCATCAGCATCCCCGGCCTGGCGTACCTCACGAACCTCAATTTCCTCCAGGTCACCCTGGGGTACCTGGCGGGCCGGATCGTGGTCAGTTTCCTTTTTCTCCCGTCGTATTTCAGGGGGGAGCTCTCCACCGCCTACCAGTTCCTGGGGGAGCGGTTCGGGCCCCGCGTGAGGCGCACGGCGAGCGTGACCTTCATGTTCACGAGAGTCCTCGCCGACGGCGTCCGGCTCTTCGCGACCGCGATACCGCTCGCGATCCTCCTCCGGGCGTCGCCCGCCTGGGCATCGTGGTCGCAGGAGGAGATCTACATCGCGTCGATCGTCGTGATGGCCGGCCTCACGTTCGCCTATACCATCGTCGGGGGGATCAGGGCGGTCATCTGGACCGACGTTGTCCAGATGGTCATTTACCTCGGCGCCGCGGTCGCGGCGGGAATATTTCTGCTCGACATGATCCCCGGGGGATGGGAGGAAGCGGCCAGGAGTATCGCGCCGCTCGGGAAGATGGAAATCTTCCGGACCGGCGCATCGGGCGCGGCGGGCGGATTCTTCTCCGACCCGTACACACTCGCCGCGGGACTCGCGGGGGGCATGACACTCTCGATGGCGTCGCACGGCACCGATCAGTTGATTGTCCAGCGGCTCCTGACGGTGAAAAACCTCCCCGGCGCGCAGCGGGCGCTGATCTGGAGCGGTGTCATCGTAATGATTCAATTTGCCATCTTCCTCTTCGTCGGCCTCCTCCTCTTCGCCTACTACGGCGGGGCGTCGCTCGCGGACCTCGGCGTGCTGAAGGCCGACGAGATCTTCCCGAAATTCATCATCGAACGGATGCCGTCGGGGCTTTCGGGTCTGATCATCGCCGGGCTGCTGGCCGCGGCGATGTCGACGCTCTCCGGGTCGGTGAATTCGCTCGCCCAGGTCACGTTCACCGATCTTTTTCTTCCCCGTTCGGGCGGTCCCGTGTCACCGGAGCGCCAGATGTCGCTCTCGAGGCGCCTCACCATGGTCTGGTCCGCCGTCCTGGTGGGCGTCGCGATCTTTTTCATCTACGCCGGTTCGAGGGTGCTGGTGGAGATCGCGCTCGGGGTGGCGTCGTTCACGTACGGCGGGCTCCTGGGGCTCTTCGTGCTCGGGCGGTTGAACCGTCGCGTGAGCGGGAATGGCGCGATCGTCGCGTTCTTCACCGGCATCGCGGTGATGATCGTCGTCGTGAATTCGGGCGCGGCGGGCTGGACATGGTTTACGCTGATCGGCGGAATCGCGACCATCGCGACCGGGATGCTCTTCGGGATCTTCTCCGGCGGGGGAACGGGCCACAATCGCCACTCTGAAGGACCGCATGCAGCCCGCTGACTGGATCGTGATCGGCGCGTACTTCATCGCGACGATTTACTTCGGGTTGAAATACTCCCGCAGGGCGGGGGAGTCCACCGGGGAATTCTTCCTCTCCGGGCGCAATCTCCCATGGTGGCTGGCGGGGACATCGATGGTCGCCACGACATTCGCGGCCGACACCCCCCTCGCGGTGACGGAGCTCGTCGCCCGCAACGGCATCGCCGGCAACTGGCTCTGGTGGAATTTCGTGCTCGGGGGGATGCTGACGGTCTTCTTTTTCGCGCGCCTCTGGAGGAGGGCGGGCGTTCTCACCGACGTCGAATTCGTCGAGCTGCGGTACTCCGGACGGTCGGCGGCCTTCCTGCGCGCCTTCCGCTCGGTCTACCTCGGGCTCTTCATGAACTCCGTCATCATCGGGTGGGTCAACCTGGCGATGGCCGCGATCCTGCAGGGGATGTTCGGTCTGGAGGGAAGGCAGGCGATGATCTATGTCGCGGCCGCGATGCTCCTCACCGCGCTTTATTCCGCGGTGGCGGGTCTGTGGGGGGTGGCGGTCACCGACGTCTTTCAGTTTATTTTCGCGATGGTCGGCTGCATCGTGCTGACGTTTTTTGTCCTCGCTGAGCCCGCGGTCGGCGGCCTCGGGGGACTTGTCGAAAAACTTCCCGAATGGTCGCTCCGGTTCCTTCCCGCGATCGGCGGACCGGCGGACGGTCTTGCGGCCGGCTCAACGCTCGCCCTGAGCGGCCTGGCGTTTCTCGCCTACGTGGGGATCCAGTGGTGGGCCTCATGGTATCCCGGCGCGGAGCCGGGAGGCGGTGGATACGTCGCCCAGAGGATGATGTCGGCGAAGGACGAAAAACATTCGCTCCTCGCGACGCTCTGGTTCACCGTGGCGCACTACTGCATCCGCCCCTGGCCCTGGATCCTGGTGGGACTCGCCTCGCTCCTTTTATATCCCGAACTCGGACCCGACGAGAAACGCCTCGGGTATGTCTACGCGATGAGGGACTACCTCCCCGTCGGGCTCCGGGGGATGCTCGTCGCTGCTTTTTTCGCGGCCTACATGTCCACCATCGCCACGCAGCTCAACTGGGGGACGTCCTACCTGGTCAACGATTTCTACCGGAGGTTTCTCGCCCGGTCGAAGGAGGAACGGCACTACGTGACGGTCTCGAGGGTGATGACGATCCTCGTGATGGCGGCCTCATTCGGGGTGACGCTCATGATGGACACCATCTCGGGCGCCTGGGCGTTCATCATCGAAGCGGGCGCCGGGCTCGGGCTCGTGCTGATCGTCCGGTGGTTCTGGTGGAGGGTGAACGCCTGGTCGGAAATTTCAGCGATGGTCACGCCGATCCTCACCTTCGCGTACGTAAAATCCTCTACGACGCTCGAATTCCCCGTCTCGCTCTTCCTCATCGTCTCGGTGACCACCGTCGTCTGGGTCGCGGTCACACTGACGACGAAACCGGCGGCGATGGAAACGCTCCGGACATTTTACGCGCGCGTCCATCCCGGCGGCTGGTGGGACCCGGTCAGGGCATCGCTCCCCGGCGTCCGGCCCGACGGCGGTTACGGGAGGCTCGTCGTGGACTGGCTGGCCGGCGTGGTGATGGTCTACGCGGTACTCTTCGGGGTCGGAAAACTCCTTCTCGGATCGGCCTGGGAGGGGATACTGTATCTGGCGGTGGGCGCGGCGGCTGCGTCGCTCATCTCCATCCACATCACCCGGTACGGCTGGGAGAAGGAAGGAGCCCCTCCATCTCGTCCATGATCCTGTCCATTTTCCGGATGGCGGTTTCGACCGGTCCCGTCGTCCCCATGTCCACCCCCGCCTTCTTCAGGAGCCCGATCGGGTAGTCGGATCCCCCCGCAGATATCAGCTCGATATAGCGCCTCACCGCGTCCGCGTCTCCCCCGAGGACCCGCTCGCAGATCGCGGACGAGGCGCAGAAGGACGTGGCGTACTGGAAGACATAGAAGTTATAATAGAAATGGGGGATGTACGACCACTCCGACCGGACGTAGTCGTCCACGGTGCAGACGTTCGCGTCATGCCCGTAGTACTCCCTCGCGAGCCGGAGGTAGAGGTCGTCCAGGGAATCGCCGGTCAGGGCCTCCCCCTTCTCGACCGCTTCGTGGATGAGCAGTTCGAATTCCGCGAACTGGGTCTGGCGGAAGACCGTGGCCTTGACATGTTCAAGGTGGTGGCCCAGGAGACTCAGCCGCCCCGGCGCGTCGTGCGTGTTCCGGAGGATGTGATCGAAGAGCAGCGCTTCGTTGAACGTGGAGGCCACCTCCGCCACGAAAATCGAGTAGCGGCAGGTGGCGTGGGGCTGGCGCGTGTTGGAAAACCAGCTGTGCATGGTGTGGCCGAGCTCGTGGGTGATCGTGCTGACGTCGTCGTACCTGCCGTTATAGTTCAGGAGGATGTAGGGGTGAACGTCGTAGGCGATTCCATTGGAGTAGGCGCCGGATCGTTTTCCCTCCGTCGGGTAGACATCGATCCACCGTTCGTCGAATGCGCGCCCGGCGACCCGCGCGTATTCATCGCCGAGCGGCGCGACCGAGGCGAGAATCGATCCGCGCGCCTCCTCGTACGGGTATGTGCGGTCCACTTCCCTGACCAGCGGGGCGTAGAGGTCACAGTAGCGCAGCCGGTCGAGGCCGAGGACCCGACGGCGCAATTCGAGGTAGCGGTGGAAGGTCGGCAGGTTGCGGCGGATGGTCGTGATGAGGTTCCGGTAGACCCCTGCCGGGATGTTGTTGGCGTGGAGCGCGGCATCGAGGCAGGAGGGATACTGCCGGGCCCGGGCGAAGAACAGGTCTTTTCTCACCTGGGCGTTCAACTGCGTCCCGAACGTCCGGCGGTACTCGCGCAGTTTTGAAAAAAACGATTCGAACACCTTCCGGCGATCGTCACGAACCGTCGAGGCGCGGTGGACGGCGAAGACCGCGGGGTTCAGCGTGACGATCTCCCCGCCGGTGAGTGTCACGGCGGGATAGGGGAAGTCCGCGTTGGTGAAGATCCCGTAGATGTCGCCCGGGCCGTCCGCGAGCAGACCCGCCTCGGCGATGATCCGCTCCTCCCCCGGCGTTCCTGTATGCTCCTTCCTCCGCCTGACGTCGTGGAGGTAATGGCGATAGATGACCAGCCCCGGTTCCCCCTCCACGAAGGCATCGATTCTTCCCTGGTCGATGGAGAGGATTTCCGGTTCGATGAAGGAGGCCGCTGCGGCGAACGCCGCACCCAGCTGCCCGATTTCGGATTGCATCCCGAGGTATGTCGAATTTCTCGTGTCCTGGTCGGAACTCATACCGGCATACGCCGTGAGGCGCATGTATTCCTTCCCGGTGTCATCGGCCGTCGTCAGGCAGTCAAGGAGCGCCCGCGACGAGGCGCCGAGGGAGTTCCGGTACCTCCCGAGCGAGGGGATGCGGGCCGCGAGCGCATCCTTTGCAGCCCGCCATGCGTCATTGTCGGGATAGAGGTCCGCGAGATTCCATCTGTATCGCTCCGGTATGCTGTTTCCGTCCCCCGGGGGGGCGGCCCCCGGTTCCGGGTCGTGGTTGTTCGTCGCCTGAATCATGCGTGAGTGTATATCCTGGTGATTGTTCGTCGGTTGACCGGTCAATGTACTGAATTCGGCTGAAATCTCCGCTATTTTGCTTCTCAACCCGCTTATTCCCATATTTCAAAGGATGATAAGCGGTTCCTTCGAAAGAAATTCTCTCAGTGTGGCGCTGGGAAAATTCAGGCGAAACGTGAGGAGCGGGAGTTATCCCCTCACGAAGATCCTGATTTTCCTCGCGCTGACGGGTCTCCTGACCCTGCTCACCCCCCACGGGGAACTGGTCGAAATCTCCTACACGGTCGGGAATGTCTGGATCGACAGTGACCTGATCTCGCCCTACCCGTTTCCCATCGTCAAAGACCAGAAAACGTACGCCTCCGAACTGGCCGCAGCCGAAAAGACATCGCCGCCCGTCTTCAGGCGCCGGGAACGGGCCTATGAGGAATCGGCCGATTCGCTCCGCCGGATTCTGGCCGACCTGGCGAGGGTGCTCCAGGGACGCGGCGCGGCCTCAGGGGCGGTGAAGAACACGTCGCGCCCGGCAGACGGCGCCGGGGTCCTGCCCTTCCGGCTCTCGGATGCCGAGTGGGGAGCGCTCGCCGGCATCAACCGCTCGACACGGGGAGGCATCCGGGCGTTCTTCGCGGTATCCCATGTGGACATCCTCGAAATTCTTCGGGAAATCTACAGGTCCGGCGTCCTCGATACCGGCCGCATCAAACAGCATCATCCCGTCATCGCGCTCCGCCAGGGCAACCGCGAGGAGATCATGTCCGTCGGACGGGTCTATGAGCCGTCCGAGGCGCACAGCGTGATCGGCTCCGGCGTCGAGGCGTCGCCGGGCGGCGCGGCAGGTTCGGTGATCCTGAAGTGCGCGCTCGCCGTGTTCCGCCCGAACCTGATCTTCGATGGCATCGAGTCGGCCGCGCTCGTCCAGGCGGCCAGGGACAACGTCCCGCGCACGGTCGGCTTCGTGCAGGAGAACGAACGGATCGTCGGGAAGCACGACAAGATCACCGCCGGGACGAAGCTGAAGCTCGACTCATTCCTGAAGGCGAAAGCCGAGCGGGCGATCGATTCGGGCGCATGGCGGTACTGGGCCGGCAGCGCCCTCCACGTGGGGGTGATCCTCTCGATTTTCTGCATCTACCTCGTCCTCTTCCGGCGCGGGATCTACCGCGACGACGGGAAACTGGTCCTGATCGCGCTGATCATCCTCCTGGAGGCGCTGTTCGCCTGGCTCACCGTGAGGATGGAGGTCCCGCAGCCCATGCAGTACCTGATCCTGGTACCGGCCGCCTCGATGCTGCTGACCATCATCTTCGATTCCAGGATCGGGTTTTTCGGGACCGTCGTCATCGCGTTCATCGTCGCCAGCGTTCGGGGCAACGATTACGCGATCGCCCTCTCGTCGCTCATCGCCGGCGGTTTCGCCGCGTACACGGTCCGCGACATCAGGAACAGGACCCAGATTTTCCGCTCGCTCGTTTTTATCTTCCTCGGCTACGCGCTCTCGATCCTCGCCCTCGGCTTCGAACAGTTCGAATCGCTCGGGTCGATCGCCACGCAGCTCTCGTTCGCCCTGGCGAACTCGGTGTTTTCGCCGGTCGTCACCTACGGCCTCCTCATTTTTTTCGAGAAGGCGTTCCGGGTGACCACCGACCTGACCCTGCTCGAGCTCTCCGACATCAACCACCCGCTCCTGAGACAGTTATCGGAGAAGGCCCCGGGCACGTTCCACCACAGCATGGTCCTCGGGAACCTCTCGGAATCGGCCGCGGAGGCGATCGGGGCGAATCCGATCCTGGCCCGGGTGGGGGCCTACTACCACGACATCGGGAAAGGCCTCAAACCGGAATATTTCGTCGAGAACCAGATCGGGGCCCATAACAAGCACGCGCGTCTCCGGCCGAGGATGAGCGCCCTGATCATCGCCTCCCATGTGAAGGAGGGAGCGGAGCTCGGCAGGCAGCACCGCCTCCCGGAAATGATCGTGGACTTCATCTACCAGCACCACGGCACCAACCGGATCTCCTTCTTTTACGAGAAGGCCGTGAAGCAGGCGGCAAGGAAGCAGGACGCGGCTTCCATTCACGAGGAGGATTTCCGTTATCCCGGACCGAAACCGCAATCGAAGGAGGCGGGGATCGTCATGCTGGCCGATTCCGTCGAGGCCTCGATCCGGTCGGTGGAGTACCTGACGCCTCCGAAAATGGAGGAGCATATCGGGGAGATGATCCGCCAGCGCTTCCTGGAGGGCCAGCTGGACGAATGCGAGCTGACGCTCCGCGATCTCTCGAAGATCCGGGAGGCCTTCCTGAAAATCCTCGTCGGCATCCACCACCAGCGGATACGGTACCCCGACCAGCCGGGAATCCCCGACCAGGCTGACGCGGCGGTTCCGCAGGATGGCGCCGCGACGCCGGCGGTCGCGCCGGATTCACCGCCGCGGAAAACGCGCGAAAGCAACAAGCGACCCGTCTCGCGCACGGACGAACCGGCGGAGGCACTTCCGGAGGCGCCACCGGCGGGCGGAGAGGAACCGGCGGCGGGTGCGCAATCGATGGGGGAGGGGGGACGATGAACGCCGCCCTCCGGAACTATCTCCATTTTCTCCGGCTGGAAAAAAACTCCTCCGCGAACACGGTCGATTCCTACCGGCGCGACCTGGAACGGTATCTCTCCTTCCTTGACGGATCCCGGATCTCCTCTCCCGGCGGCGCCCGGGAGGAACACGTCACGCGTTTCGTCAGGCTCCTCGGGGAACTCGGGCTATCGCCCCGCTCGGTCTCCCGCAACGTCACGGCGATCAGGATGTTCTACCGGTTTCTCGTCGCCGAAAAGGAGGTCGCCGTCGACCCGACCCAGAACCTCGACCTCCCCAAACTTTCACGCACGCTCCCGGACGTGCTCAATCCCGCGGAGATCGAGGCGATCCTCCGGCAGCCGGACGTCGCCGATCCCCTCGGCATCAGGGACAGGGCGATTCTCGAAACGCTCTACGCCACCGGTATCAGGGTCTCCGAGCTTGTTTCCCTCCGGCAGTCGAACGTCTTTCACGAGGACCGGTTCATCCGGGTGATGGGGAAGGGATCGAAAGAGAGGATCGTGCCGATCGGCAGGTCCGCCCTCGAATGGATCGGGCGGTACCAGTCCCGTACCAGGGCGGGCCTGGCCCGGCCCCGGGGCGCCTCCGATGCGCTCTTCCTGAACGCGAGGGGGACACCGATCTCGCGGATGGCGATCTGGACGATCGTCCGGTCGTATACGGTGAAATCGGGGATCGGCAAGGAGGTCCATCCCCATACCTTCCGGCATTCGTTCGCGACGCACCTCCTCGAGGGGGGCGCCGACCTTCGCTCGGTCCAGGAAATGCTCGGGCACGTCAATATCGCGACCACGCAGATCTACACCCATATCGACCGGGAGTATCTGCGGGAGGTTCACAGGACGTACCACCCGCGCGCCTGACGCGGGGGTCACGAAAGTCACAATCATCCTCACAGCGTTCACGACCCATGCCAAGACTGACCGTTGAAAGTCTCCGCGGCGGGATCGTCGGGCTGGATACCCCGATTCCCCTCCTCGGCGGCGGCCGTCGCCGGTACGTGTTCCTCGACAACGCCGCAAGCACCCCGACGTTCCGTTTCGTGCTCGACGCCATTTCAGCGTTCATGCCGTGGTACAGCGGCGTCCACCGCGGGACCGGCTACAAGGCGGTCGTGGCCACGCGGGCGTTCGACGAGACGAGGAAGGTCGTGGGCTCTTTCGTCGGATCGGACCCCACGGAGAACGTCGTCATCTACGGGAACAACACCACCGGGCTGATCAACATGCTCGCGGCGAGGTTCGACTTCCGTCCGGACGACGTCGTGATCGCCACGATGATGGAACACCACTCGAACGACCTTCCCTGGAGGAAGCACTGCCGCGTCGTCCATGTGGGAATCGACGGGCGGGGCGGGGTCGACCTCGCGGCGCTGCGCGGGGCACTGGCGCAATATTCCGGCCGGGTCAGACTTATCGCCGTTTCGGGGGCTTCCAACGTGACCGGGTTCATCAACCCGATCCACGAGATCGCGGAAATCTGCCATGCCGCCGGGGCGAGCATCCTCGTGGACGCCGCGCAGCTCGTGGCGCACCGGAAGGTCGACGTCCTGGACAACGACGACCCCCGGCACATCGACTTCCTCGTCTTCTCCGGGCACAAGATCTACGCCCCCTTCGGGATCGGGGCGCTGGTCGGCCCCCGGTCGTTCTTCGCGCAAGGGGAGCCGGTGCACGTCGGCGGGGGCGCGGTCTCATTCGTGAGCATCGACGAAGTCGAGTGGTCCGATCCCCCGAACCGGGATGAGGCGGGCAGCCCCAACGTCGTCGGGGCCGTCGCGCTCGCCGCGTCGCTCAGGATCCTCTCCGCCGTCGGGTTGGAAAACGTGGAGGACCATGAACGGGAACTGCTGGCCTATTGCACGGACAGGGCGCGTTCCGTTCCCGGGATCCGGCTCTATGGTCCCGCCGATGAACCGGGGGCGAAAGTGGGCGTGCTTCCCTTCACGCTCGACGGGTTCGATCATTCCCTCGTCGCGACGATCCTGAGCGCGGAAGGGGGGATCGGCGTCAGGAACGGAAACTTCTGCGCGCAGGTGTTCACGCGCACCCTGCTTGACGTCACGCCCGAGGAGGAAAAGTCGCAACGCGCGGCCAGGTGCGACAACCCGCTGCTTCCCGGGATGGTGAGGGCGAGCCTCGGGTGCTACAACAGCAGGGAGGACGTCGACCTGTTCATCGACATGCTCCACCGCATCGTGAAAAGGGATTTCCGGGGAAAATACTCCATCGATCCGGAATCGGGCGCATACCGCGCGGAGGGGTATTCCGTCGACGTGCCGGCGCTTTTCACCGCGGGCGGTTTCATCGCCGCGCCGGAAGCGAAATAGCGCGATGACCGTACGTCCGATTCCCTGATCAACAGCGCGATCAGGCGCATGCTCCAGGAACTGTACATACTGCCGATCCTCCTCTTCTCCGTGGTCGTCCACGAACTGTCCCACGGTTGGATGGCCCTTCGATTGGGCGACACCACGGCGCGCGACATGGGGCGTCTCACCATGAACCCGGTGCCCCACATCGACCCGGTCGGTTCGGTCATCGTCCCGCTGATGTCGCTCGCGATGTCCGGCAGGGTCTTCATCGCCTGGGCCAAACCGGTCCCGGTCAACCCGGCCAATTTCTCCAATCCGAAGCGGGACGATATCCTCGTCGCGCTCGTGGGGCCCTTCTCGAACCTGGCGCTGGCCCTCTTCTCGACGATCATGTTCATCGTCATCGCGAAGCTGTCCCGCCTCGCCGGGGAGGGGAGCGCCGCCGCCGACGAGGTCTTCCGGTTCCTCCTCCGGATGTTCCACGGGGGGATCATCCTGAACATCATCCTTGGCCTCTTCAATCTCATCCCGGTTCCGCCGCTGGACGGGTCGCACGTCGTCGCCTCGCTCCTGCCCCGGTCAGCCGGGGAACCATATCGCAGGATCGGTTTTTTCGGCATCTTCATCCTGATCCTCGTCATGCAGTACGGGCCCTTTCTCGATGTATTTTACCGGCTCGTCGATGCGATGATGTACCCTTTTGATTATCTCATCAATGCCGCTATCTGAAACGGGCTGAACCCGGCGCCCCGGCGTGCCCGGTGAACAACGATCGCAACCGATCCGATGGAATCTTTCTTCTACAGGGACAATGAACTCCGGTGCGAGGAGGTCCGCGTCGCCGACATCGCGTCGCGCGTGGGGACGCCCGCCTATGTCTACAGCCGCGCCTCGGTGCGGAACCACTGCGCGTGGTTCGAGAATTCGCTGGGGGAAATCCCGCACCTTTCCTGCTACGCGGTGAAGGCGAACGCCGGCCGGCCGATCCTGGCGGAGATCGCCCGCGCCGGCCTCGGGGCCGATGTCGGGTCGTACGGGGAGCTGCACCTCGCGCTGCGGGCGGGTTTCGATCCCGCGAAGATCACCTTCAGCGGCGTCGGCAAACGGGACGACGAGATCGAGTTCGCGCTCGGTGCCGGGATCCACTCGCTGAATGTTGAATCCGCCGAAGAGCTGCAGGCCGTGGACGGCGCCGCGGCGCGTCTCGGCGTCAGGGCAAGGGTGCTTTTGAGGGTCAACCCTGGGATCGACGCCCCGACGCATTCATACATGGCCACGGGAAGCCGGGCGACCAAGTTCGGCATCGCTGAAGGGGAAATCAGGGAGATCGTCGCGGCCGGGGCGCGGTACCCGCACGTCACCTTCGCCGGCCTCCACAGTCACATCGGCTCCCAGATCGTCACGCCGGGATCGTTCAGCGCCGCCGCCCGCGGGCTCGTGAGGTTCTTCCGCGAGTTGAATGGCCGCGGCGCGGGGCTGGAGATGATCAACATCGGCGG
>DATDQD010000318.1:0-3974 GCA_035292425.1 Bacteroidota bacterium
AATGGCACGCCGCCAGGACCGAGATCGACGCCGTGACGATGTACCCCGCTGCCAGCATCAGCGCGCCGATGACCGCCACGGTCCGCGCCCGCGTCCGCAGGGAGCTGTAAACGCCGCCGCCGTCGGGGTAGAGCCTGCAGATCGTGATGTAGTTCAGGGAGACGATGGTCGTCAACCCGAGCATCATGAGGAGATGGAACGTGCTGGCGGTACCGCCCAGGGCGAACGCGATCCCGAGGACGTAGGCGATGCTGGTGCCCCAATCACCGTCCAGAATGGCGGCGCTTCGGACCCAGCCGAGGACCCTCGGGCGACTGGTGACTAAATCCACGCGAAAATCAGGAAACCTGGTGTTACGGAATGATTGGCCGAAAGTATATCCAAAATACCGGGTAGAAGCAAATTCTTGAAATTACACGCATATCTGGATATATTGTCCGGAGAAGATCATCCATTTCCTCCCGGCCCGAATGAAGATCCCGTTTTTCCGGAGCCTCCGGTTCAAAGTCGGGGTGGGGTACGTTTTTCTCGTCGTCATCAACGTGCTCCTCACCGCGTGGGCGATCTATAACTTCACAGGGCTCACCCAGTCCACGAACATCCTCCTGACCGAAAACTTCCCGAAAATGATCTCGCTGGAAAACATGGCGAGATCCGTCGAACGGCACGAAAACGCCCTCTCCCTCGTCCTGAACCAGGACCTCCCCAACGGCAGGCTCCGCTTCAACGAGGCGAAGTACGAGTTTACCCGGAACTTCCAGATCGCCGAGAAGGACAGCGGCCAGCCGGACCTTGCGCTCATCCTCTCGGACATCAGCGCGACCTACGCGGGTTACCTGCTTGTCGCCGATTCCCTGTTCCTGACCGCCGACGGGGGCGACTACGGGGGGGCGAAGACGTTTTACTACGACCGGATCACCCCGTTCTCGAAAAGACTGATCGACAATTGCTTCTGGCTCCTGGAGGAGAACCAGAAGATGCTGCAGATCGTGGCGCGCGAGACCCGGACCACCTCTGACGAGGCGAGTCTCGCGGTCCTGGCGGCCTCCCTGATCGCCGTCTCGCTGAGCATCGTCACCATGCTTCAATTCACGAAGCGGATCATCGAACCCGCCGAACGGCTGACGGAAACCGTCCACCAGATCGGGCGGGGCCGGCTCGACCTGAAACTCGACATCGTCACGAACGACGAGATCGGGGAGCTCAGCCGGGAGTTCAACAAGATGACCGAGCGCCTCCGGCGGTACGAGGAAATGAACATCCAGAAGATCATCTCGGAGAAGAACAAGTCGGAGACCATCGTCGAAAGCATCGCCGACGCGATCATCGTCTGCGACGCCGATTGCCGCATCCAGCTCCTCAATCAATCGGCCGTCGACCTCCTCCAGGTGAGCGAGGCCGACGCGATCGGCAGGCCCGCCGATGAAATCATCCGCGATCCCCGGCTGAAGGGCATCCTGCGGAGCGGGGACGAATCGGCCATCAGGGACGAGCCCTACCTCTCCTTTCGTTACAGGAACAAGACGATCTACCTCAGGCCCCGCCTGACCCTCATCCCTTCGAGGGACCGCGAGGAGCGCGGGGGTACCGTCCTCGTCCTCCAGGACGTGACGCTCTACAAGGAAATCGACAAGATGAAGTCGGACTTCATGGCGACGGTCTCCCACGAGTTCCGGACCCCGCTCACCTCCATTAACATGGGGGTGGACATCCTCCGGCAGAGGCTCCTCGGGCCGCTCAACCCGGAGCAGGAGGAACTCCTCGCCGGGTCGAAGCAGGACTGCGAGCGGCTCACGAAGCTCGTGCGCGAACTGCTGCAGCTCTCCAGGCTGGAAGCCGGAAAGATCGAAGTCAGGCTGGAACCGTTCGACGTCGCGGGCGCGATCGAATCGACGCTCCAGCCGCTCAAGCTCCCGTTCCAGGAGAAGGGCGTCGAGCTCGCCGTCGTCAACGAGGCGGGCCTCCCCCCGCTGACCGGGGACGAGCAGCAATTCTCCTGGGTCGTCTCCAACCTCGTCAACAACGCCCTCCGCCATACCGACGCGGGGGGAAAGGTCGAGATCCGTTCCTCCCGCGACAACGGGGCCATCCTTGTCCAGGTGCGGGACACGGGAAGAGGAATCCCGGAAGATCAGCTCGAGAAGATTTTCGACAAGTTCGTCCAGGTCAAGGCCCAGCAGGTCGCGACGCCGGGGAGCGTGGGGCTCGGCCTGGCCATCGCCAAGGAGATCGTGGAACTCTACGGGGGCAGGATCTGGGCGGTCAGTACTGTGAACCGCGGTTCGACGTTTTCCTTCAGCCTCCCCCTATCGCCGAAGGTGACAGCATGACCGACAAACCGACCGTCCTCGTCGTCGACGACGAGAAAAACATCCTCAAAATCCTCCGGATCGGACTCGAGGCGATCGGGCTCTCGGTGGAGGCCTTCGGCAACCCGATTGACGCCCTCGACCGTCTGGAGCCGGGCCGGTACGACCTCGCCTTCATCGACCTCATGATGGCCCCGATCGACGGCATGCACGTCCTCAGGGAGATCAAGGAAAAATCCCCGTCGACCACGGCCGTGATCATCACGGCGCACGGCTCGATCGACAGCGCCGTGGAAGCGATCAGGCAGGGCGCGTTCGATTTTTTACAGAAACCCTTCGACCTCAGGGAGCTCCAGCTCTTCACGCAGAGGGTGCTCGACCACCACCGCCTGGAACGGGAGGTGAAACGCCTCCGGGAACTGGTCGCCTCCGGGGAGGCGGGGACGGAGATCATCACGCGAAATCCCGTCATGAAGGCTCAGATCCAGCTCGCCCGCCAGGTCGCCGACAGCCCCCTGACGGTCCTGATCGAGGGGGAGAGCGGCACCGGGAAGGAGCTCGTTGCCCAGTTCATCCACCGCAACAGCCAGCGGCGCGACAAGCCGCTCGTCAAGGTGAACTGCGCCGCGCTCCCGGAAAACCTCCTCGAGAGCGAACTGTTCGGACACGTGAAGGGCGCCTTCACGGGTGCGGTCCGGGACCGCGAGGGGCGCTTCGAAGCCGCGCGCGGTGGAACGGTCTTCCTCGACGAGGTGGCCGACATGAGCAAGGCGACACAGGTGAAACTGCTCCGTTTCCTTCAGCACAGGGAGTTCGAACGCGTCGGCGACAACGAGACGAAAAAGGTCGACGTGCGGATCATCGCGGCGACGAACCGGCGGCTCTCCGACGCCCTGGAGGACGGGTCGTTCCGCGACGACCTCTACTACCGCATCAATACCGTGAGGATCAACCTCCCGCCCCTCAGGTCGAGACCGGAGGACCTGCTTCTGCTCATTCACCATTTCCTCGGGAAATTCTCGCCGGGCCGCGAGCTCAGGATCCTTCCCGAGGCGCTCGATCGCCTCACGGCGCACGGGTGGCCCGGCAACGTCCGGGAGCTGGAAAACGTCATGGAGAGGGCGGCCCTCCTGGCCGTCGACGGCGTGATCGGCACCGGACAGCTGCCGGAGGAGTTCCGCTTGCCGGCGGACGGGTCCGCGGGGCTTATCTCGCTCGAGGAAGCCGAACGGCGGCACATCGGACGGATCCTCGCCATCTCGAAGGACCTCGACGAGGCCGCCAGGGTCCTCCGCATCGACCCGACTACCCTATGGAGAAAACGCAAAAAATACGGATTATAGGGTTGCATTCTGCATTCCCCCAATTGATTCGAAATCCGTTCCGATCACCGGCATTACACTTTTTCTGAGGATTTCAGTCTGCAAAATGCAGGATACCAGTCCCGGATCGACACTGCATATCAGCGGTTTTCCACTGAAATCGAATCGTTCCCCTGCCCGCCCCGGTGGCACGGACATTGCACTCTTAATGAATAACGGCGGCAATCCCGCAGGGTCGCGCATCGACATCACCTGAAATCCCGGGACGATCAGTGTCAGTCAGGGCATCTACAAAGAACAACGGGACCATCGGCATCCTCGACATCAAGGGGTCGCTCATCGG
>DATDQD010000319.1:0-4437 GCA_035292425.1 Bacteroidota bacterium
AGGGGGAGCGCGGTGCTCTCCTCGCCGGCTGAGCGGGCGGTTCTTGTCCTGAACGGCGCGCCCGCCGGAGAGGTGCCCGACGAATTCGCGCTGGAACAGAACCATCCGAATCCCTTCAACCCGGCGACGACGATCCGGTACGCGCTGCCGGAGCCTGTGCGGGTGCAACTGAAGCTCTATAATCTTCTGGGACAGGAGATCGTGACGCTCGTGGACGAAGTGCAGGAGGCGGGTTACCGCAGCGTGCGCTTCGACGGGAGTGTCTACCCGAGCGGGATCTATATCTACAGGATCTCCGCCGGACCCTTCACCGAATCGCGGAAGATGCTGCTGCTGAAGTAAAGTCCGGGCGGAGGCGGAGACCTCCATCCCGGCCGATCCCCCGGAATCTCACCCGGTGGGATCGCAGAAGCCAGAAACCCCGGCGACGTACTGCCGGGGTTTTTTATTAATCTTGTGAGCTGCCCCCGAGCTTGACAAGATGCTACAAAGGATAGGGTAGCCACAGATGTTGTGGCTACCCTCAAGTAGCGCGGGCACGCTGCAGAATGACAGAGTCCTCCACGGTGATCGGCCACGAAATAGGGGTGAACGATAATGGCGGCGGAATTTCTGAATTCTCATGAACGCTCCCCTGAACCCGGACGGAATCGCCCAATTGACTCCAGATATTTTCTTCATATATTGCCGGAGATTCCATCAGCTCAGAGACCATCATCACGAACGAAAGGTCGACCCTCATGCGGAACAGGGTGACCAGGCTGCTCTTTTGATGCATTGAGACAGGGACATCAGTTATTGACTATCCACTCTGGATTGTGTTAATTTCCTCTGTACCATCAGGATTCAGTCGCTCTCTGAAATAGTAACAGTGTGATCATGTGACGTCAGGTGTCCAAAAAGGATACCTCGCTCTGGCCGATATCACGGGTTATACACGGTTCATGGCCCAGACCGAGCTCGAGCACGCACAGGGCATCATGTCCGCCCTCTTCAACGCCCTCATCGGGCGGCTCACACCCGCAATGACGCTCGCGGAGCTCGAGGGCGATGCGCTGTTCCTTTACACGCCCGCGCAAAAGATGACCCGAGGAGAAATGCTGATGGAGCTGATCGAATCGGCGTACCTCGACTTTCGGAAGCGCCGGCTCTCGATGTCGCGGAACGTCACCTGCCCCTGCCTGGCCTGCCAGTCCATCGACACGCTCGACCTGAAATTCGTCGCGCACTACGGAGAATTCGCCATCCAGGACTTCACCGGGAAGGCCAAGCCGATCGGTTCATCGGTCAATCTCGTGCATCGCCTCCTCAAGAACAATGTGCGCGAAGCGAAAGGGTGGCACGGTTATGCCCTCTTCACGAAGGAGGCCCTGGAGAGCATGGACATCTACCCCGTCAACACGTTCGAGCAGGTCCAGAACTACGAACATTTCGGCGACGTCGTCACGTTCAGTTCGGACCTGGATGAACGGTTTCGGGAGCTGACCGAAGCGCAATCCCGGTACATGCCGAGGGAGGAAGCCGACGTCTGGCGGACATACCGTCTTGATGCCCCGCCGGGGATCGTCTGGGATTACCTCAATGATCCCGCGAAGCGGACGTCCTGGATGAAGGGATCGGCCTGGCAATCAGAGGAACGTCCCAAGGGCCGAACCGGACGCGGCGCGAAAAATCATTGTACAAATTCCAATGTCATCGAGCACGTCCTGGACTGGCGGCCGTTCGACTACTACACGGTCCGGGTCCAGCGGGGAGCGGTCACGGCAATCCAGACGTCGGAGCTGACCACCGATAGCGATGGGACGAACCTGGAATGGCGGTTCATGCTCGAGGGCCCGCTCCCAAAAATCCTCCGCGCACCCCTGGGGAAATTCATCGCGCTTCGCCTGATGGCATGGGACGCCTGCGCATCCGAACTCGCCAGGTGCATCGCCGGAAGGGTGGATTCGGAGCCGGGATGAAATCGTACAGTTGACCCCAGATTGAATCTTTATATATTGCCGGAGATTCCATAAGATCACCGGCGTTCATCACGAACGAAAGGTCGATCCCCATGCGGAAGACTTTGTTCTTTGCACTTATCCTCACCTGTAGCCTGAACCAACCGGTCGCTGCGCAACAAAATCGGGAGACATTCTCTCCCCCGAATCAACCCGCCGGCGTGGGCAACGACGACGGCAACAATTCGATGAAGCATTCCGATCTCGCACCGGCCGATCGGACGACCTTCAATTTTACCTCAACAACATTCCTCGTCTCCGACCCAGGCGATGCTTCCGATCCGGACATATTTGACGGTATCTACGATCCCCCCACTCTTCGATCCGCAATTGAGAACGCTAATTTCCTGGGGGGAGCCCATTCCATCGCGTTCACCGCGGGATTGACCGTGATACAACCGCTTCTGCCGCTGCCTGGGACCACTGGCCAGGTGATCATCGATGGAACAGTTGCCGCGGGCAAGCTCATCCTTGACGGATCCCTCGTCGGCGTGAACACCTCCGGCCTCTTCCTGATTGCTGCATCATCAACGGTCCGGAATATGGAATTAAGGGGATGGTTTTCCGGGATCTCTTTCGCCGGAGGCGCGACGAACTGCATCATTCAGAGGAATGTATTCACACTCAACACCACCGGCCTTAGCGTGTCTGCTTCGAACACGCTGATCGGGGGGCCGAATCCGGAGGATCGGAACCTGGCCTACGGTAACACGCAGGACGGCATGGCCGTGTCAGCGAGCGCGAACGATAACATCATCCAGAACAATTTCTGCGGAACGCCGGATGGTCTCACGGCTTCCCCCAACACTCGCGCCGGACTCTTTGTCCGTGGCCAGCGCACGCGCATCCTGGGAAATGTTCTCTCCGGCAATCAGGGCCCGGGTCTCGAGATCACCCAAGCCGCCGTCAATACTCTCGTTCGCGGCAACATCGTCGGCGCCGACTCGACACTTCGCGGACAGCTGCCGAATATCGGCGACGGCATCCGCACCTCAGCCTCCGGGGATTCGATCGTCGACAACGTGATCACGGGGAATGCGAACGGCATTTCGATCCTGAGCCTGGCCGCCGGCACCGTTATCCGCGGAAACATCATCGGCCCGAACGGAACCCTCGACAGCCTCTTCGGAAACCGGTTCGACGGCATCCAGCTCATCGGGGCCACCGCCGTCATCGACAGTAATATCGTGAGCTGCAACAAATCCACCGGTATAAGGATCACCGGATTCGGGGGCGCGGTCGTCCGACGCAACATGATCGGCACCGATCCGACCGGGACGCTCGATTGGGGAAATACCTTCGCGGGTGTGCTGATCCAGGCGTGCACGACCACCGTCGGCGGACCGTCGGCCGGCGATCGCAATGTCCTCTCCGGCAACGGCGGCGCCGGGATTGAAATCTACGGCGGCTCACCGGCGCCAAATTCCGTCTTTGGAAACGCTATCCTGAATAACCTGATCGGCACTGATATCACGGGAACCCTCAGCCTGCCGAACTCCACGGGTCTTCTCATGAGCGGATATGTCGACACCAACATCGTACGGGGCAATCTCATCTCCGGCAACCAAAATCATGGCATCTGGACACGGCGGACTCCCTCCGCCCCGTCCCGTAATATCTTTCAGGCGAACCTGATAGGCACGCAGGCCGACAGCGCCTCGCCGCTCCCGAATGACAGCGCGGGAGTGATGATCGACAGCGCCGACGTCAACCTCTTCGGCGGAACGGGCGACACCGCCGGCAACATCATCGCGTTCCATCAACTGCAGGGCATCGTGATTAAGGCCGGGAGGGGGACCGCGATCATGCGAAACTCCATTTTCGGCAATAAAGGCCTCGGCATCGACCTTGGGAACGACGGCCCGACGCCGAACGACTCCGCCGATGTCGACAGCGGGTCGAACGACCTTCAGAACTTCCCGCGGATTACCTGGCTCGACCCGGCCGGCGGTTCGACGACCGTGAAGGGTCACCTCCGCTCCCTGCCGGACACGGATTACCGCCTCGAGTTCTACACGAACGACGAAGCAGACACGACGGGCTTCGGTGAAGGGCAGACCTTTCAATACACCATCGACGTCCACACCGACACCGGCGGTTTCGCCGCGTTCGACGTAAGCCTCCCGGGCGAACACGGACGGGTGGTCGCCACTGCGACCCATCCGGATTTCGGGACTTCCGAGTTCTCAAAATCGCCGCTGGTCGTTAATTCCGTCGCCGACCGGCCGGCCGCAAACCCGACCGACGGCACTGCCGCGACATCGGGGCCCCCGGTCAACGGTGTCCCGGAAGTGACGCTCCGGTCCGCGATCCAGGCGTCGAACCACATCGACGGCGAGGACGATATCACGTTTAATATTCCAGGCCCGGACCCGTATTTCATCCAACCGCAGAGCGCCCTCCCGGCCGTCGCGGATGATATCGTCATCGACGGCTC
>DATDQD010000320.1:0-5138 GCA_035292425.1 Bacteroidota bacterium
TTTCCGTTCGTGCCGGTGATGCCGGCGATTTTTGCCGCGCAGAACCAGGAGGCCATCTCGATCTCGCTCACCACGCGGATCCCTCTCAGGCCCGCCTCGCGGATGATTTCCGCGTCCGACGGGACGCCGGGGCTGATGACCATCAGGTCCGCGTCGTACGCCCTCGCGGTGTGGCCGCCCGCTTCGAAGGCGATGCCGTTCTTTTTCAATTCCATGAAACTTTGCGTGAGCGGGCCGGCGGGGGAGTGGTCGCTCACGAAAACGTCCGCGCCTCCGGCGTGCAGGAGGCGCGCCGCGCCCAGGCCGCTCCGCGCCGCCCCGATGA
The DNA here is from genome assembly GCA_035292425.1 of Bacteroidota bacterium. GTDB lineage: Bacteria > Bacteroidota > Ignavibacteria > UBA10030 > SZUA-254 > SZUA-254. The sequence continues at coordinate 326 of DATDQD010000320.1, forward strand.
CCGTGACCTTCTTTCCCTTCAATTCCGACGCACCCATGATGGCCGTGTCCGATTCCTCTATCTGAGCGACGCTCATCCTTACCTCACCTTGAATGTCGCGAGGCTGAGAATCATCAGCAGTATCGCGATGATGTAAAACCGCGTGACGATTTTCGGCTCGGGGACCCCCGCCATTTCAAAATGGTGGTGGATGGGGGCCATCCGGAAGACCCGCCTTCCCTCGCCGTATTTTTTTTTGGTGTACTTGAACCAGAGCCTCTGGATGATCACCGAGACCGTCTCGATGAGGAAAATCCCCCCGAGGGCGGGCAGGAGCAGCTCCTTCTTCAGCAGCACGCAGAGCGCGCCGATCGCCCCGCCGAGCGCCAGCGACCCCGTGTCGCCCATGAAGACCTGCGCCGGGTAGGCGTTGTACCAGAGAAAACCGAGCGACGCTCCCACCAGCGCCGCGCAGTAGACGCTGAGCTCGCCGTTCCCGCGAAGAAACGGGATCGTCAGGTACTGGCTGAGCTCCGCGTGGCCCGATACATAACCGATCACGGCGAGCGTCAGGGCGACGATCCCGACGGTGCCGGCCGCGAGGCCGTCAAGGCCGTCGGTGAGGTTCACCGCGTTGCTCGTGGCGGTTATGACCAGGATGACGATGGGGATGTAGAACAATCCGAGATTGATTTCCGTGTTCTTCAGGAACGGGACGGTCGTCGACGACGCGTACCTGACGAGCGTCGGGTCCATCATCTGCGGGAAATAGTACACCGCGCCGCCCACGACGAGGCCGGCGATCACCTGTCCCACGATCTTGTACTTTCCGATCAGCCCCTTCGGCTTCTTCATCACCACCTTCAGGTAGTCGTCGAGGAACCCGACCGCGCCGAGCCAGACCGTCGTGAAGAGGATCAGGAGGACGTAGCCGTTCTTGATGTCCGCCCAGAGGACCGCCGGGATCACCGTCGCGGCCAGGACGATCAGCCCGCCCATCGTCGGCGTGCCGGCCTTGGAGAGGTGGTTTTTCGGCGCTTCGAGCTTTGCGGCCTCCCCGATCTGGTGGTTGCGGAGGAACCGGATGATCTTCGGGCCCACCCAGAAGGCGATCAGGAGCGCCGTGACCGCGGCCGCCCCCGCCCGGAACGTGATGAACCGGAAGAGGCCCATCCCCGGGAAATGGACGTGCTGGCGGATGAATTCGACGATATAATAGATCATTATTTCAGCTTCCTGAAGATCCGGCGTTCGGTCCTGACCGAGTCGGTACCTTTCATTTTTTGCGTGATGGAGACGTCGAGCGACGTCCCCCCGACCAGCTTCCAGTCGTCGTGCTGCGTCATCTCAACCGCCGGCCTGCCCGCCTGCTTCATCAGGACGCGCGTGTCCATCACGACCGATTTCCCGTTCGCCGCCCAGCCTGCCGACATCCAGCGCTCGGAGCCGCGGAGAGAATCCTTCCGGTAGGTCTCCTTCCCGTCCAGGGAGTAGACGAACGGGGGGAACGGGACGGTCTGCCCGTTGCCTTTCATGGTCGCCACCACCGTCAGGCTGTCGCCTTTCTGGGCGATGTCGATGACGTACGAATCCACCGACTTGAAGGACGGGGGCAGGTTGACGCTGTTCTTCAGGTCGAGTTCCCAGGATCCCGCGAAGCTCCCGCGGCTGGTCTGGAACTGCAGGAAGAGCGGCGCGGTCAGGAGCACCCACCAGAACCGTTTCACGCCGCCCTCCCCAGATATTCGACAAGCGATGCCACCACTTCTTCCATTTTCATTCCCCTCGACCCCTTGACGAGCACCACGTCGCCAGGGCGCGTCATCGAGCATAAATCCTCTGCGAGCCGCCGCTTGTCGGCGTAGTGTTTCCCGTGCCCGCCCGGCTTCAGGTAGTACGCCGCCAGCGGACCGTACGCCAGTATTTCCGTGAATCCCTGCGCGCGGATCGCCGCGCCGGCCAGTTTGTGTTCGCGGCGGGCGTTTTTCCCCAGCTCCAGCATGTCGGCGAGAACGACGATCCTCCTGCCGCGCCCCGCGAAGAGGCCGAGCGTCTCGAGCGCCGATATCACCGACTCGGGGTTCGCGTTGTACGTGTCGTTCAGGATCGTGACGCCGCCGGCTTTCACCGTTTCCATCCTTTTTCCCACCGGTCGGAACTCCGCGAGCGCGCTCCGGATGCCGACCGCGGGCACGCCGAACGCAATCCCGATCGCCGCCGCCGCCAGCGCGTTGGACGCCGCGTGTCTTCCAGGGACGGCCAGCTTCACGCCGAACGGTTTTCCTCTCCGGCGGTGGACCGTGAACCGGGGATGGCCGGACCGGTCGGTCTCCAGGCCCTTTCCCCGCACCGTGCAGGCGCGGGCGCCGAACCCGTAAGGAACCGTCGTGGCGTTCTTCCCCGCCAGACGGGCCACGCGGTCATCGTCGGCATTGACGAACGCCGTTCCGCCCGACGCGGCGAGGTATTCGAACAGCTCCCCCTCGGCGTTTGCGACGCCCGACAGGTTTTTGAAAAACTGCAGGTGTTCCCTGCCGATATTCGTAATGACGCCATGAGTGGGCCTGGCCGTATCCGCCAGGTATCGCACCTCGCCGAAATGGTTGGTCCCCATCTCCACCACCGCCGCCCCGTGCCCGGGCCTCAGCCCGAAGAGCGTCATCGGGACGCCGATGTGGTTGTTCAGGTTTCCCTCCGTTGAGAGCACCCGGTATTTTTTTCCGAGCACACTCGCGATCATCTCCTTCGTCGTCGTTTTGCCGTTGCTGCCGGCGACGGCCAGGACCGGAATCGCGAACTTCGAGCGGTAGACGCCCGCGATCGACATGAGCGCTTTCGCCGCGTCTTTCACGACGACCACGGGGTTCGGACCCGCGCCGCGGCGCCCGACCGGCGAATCCACCACCGCCGCCGCCGCGCCATTGATGAACGCCTCGCCCACGAAGGCGTTGCCGTCGAAGTTGTCGCCGCGCAGCGCGACGAAGAGCTCTCCGCGGCGCACCTTCCTCGAATCGGTGCACACTCCGGCGAACCCCTTCCGGGCGATCTTGACATTATGTGCGCTCAGGTGCGCCACCGTCAGCACGTCCTCCATGCGTAAATTCATTTCAAGTCGCGGATCGAATCCTCTGCTGTCTGCCGGTCGCTGAAGGGAATCCGCTCCTTCCCGACGACCTGGTACTCCTCGTGCCCTTTTCCGGCGACGATCACGATGTCACCCTTCCGCGCCATGCCGAGGGCCATCCGGATGGCTTTCCCCCGGTCCGCTTCGCGGTACATCTCCCGGCCGGGTTCGACGCCCCCGACGATCTCGTCGATGATCGCCTCCGGCTGCTCGTCGCGCGGGTTGTCCGACGTTATAATCGTAATGTCTCCGAGCGAGGCGGCGATCCTCCCCATGGCCGGCCGTTTCCTGCGGTCGCGGTTGCCGCCGCAGCCGAATACTGTCAATATGCGGCCCCGCGTTCCCTCCGGGAAGGCTTCCCGGACCGCGGTCAGCGTTTTTTCCAGCGCGTCGGGGGTGTGCGCGTAATCGATGATCACCGTCCACCCCGCCGGCGACACGAGCGGCTCGAACCGCCCGCGGACCGGGCGGAACATCCCGATGTCTTCCGCGATCGCGGAGAACGGGATCCCGAGGCTCAGCCCGGCCCCTGCGGCCGCGAGGATGTTCGCGACGTTGAACCTCCCGACAAGGGACGCCGAGACATCGGCCTTCCCGCCGCCGTGCGATATCGTGAACCTCGTGACCGAGGTCGAAAGCGCGATTTCAGAGGCCCTCAGGTCCGCCCCCGGGTCGATGCCGTAGGTCAGGACCCTTCCCGGCGACATCCCGGCCAGTTTTTTCCCCCATTCGTCGTCCACGTTGATGACCGCCCACGCATCGGCACCCAGAGACATGAACAGTTTTTTCTTCGCGTCGAAGTAGGCCTGCATCCCGTCGTGATAATCCAGATGATCCCTCGTCAGGTTCGTGAACACCGCCGTGTGGAACCGCAGCCCGTCGACTCTGCGCTGGTCGAGGGCATGGGACGAAACTTCCATCACCGCCGACCGGCAGTCCGCCGCCACCATCTGCGCCAGGAAGGCGTTCAGCTCGAGGGGCCCGGGGGTTGTATGGGTCGCCGGGGACACCCGTTCGCCGATTTTATACTCGATCGTGCCGATCAGTCCGGCCGTGCCCGTGTGGCGCATCATCATCGAATGGATCAGTGACGCCGTCGTCGTTTTGCCGTTGGTGCCGGTGACCCCGACGAGGGTCATCCCGTCGCCGGGCCTGCCGTAATACGATGCCGAAATCGCCGCAAGCGCGATCCTCGTGTCGGGAACCACCACCTTCACCGTTCCGCTGTGCATGCAAAAGGAGTCGTCCACCGCTGTGTCGTCGTCCAGGACGACGACCTTCGCCCCGCTGTGGATCGCGTCGACCGCGAACCGGTGACCGTCGAAACCCGTTCCCCTGACCGCCACGAAGAGATCGCCCTTCCGGACCTGCCGCGAGTCGTAAGCGACCGCGCTCACGTCCACCTCGTGGGTGACGACCATGCCTCCGTACAGCGTCTGGAACATTTTCCTGACGGTGACGTTCTCCAGTAACTTCGATAATGTCATTCCGTGTCGACGGGAAACGTGCCGCGAGACGGACGGGTGCGTTTCGCTATTTTATGCCGCCGGGATTCGAGGTTTTGGGTCCGCAGGTCAGTTCGATGACGCTGCTCGATGACACCGGTTCCCCCGGCCGCGGGTTCTGCGACACGACGACTCCCGATCCGTGCACGGTGAAATTAAAATTCTCGTCCCTCAATAAATTGACCGCCTTGCGCCACGACATTCC
>DATDQD010000321.1:0-6413 GCA_035292425.1 Bacteroidota bacterium
GGGGGTTGACCGGCGGGCATCCTCCGCGTGTCGGTTCACCGGCCTCGGGGGGAGCAGGTGATCCCGGGACGAAATCTCCGAAAAACATTGGAAAAACACCGCTATCTTTGTATTTTCCTCCCAGATTTAACAATACGTTTCCGGATGAAAAACCTCTTTTTTTACCTGTTTTCAATGCTTCTTCTCGCCGGGTCCGGGTGCAGGGAAACCACGGCGCCGCCTGCCTCCGAATTGGAGGGATTCAAGGAATATTTCGCGGGTGAAATCTACCTCACCGAACGTGCACGCCTGGGGGGGAGCGACAGCAGCGCCCTCCCGGTGCAACTCGACAGCCTGCGGGCGCAATTTAACATCTCCCCCGGGGGCCGTGACAGCCTTCTCCGGTATTACCGGGATTCCCTCCCGCGCTGGGAAAGGTTTCTCACGGAGGTCCTTCAACGGCTGGAGGATCGTGGACGGAAACTGCGCAAGGATCGTCCGGCCTTCCCGGCCGGGAGACCCGCAAAGAAGTGAGAGGGGGACAACGTGATGATCATCTACCTGCTCCGACACGCCATCGCCGTACCGCGGGGGGACAAACAATATCCCGGCGATGACAGGCCGCTCACGCCCGATGGTGTGGAAAAAATGAAACGGAACACGGCGGGAATGCTGGCGCTCGGCCTCGAATTCGACGCCGTCCTTCACAGCCGCCTCAGGAGGTCGCGCGACACCGCCAGGATCGTAAAGAAAGCGATGGACCTCCGCTGTCCCCTCTCGTCGACCGACGCGCTCCTGCCCGGCGCGGACCCCGGCGAAGTGCTCCGCGAAATCGCGGGTTCGAAAGCCCTGCGCTCCGTCCTGCTCGTCGGGCATGAGCCCCACCTCGGAATGCTTGCCTCGGCCCTCATCGGGTCGCAGGTCTCCTCCGTGATTTTTAAAAAGGGCGGCCTCGCGAGGATCGACGCCGGGAAGCCCGCGCCCGGCTCGGGGCAGCTTGCCTGGCTCCTGACGCCGCGCCAGCTTCGCATGATGGGAACGCGCCGGTGAAGCAGACCGCGCGGCCGGCCGGACGGCGCGATGTCCACGGCGAGGGAGATCCTCACCAGCGCCTTGCCGCCATCGACGTCGGCACGAATTCGTTTCACATGGTCGTGGCGGCGGTCGATCCGCAAACCGGCGGGTACACGGTCCTCGCCCGCGAGAAGGAAAGGGTGCGGCTCGGCGAAGGGAGCGGCGACATGAAATTCCTCTCGGCGGCCGCCATGGATCGCGGGATCGCGGCGCTCCGGAGGTTTCGCACGGTGGCCGACCGCTTCGAGGCCCCGGTGACCGCGGTCGCCACGAGCGCCGTCCGCGAAGCGGTGAACAAGGACCTGTTCATCCGCCGCATCGCGCATGAGACCGGCATCAGGCTCGATATCGTGTCCGGCCTCGAGGAGGCGCGGCTGGCGTACCTCGGTGCGCTCCAGGCCCTCCCAGTCCTGAACCGCGAAATCCTGCTCGTCGATCTCGGGGGGGGGAGCACCGAATTCCTCATCGGGAAAAAAAGGAAGGTCCTCTACGACAACAGCCTGAAAATCGGGGCGATCCGGATGACGGAGCGTTTCTTCCCCGGCGGCGTCACCTCCCCGAAATCCCTGAAGGAGGCGAGAGGATTCATCCGGGGCATCCTCTCCCCCGTCAGGCGCGACATCCGCAGGCACGACGTTGACCTCGTGGTGGGGACCTCCGGGACCATCGTGAACCTGGCGAACATCGTCCGGTGCCGGAGCGGAAGCATGCCCCTCGGTTCGTACAACGCGTATTCGATGAGCGCGGACGATCTCCTGGAATCGGTCGAACTGGTGCTGGAAACGAAGCGCCCGTCCGACCGGCTCGCCATCGAGGGACTCGACCCCTCGAGAAGCGATATCATTACGGGCGGGGCGGTGATCATCGAACAGGTGGTGAAGGAACTCGGCCTACCCGCCCTCACGGTTTCGGAATACGCTCTGCGCGAGGGGATCCTCAGGGACGTCGCCGAGCAGACCATCTTCCACAAGGGGACGCCGGGCCTCCACGACATTCGTCTCTCGAGCGTCCGGCACCTGGCGAAAAAACTGCACTACGAGAAGGAACACTGCGAACACGTCGCCGCTCTCGCCCTGGGGATCTTCGACCAGGCATCCGCGCTTCACGGAGGAGGGGCGTACGAGAGGGAGATGCTGGAAGCGGCCGCCATCCTGCATGAGGTCGGCCTCTTCATTTCCCACGAGAGGCACCACCAGCATTCCTACTACCTGATCAGGAACGCCGAACTGCTCGGTTTCCGGGAGGACGAAAAGGAGGTTATCGCGAACATCGCGCGGTATCACCGCAAGAGCCACCCGAAGATGAAGCACGAGAGCTACAGCCGGATGCCGGAGGGATCACGGAATATCGTGCGGACCCTGGCCGCCATTCTCAGGATCGCCGACGGCCTCGACCGCACCCACCGGAGCGTCGTCACGGGCGTGAAGGTGGCCGTCGCGGGGAAGAAGGTGAAAATCCGACCGGGGGTGAAGAAGGGCATGAACGCGGAACTTGAAATCTGGGGCGCGAACCAGAAGAAAGGCCTCTTCGAAGAGGAATTCGACCGGACCGTCGAAATCCCGGTCTGAACGGACTCAGGCCCCTTCCGGCGTCCGCCGGATAATGAATTTTACCGTCGAACCGCTGCCCGGCTCGCTTTCCATCCATATCCTTCCGCCGTGCGCGCCAACGACCTCGCGGCAGATCCAGAGACCGAGCCCCGCCCCCTTGATTTCCTTCGCTTCTTTTGAGTCGACACGGGAAAATTTCTGGAAGAGTTTCCCCAGTTTCTCCTTCGGTATACCCATCCCATGGTCCGACACCGAAACCATGATCTCCTCCGGGGAGTGGTTCTCGACCCGGACCGCGACCTTCCCTCCATCGGGGGAATACTTCACGGCATTGCTGACGAGGTTCTGCAGCACCTGCCGGAGTTTCGTCTGGTCTCCCTTGACGAACAGGGCCTCCGGATCAACGCTGTATTCGAATTCGTGCCGCCTGGAGAATCGGACCATGGAAACGGCGTCCTGGATGAGGCGCTCCAGATTGACGATCTTGAAATAGTAGGTGAGCTGGCCCGACTCCATCTTGGTGATCGAGAGCGTGTCCTCGGCGAGCTGGTTGAGGCGGACGGCCTGGTCCACGATGAGCTGCATGTATTCCTTCGCCCGGGAAATGCTCTGGATCGCCTCGTTCTTCAGGAGGGACCGCGCGGCCAGCATGATGCTCGAGAGGGGCGACCTGAAATCGTGCGACACGATCCCCAGGAAGTCCGACTTCATGGTGTCAAGCTCGATCAGTTTCATGTTCGCCTGCCGGAGTTCTTCGTAAAGTCGCGCGTTCTTGATCGTGATGCCGAGCTGGTCGGACAGCGTCGATAGTACGAGGGCGTCCGTCTCGTCGAAGGCGTTGAGCTCCGTGTCCTCCACGTTCAGGACGCCGATGACCCGCCCGTCGATTTTAATCGGGAGGGCGATTTCCGACCGGGTGTCGTGATATGCGTAGGCAAGATAGTCGGGTACCCGGCTCACGTCGTTGGTCAGGACGATGTCGCCATTCCTGGCAACGCGGCCGACGATCCCCTTCTCCACCGGCTGCTTGTACCCATGGGGGAGGAAATCGGTGAAATTGCCCGCATGCGCCGAGAGGTCGAGCATTTTCCCCCCGTCGGTGAGGAGGAAGACCGTGACGTCGAAATAGTTGAAGGTTTTCTGGATGGAGGAGGCCGCCGTGTTGAGCAGTTCCTGGAGGTCCTGGTCGGCCGTCATTCGCCTGGTGACCTCGCTGATGAGCCTGATCTGCGCGACGCGTTTTTCGGGGCCCGACATGAGCGTCGTTCTGCCCCCGACGATGCCGCCCGAAACTTTCGCATCGATGGTTTTGGGGGGGCGGGCGCCCGCCTGGCGCCGATCGGTTTTTTTATGTGTCTTGCGGGATTTCGGGCTCATAATTTCCTGACCACCTCACCGATAGGTAGAGGATATTCGCCGGCCGCTTTCAGGCTCCCCACAAGCCGGTCGACCGCAGACTTCGCGACGACGATCACCAGACCGATGCCAAGGTTGAACGCTTTCCTCATCTCCGCGTCGGGCACCGGGCCGTATTTCGCGATCAGCCGGAAGATGGCCGGCATTTCCCACCCGGCCCAGTTGATACTGGCGGAGAGCGGGGCCGGGACCACCCTGCCGGTGTTTCCCGCGATTCCTCCCCCGGTGATGTGCGCGAAGGCATGCACCCCTTTATTCTTTGACGCGAGCGCAATCACGGCCAGGTAGGACCGGTGGACGGCGAGAAGGACATCGCCGACTCTCCCACCCAGTTCATCAATAAAATCATCTGCCTCAAACCGGTCGAAGAGCACACTGCGCGCCAGCGAATATCCGTTGGTGTGGAGACCGGTGGAAGGAATTCCGACCAGGACATCTCCCGCGCGCACGCGGCTCCCGTTATAAATGTTTTTCCTGTCGACCACGCCGACGATCGATCCCGCGAGATCATATTCGTTGTCCCGGTAAAATCCGGGCATCTCGGCGGTTTCCCCTCCGATGAGCGAGCATCCGTTGGCGAGGCATCCCCTGATCATCCCGTCGATCACCCGTTCGGCGACGTGCGTCTTGAGTTTTCCGGTGGCGAAATAGTCCATGAAAAAGAGCGGTCTTGCTCCGCACACGGCGATATCGTTAACGCAATGATTCACCAGATCTTCCCCGACCGTGTCGTGCTTGTCCATCATAAAAGCCACTTTTAACTTCGTGCCGACCCCGTCCATGCTCGAAACAAGCACCGGGCTCCTGAAACCCTTGAATCTTGCATCATAGAAACCGCCGAAAGATCCGATATCCGCCAGCACCGACCTGGAAAAGGTCTCGCGGACCTTCCCCTTGATTCGCCTGACGAGATCGTCGCCTCGATGGATGCTGACTCCGGCGCCCTCGTATGTCTGAATAGCCTTTACCATAAACGACGTTTTTCCACGAGAATCGTCTAATATAGTCATACTTTTAAATAAAGGGAAGGTTTCCTTAAAAGTATCTACACGATTCTATTTAGAAGATTCATTCAATTATTGAGGAAAATGTGCAACAAATATGCAATAAAAAAACTGATAGTTACCACTTTTTCGGCTTGGAATGTACCAAAACCTGATCCGACGATCGATGGCCGGGGGTGGTTGGAAAACTATCAGAACTGGAAACCGGAGAGTGGAAAGACGTGGAAATGAGGGAGGGTGAGATGAGCCGGATACATCCGGAACGTGTTAAATTCGTGGTTAAACAGGCAGGGGGTAGCTTCTCAAAAATCTGAGATTCTCCCCCGCTACTCCAGCTTTGCGAAAAGGCGCTTCATTCAGAGGCGCCTTTTCGTTTTTCTCCAGGTCCGCCTGGATCCCTTGGAGCTTGCCGTTGACCGGGGTATTGAGCCTGACGTGGTACCTGGCCAATCTCCTTCTGAGCACACGCGCAAAGTGCAGGCACTATTAGGGACAGGTCAGCCTGATTGGATGGTGAATCGGGTTTTACGAAGGGATTTCAGGAGAACCACTCGAGCTTATCGTCGCAGATGTCTTCCTGTAATACCTTTCTCTCTGCTTGAACTGCCTTTCAAGGAATGGGATTTCTCGATCCCGATAATCAACAATGAGCTTCTGTGCGCCGATGTCCCGCAGGCGTCCAATGTATTGCATGAGCTTGCCTTCGAATGAGAAGGGGAATGCGAGGATCAGGCAAGTAATCCCACGCAGATCCACTCCTTCGCCAAAGAATTGGTCCGTAGAGAGAATCACCTGATAATGTCCCCCTTCGATTTGCTTGACTTTTGATCTCCTTCCACGCGGTGAATCATCACCAGAGATGACGATCATCTCACTTTTTCCCTTGAGATAGAGATTCAGAATCTCAAGATGTTCCTTACGTTCACTCAATACGAGTACCTTCTTCCCGTCGGATGTGAGACGCAGGATATCATCCGAGATCAATATATTTCGCGCCGTGTCACAGCATATCACCTTTGCCAGGAGCTGAAAAAGGTCGGTTGTATATTTGAATGGGATAACCAGCTTCGTCTCCCGTACGATGACCTGCATCCCTGGAAAAACCGCTGTCGAGGTGTTCGGTGTAATCTCCGTCCCCTGGATTTCGGCAATGATGTCTCCGATGTAGACATAGATCAACTTCTCATCATTATATTTGCGCTTTGGAGTTGTAGTGAGCCCATACAAATAGTGAGGATGCAGTTGGGCGACCACCTCGCGGAAGGTCGATGCCGGTATATGGTGGCATTCGTCGACCAGGATTGTTCCGAACGTATCTTTGAATTCGGACAAGTCCTTCCTGCGGCCCAGGCTTTGAAGCAGACCGACAGTAATCTGATTGCCAATCTTC
>DATDQD010000322.1:0-9633 GCA_035292425.1 Bacteroidota bacterium
CGGATCGGCATCGTCGGGGCCCGAAAAATAGAGTCCCTTGGCCGGGGCGGTGACCGAATGGGTCGCGCTCACCGTGAGGGTCTCGGTGACCGCGTACGGTCTCCCGAGCGGGATCTCGAGCGTGTCTCCCCTGTGCTCGTACACCCTGCCGGTCCCGTCCACGCGGACGCGTGAGATCGTCATCCCGGCGGCGGCGTCGAGCCTGACGACGTCGAACAGCGGCCCGATGGGGACGAGCGTGATCTCCGTCTCGCCTGCGACGGTTTTTCCCCTGAGGTCGGCCTCGATCGTGAGCCGGTAATTCAGCACGTCATACTGCCTGTCTCTCGGGCGGTGGAGAGGCGGAACCGCAGCCGGAGCCTGCCGGGCCTGGGCGACGGCGCCGATCAGCAGCAGGCCGATCGACGCAAGGCTTACTCTGATGTTCATGGATGCGGCCTTCAGTGTGATGCAACGTGTTTGAGCGATCCCGCGTCGTGCGCCGTCCGTTCCGCGCGCGCAGCGTGCCGGACCGCGAGCTGACCGCAGGCGGCGTTGATGTCCTCCCCCGCGCTGCTCCGGACGAACACGGTGACGTGTCCGGCGCGAAGCTTCCGGGCGAAAGCATCGATCCGCCGCGGGGGAGATGGCCGCAATGCCGCCGGCACGCCCTGAGGAAGGCTGAATGCTATCGAATGAAACGGAATGATGTTCACTTTACCCGGTATTCTCTTCATGAGGGCGACAAGCCTCCGGACGTCCGCGTCGGAGTCGTTCCACCCGTCGAAGAGGATGTACTCGAAGGTGATGCGCTGCTTTGTCCGCCCGTAATAATATTCCGCCGCGTCCAGGAGTTCTGCGAGGGGAAATTTTCCCGTGACCGGCATCAGCTCCGTCCGGGCGCGCTCGTCGAGGGTGTGGAGCGAGATCGCAAGTTTCACCCTCCGATTTTCGTCGGCCATCCGCCTGATTCCCGGCGTCCACCCGGCCGTCGAGACCGTGATCCGCTTCGCCGCGATCTTCAGCCCGGTGGAGATGATCTCTGCGGATTTCATCACCTCGTCGTAGTTCAGGAGGGGTTCCCCCATCCCCATGTAGACGATGTTCGTGATCTTCCGTTCGGCTATCCGTGCCGCCGTCATCACCTGGTCGACGATCTCGCCGGCGGTCAGGTTCCGCCGGAACCCCATCGTGGCCGTCGCACAGAAGACGCAATCGAGCGGACAGCCCACCTGCGTCGACACGCAGAGAGTGAGACGCTCCTCCTCCCGGTACGCCGTCCTCGGGGGGATCAGGACGCTCTCGATGTATTTTCCGTCGTCGAGTTCGAAGAGGAGTTTCGTGGTTGCGTCGGCCGGGGAGCGTTTCCGGTCCCGCAGGGCGATCGAACCGATCCTCGCCTCCGATGCCAGGCGCCGCCGGAACGCGGCCGGCATGTTCGTCATTGCATCGAACCCGGCGGCATCCTTGTGGTAGATCCACTCGAACAGCTGTCTTCCCCTGAACGGTTTCTCGCCCATCGAAACGGCAAACTCCTCGAGCTCGGCAACGGAGAGCCCTTTCAGGTTCATGGGATTCTTTTTCGACATCCGGGAACGTACAATGTAAGAAATGACCTCGAGGGTCGCAAGGAAACCGTTGCGTCAGGCGGAAAAACGGCGCGCGCCGTGGACAAAATACGCATTTAATCGGTGGGAACGAAAAATAAAACCCCCGCCGGCGCGCCGGCGGGGGTCTGTTCGGGGGGGAACATCCGCCGTATTTATTTTACAACCACGAGCTTTTTGGTGTCGGAGAAGGCCGCCGCCTCGAGCCGGTAAAAATAGATCCCGGAGGTAAAGCCCGTCGCGTCGAAAACGACACTGTGGACGCCGGCCACCTCGACGCCGTCCGCCAGCACGGCGACCGGTCTGCCGAGAAGATCGTAGACGGTCAGCTTCACGGCGGCGTTTTCCGGCAGGTCGTAGGAGATCTTCGTCGCCGGGTTGAACGGGTTCGGGTAATTCTGCCGCAGGGCATAGATTGCCGGTACCCCGGAGACGCCAGCCCTGATGCCGATCGGCGCTTCGCCGGCGATCACGACAGCGCCCCTGCCCGTCATATTTATGGATTCGTTGAGCATGATCTCCCGCCGGTCGCGTTCATCCACCTCCCACCGGACGGTGAGGGGGTATGCCGCGGAGGTCACCTTCACCGCGAACCGGTGTTCCCCTTCGCCGCCGTAGATTTCCGCCCAGTTGCCGTCTGCGAACCGCGCATCGAAAATCCCGGGGGGCGGCAGGGGCGGCATCTCGGTGACGGCTCTCGATAGCTTCGCCGCCGCGTCGCCGAACCGGAGGGTCTGTTTCATGCCCCTTGCGTCTTCGATGACGAGCGTATGCAGCCCTGAATACGGGTCGGACGCCGCCCGCGGCGCGGCGGCCGCTCCGCCGTCGAGCACGATTGCGCCGGCCGACGAGGCCTTCACCCAGTACCCCTCGCCGGGCGTTATCGAAGCCGGGTGGACGTAACCGTTGTCGAATGCCCAGAAATTCGACAGCGTGATTCCGCCGGGAACGGTCGTAACCGATGCGACGCTCACCGGGTCGCTGATCGAGCCGACCATGTTCCATCCGGCGCTCACGTCGATCGTGTCCCGGTGAATGGCCGTGCCGATGAGCGGGATCGTTTCCGCGGTATCGAATTTCAGCCAGTAACCCTTGCCCTGGATAAGGTCATTGTCCGCGACGTACCCGGCATCGAAATAGAACGCGTTGGAAATCGACGACGGGAAGAGCGTGTCCTTGTGCATTTCGGCGGCGATGAGGGGGACGGAGATTATGTTCCACTTCGCGACGATCCCGACGTTGACGGTGGTGTCGGCGGCCCGTTCGGCCAGGGTACCACCGACGCCCCCGACGCCCCCGAGGATAGCGGGACCGTTGCGCTGCCCTGCCGTTGACGACCATGGTACGGCCAGGAGAAGACATGCCGCAAGCGGAAACAAGCGGTTGACACTGTTCATTGGTACCCCTCTTTCTGGTGGTTATTCCCACCGGACGGTGAAGAGCAACTGCTGACGCCGTGAAGGCGCGATCCTTTGGGGGATAATACAAACAACCGGACAGAGAATCAAGAAAAGCGGGCCCGGGAGCCGGCCCGCCGCGGGGACATCATCTTACCGGACGATTTCGACTACCTTCCTCCTCCCGCCCGCCCCCCGGGCGATCGAGACACGGTTCTTCGGCACGCCGAAGTGTTCCGCCAGCAGTTCGATGACCCGTTCGTTGGCCTTCCCCTCCGCCGGAGGCGCCGCCACGCGAACCGTGTACGCTCCCTCCCCGGAAGGGACGACCCCCTCCTTTTTCGAGTTGGGTTTGACGATGACCGATATTTTCAAGGGCTTATTTCTCGAACAGGTCCTTCGCCTCGACGACCCGCGATTTCGTCCTGTTGACCTTCATCGGGAAGACCCCGATGATCCTGTCCTCGTCCAGGATGTTCTGCGGTTTCGGGGCTTCGTAGGTGATCGGCGACGGCGCGTTGTTCGCCATGTTCTCGAAGAACTCCGCGCCCTTCCCGGCGTCCACCACCACCGCGATTTTGACGTTTTCGGGGGTCAGGTACTTTTTGACCGCCGCGTTGACGTCCGCCGCCGTGAGCGTCTTCAGCTCTTCTTCGATCCTGTCGATGAAGTAGGGCGTCCCGTAGAACTCGCTGTCCATGAGATAGCCCAGCCGGCGGTTCGCCGTCGCGGCCCAGAGCTTGGAATAATTTGTTACGAACTTCCGGGTCGCCTCGAAGTCCGCGTCGCTGATGCCGTCCGCGACCAGGCGTTTCAATTCGAACAGGGCGTTCCTGATGGCGAAATGCGCCTGCGCCGGGGGCATCGGGCGGAGCCAGATGCTGAAGTACTGTTGTCGCAGCGGCGTGTTGACGTTGGGGAACGTCGTCCCCGAAACCCCGCCCGTGAATTTTTCGATGTACGAATAGTCTCCGTAGTTCATTCCCCTGTCGCCGCGGATGCTGTTCATCAGCACGCCGTTGAATGTCCGGTGCTCGCCGAAATAGGAATTCGCCACCATGAGCGCGTAGAAATCCTTGTCCTTCCTTGTGACCGCGATCGGGAACCCCATCGAAACCGCGTAGGCCCTCGCGGGCTTCTGGACCACCAGCACCTCCATTCCCCCGATGGCCGGAGGCGCGGGGAGGGCAACCTCGCGGGGTTCACCCGCGGGGAGTTTCGCGAAATCGGCGCGGATCCTCTCCGCGAAGCCGGCGGGATATCCCCCCGCGATGCCGACCCAGAGATTGGCCCGCGAGTAGGTCTTCGCGAAGTACCCCTTCACGTCGTCCAGCGTGATCGAGGTGAGACCCTGTACGGTACCGTACTCCGTGGTCCCGTAGGGGTGTCCCTCGAAGAGGAACGCGTTCAGCGCCTGTTTGCCGAGGCCCTCGTCGTCGGTGGAACGGAGCGTGTTCACGAGGTAGTTGATCCCGAGGTCCTTCACCCTCGCGAAGTCGGAGGAATCGAACCGGGGCGCGAGCAGAAGGTCGGTGAAGAGCTTGTAGAACGCCTCCAGGTGGTCGCGGTGCACGTCCCCCGTGAAGGTGGTGAGCTCGTGGTCGGCCTGGGAGGAGATGTTCGCCGCCCACGGGTAGAGTTTTTCCATGACCTGGGCGTAGGTCAGCTCCTGCGTCCCGCCGGAGCCGATGAGCGTCGCGGTGAGGGCGTTCAGCCCCTCCTTCCCGGCGGGGTCATGGATCGACCCGGCGCGGAGCGCGATCCGGATGGTGACAAGAGGTGAGTTTTCGCTCCGGAGCTCGGTGATTTTCACGGCGGATCCTTCCCGGCCATTCAGGACGGCGGGGGTCACGGCGATCGCCAGCGATGCAAGCAGCGTCAGCAGTGTCGTCTTCATTGTGAACTCTCCTCCTGTTTGAGAATGACCGTGGTCCGGCTGGTCTTTGTGAGATATTTTTTCGCCACGCCCATGATGTCCTCCGGCGTGATCTGGTCGTAGAGCCGGTACACCCTGTTGACCGATTCGGGGTCGCCCGTGAGCTGGATGTAGTGGCTGATGTTGTTCGCCACCGAGTTGGGATTGTCCAGCCCCATGGCGTACTGGTACTTCAGGTACGACTTGATCGCCTTCAGGCGTTCTTCGGACACCGGCTTCTCCTTGGCCTCCTCGATGGCCCTGTCGATTTCGGTCCGGACCAGTTCGATGTTCTTCGGGTCCTTGACCCTCGCGGCGATCGTGAAGAGGCCGGGGTCGCGGCTGTCGCCCTGGCTCCCCTCGACGAACTCCACGAGCTGCTGTTCGATTACGAGCTTCCGGAAGAGGTCGGATGTCTGCGAAAAGACGAGCTGGGAGAGGAGGTCCATCGCGGGCATCTCGCGCGAGTTATCGCTGAATGCCGGTCCGTGGTAACCGACCGATACGATCGGCAGTGTCTTCGCCTTCCAGGGCAGGTTGACGATCTTCTCCTGCGTCTGCGGCGGATCGAGCGGCACGTCGAGCGTGTAGGTACCCCTTTTCCAGGGGCCGTAGTATCGCGTCGCCATCTCAACAAGCTTCGCCTGGTCGAAATCGCCGACCACCACGACCACGCAGTTCTCGGGGCGGTACCACCGGTCGAAGAACTGCAGGCTGTACCGGTACTGGTTCGGCATGTCCTCGATGTCCTTCAGGAAGCCCATCGTGGTGTGTTTGTAGGTGTGCCCTTCGTACGCCGCTTCCCTCAGTTTCTCCTCGATGGTCATGAAGGGGCTTGAAAAGTTCTTGTTGTACTCGCCGAGGATGGCGCCCGCCTCCGTCTTGAAATCCCCCTCGGAGTACTTCAGGTTCATGAAGCGGTCCGACTCCATGTCCATGATGGTCCCGAGGGCGCCGGCGCTCGCGAGCGTGTGATAGACGGTCTGGTCGTCGGAGGTGAACGCGTTGTTGTCGGCGCCTATTGATTTCAGCATTTCATTGAAGGCGTCCTTGCTGTATTTTTCGGTCCCGCGGAACATCATGTGTTCGAAGAAGTGGGCGAATCCCGATTTCCCCGGTTCGACCTCGTTGCGAGAACCGGTGCGCACGACGGTGTAATACGCGATGATGCCGGGACTGTCGAAGGGTATCGAGACGATTTTGAGCCCGTTGTCCAGCGTGACCTGGTTGATCGGATACGGAAAGACCTTTCCTTCGTCCTGTTGCGCCGCCAGGGCGAAGCCCCCGAGGAGCGTGAGCAGGACCAGCATAGTGCCTCGAAGCATGATATCCTCCATGTCGGATTGATTGGAAAAAAGGAGATTGTTGATGGATGCAGAATGACATCGCTCATCGAACGCCGCCCGGCGCGTGTGCGGAGGGGAACGATCGTCGCCCAAGATACGAAATCTTCCGGAGGGAGGAAAATGAACGGACGGCACGCGGCCGCCGTCCCGCTATTCCTCGACGTCCCTGCCGGTGATGAGGATGAGGGCCTGGCGGTAGAGGTCCGACGTCTTTTCGATAATATCGTCGGGGAGGGCCGGGCCGGGGGGTTTCTTGTCGAAATTGATCGAAAGCAGGTAATCCCTCACGAACTGCTTGTCGTAACTCTCCTGGGCCCGTCCGGGCGCGTATCCCGACTTCGGCCAGAACCGCGAAGAGTCGGGTGTGAGCAGTTCGTCGATGAGGATCATGCGCCCGTGTTCGATCCCGAACTCCATCTTGGTGTCGGCGATGATGATCCCCCTGTCGAGAGCGATCTCGGAGGCCCGCTCGTAGATCTTCAGCGTTGTGGCGCGGGCCGCCTCGGCCACGTCCTTTCCCGCGGTCTCCGCCGCCCGCTCGAACGAAATATTTTCGTCATGTCCCTCCCCGGCCTTCGTGGCGGGGGTAAAAATGGGTCTCGGGATCCTGTCTGATTCCCTGAGCCCCGGGGGCAGGGCGATGCCGCAGATCTTTCCCGATACCCGGTACTCGTTCCACCCCGATCCGGCCACATACCCCCGCGCCACGCACTCGATCGGGAGCGGCTTCGTTTTCCTCACCATGACGCTCCTCCCCCTCAGGACGTCCCGGTACTTTTCGCACTCGTCGGGGAAATCGTCCACCGACGTGGCCACCAGGTGGTTCGGGATGATGTCGGTCACCAGTGAAAACCAGTAGTTCGAGATTTGCGTCAGGACCTTGCCCTTCAGCGGGATCGGCTGCGGCATCACGACGTCGAATGCCGACAGGCGGTCGGTCGCCACGATGAGGAGGTACTCGCCGAGGTCGTAGAGGTCGCGGACCTTGCCCCGGCGGACGAGCTTCAGCGTGGGGAAATCGGTCTGGTAGATGGGGCTGGCGGTCATCTGATGTCCGGTGTCACTGCGGATCGGACGAGGTGTGATCGTGGACGATCCTCCACCCTTCCGGGAATTTCTTCAGGACGACGGTAAATACCCCCCCCGGCCTGTCGTGGTCGCGTTCCAGCTCCCACCGGCCGAAAACCCACGCGGCCCCCGGGGCGCCGAGATGGTATTCCATGGCGGAAAACCTGAGCGTCCCCATTTTTTCGCGCGTGTCGTACCGCGCGGCATATTTCCCGTACGTCTCCTTCCATCCCCTCCTGACCGCGCCGCCGCTGGTGAAGAGCAGGCTGTCCGACCGCCAGTACCCCTCCATGTATCCGGCGATGTCGCCGCGGTTCCAGGCCTCCACCTGCGCGGTGAGGACCGACTCGATCTCCGTCCGCCAGTCGCCGCCGGGAGGTCCCGCGCAGGATGCGAGGAGCACGAAAGCGGTGAGCGCGGCGGCGACGGGGGCCGCGGAAATCGCCGCGTGGATGGCGCGCCTGCTCATTTCCCGATCATGTACAATTGCCAGAGGTCCCGGTGCGTCGTGTGCAGGAACGGCTTGATCGCGAGCATGCCGGTCTTACCGACGCTCTTTTCGAGATAATCCAGCTCGGCGAATTTATCCCCGATGTCCGGCTCCTCCTTCGTCTCGAACCCGTGCTCCCGCATCAGCAGGATGCCCTTCGCACGGATCGAAAGCTCCAGGTGGATCCTCAGCATGCAGAGCATGTCGGCCACGAGTTCCCCGGGGAAATTCGACCTGAGGGTGAGCAGGTACTGGCCGACCTTGGTCTCCGATACCACCCCGGTGTTGATCGCCTCCAGGAGCGTGGCGTCGGTGTCGAATCCCACCCCGAGCCATTCACGGGTGGACTTCTCGCTCTGCTGGAAGACCAGGACCATGATGGGCGGAAGCCCGAACAGCAGGACCGCCGTCATGTACTCCGGGGGGAAGGGAAAATGGTTGAACAGGGAATGGATCAGCATGGCGGTCAGCACCCCCGGCGCCACGAGCCAGGCCCGCGGGACGGAGGCCCTGTCGGCGAGGTTCTTGGTGATGGTGGCCATCATCGCGGCCGTGCCCCCGTGCATGACCGCGGTTCCAAAGCCGCGGATCAGCCAGACGACGGTCGAGGAATTGCCTCCGACCGTCTGCAGATAATAGACGTTTTCCATGAACGCGAACCCGGCCCCCGCCGCGAACCCCATGATGGCCGCATCCACCATGAATCCCACCTTCCCGCTCCGGATCAGGTAAACGATGAAGACTGATTTAAGGATCTCCTCAGTCACCGGCGCCACGTATCGCGGCATGATGTACATCCCGGGCGGGATGAACTGGGCGATGAAGGTGTTGACGAACAACGCCACGACCGCCGACAGCGCGCCGAAAATGATCGCCCCGACCACCTCATGCAGCTTCACCAGCTTGTAGCTGTCGAGAAGGACGAGCGCCACGAGAAAGAGGAACACGGGGAGAAGGCTCACCGCGATGTCGAGCAGCCTGTCGGCGGAGACCATGTTCATGATCGCGGCACCGGGGGAAGGCGGCTCATCGCAGGATTTTCAGCGAGACCATCCACTCCCTCGTCCGCCGCAGGTCCGGCCGGAATGAGGCCGCAAACCCGCCGGATAGAGTGGACTCGAGGTTGGAAAAGAGGACCAGCTTGACGTCGACCTGCGCTCCCAGACTCAGGGCCTTCTGTCTCAGGGCGTCACTCTCCATGTTCGTCACGAGGCCCGTGGAGATGAGCGCGAGTCTCGCCCAGTTGGCGTAGGCGATCGGGAACCCCACCCTCTTGAAACGCAGAGGCGGAAGGTCCCACTCGAGCGCGACCTTGCCGAAGTTGGTCCCGCCGAGGTCGTTGATCTCGACGCCGGGGAAGCTGTAATAGTCGCGGTACCGCCGGATCTCGCCGTGGTCCACCCAGTTGTTGCCGAAGCCGCCGAAATAAAAGTTCGCCAGGGTGTTCCCGCGGTCTCCGAAGGATTTACCGGCCGCCGTCCGGAGCCAGAGCGAGGAGTGTTCCCACAGGATCACCCCGTAATCGAACGTGGAGTATGCCCGGGGGAAATATTTCCTCGTCCCGTACTTGCTGCTGAAGCTGACCGATGCCTTCATCCCCTTTTCCGGGTCGTTCGCCCCGAGCGTCCTCATGAGAGCGGAGTAGTTCAGCTTCAGGCCGAGCGACAGGAACTTGTCGGCGGTGGGGGCGACATTCTGGTAGTCCGGGAGGCGGTCGAGGTCGGAATACCCCGAGAGGGTGACGCTGTAGTCGAACACGGTCGGTCTCTCCTCGAAGATCGTTTCGCTGTACCCGACCGACGCGGTATACCCCTTGCGGCTCGTCTTTGTC
>DATDQD010000323.1:0-2243 GCA_035292425.1 Bacteroidota bacterium
GCGACCGACGCCGAAACCCGATCGTATCTCAGAAAATACAACTAAGGAACTCAAGCGCATGGGCGCACTGTACATGATTTTTTACACGGGGGTCACCCTCGGTCTGCTGATTTTCGTGCACGAGCTCGGCCACTTCATAGCGGCGAAACTGACCGGCATGCGCGTGGACCGGTTCTCGATCGGGTTTCCCCCGAGGGCTTTCGGCAGGAAAATCGGCGACACCGACTATTGCATCTCCTGGCTCCCGCTCGGAGGATACGTCAAGATCGCGGGGATGGTGGACGAGAGCATGGACACCGAATTCGTCAACAGCGCCCCCCAGCCCTGGGAATTCCGGGCCAGGCCGATGTGGGCGCGCATTCTCGTCATCAGCGCCGGCGTGATCATGAACGTTATGCTGGCCGTCACCATCTTCTCCACTATCCACTACCTCCGCGGAGAGGATTCCATGAACACGACGGAAGTCGGGTACGTGCAGGAGGGGAGCGCCTCCCGGGGCGCCGGCCTCCGCGGCGGCGACCGGTTCGTCAGCGTCAACGGCGCGCCCGTCTCGACGTGGGAAGATGTCCAGCAGGAAGTGTACATCGAGAACATGGGCCGCGACCTCTCGCTGGTCGTCGACAGGAAAGGGACCCCGACGACTATTGAAATCCGGCGCCCCCCGTCGACCGGGTTTTCGATGGAAACCCTCGGTTTCTACGTCGGGCATTCGGTGTCGTTCATCCAGACCGTGCAGCAGGGGATGCCCGCCGAGTCGCTCGGGCTCCGGCAGGGAGACACTCTTCTCGCGATCGCGTCGATCCGGATCGAGAGCCGTCAGCAGATTATCGAGATCCTTCGCGCTAACCCCGGCAAACCGGTCGAGGTCCGGTGGAAGCGGGGCGACGCGACCCTTTCTGGAACCGTGGTCGTCAACGACAGCGGCAAGATCGGAGTGGGCCTGGTCAGCGTCTATCGCGGCCCCCTCCGCCACACCGACTACTCCGGCGTCGAAGCGATCGGCGAGGGCGCCCGCGAGGCCGGCGAAACCGTCCGGCTCTTCGCCCTGACGATACGGAAAATCGTTGTCGGCGAAGCCTCCGTCCAGCAGTCGTTCGGCGGACCGATCGCCATCGCCCAGCTGGCGACGCAGAGCGCGGAATACGGCCTTTTGGCGTTCCTCTGGTTCATGGCACAGCTGAGCATGAGTCTGGCCATTCTTAATATTCTCCCCATCCCGGCGCTTGACGGGGGTCACCTCGTTCTGCTGGTCATCGAAAAAGCCATCCGCCGGGAGATCCCCCACAGGGTCAAAATCGCGGTCCAGCAGGTCGGTTTCATCCTCCTGCTCGCGTTTATGGCGTTTGTCATCTATAACGACATCTCCCGATTCTGATCACACGCGTGATTCGCCGCACGCGATTTATCCGATCCCATCTATTATATTGGGCCTAAGAAATCTTGCGTTAACGCAGGATTTTAAGTATACTTTTTCGAATTTTGATACGGAGCGGGTATGGCATATCCTCTTTCCAGGCTGAACCTCCGGGTGCGCTTCATCGTCGCGGCGGCGGCGCTCTTTCTGGCCGGTGCGACGCCAGCGGCGGCGCAACCCGCCCCGTGCCCCCTCAGGCTCACGGCGATACAGGTCCCCGTCGAACAACTTACGATCGCCGATTTCGACGTCAACCATTTCGAGTCCCGTGGACTCCTCTTCACCGTGAACATCTCAAATCCGGGCCCGTCCCCGGTCGACGTGCAGATGAACGTCATACTCATGATACAGCTTGCGACCGGCGAGGATTTCCAGCCCGCCGCGATCATGAAGACGGAGCCGTTCTCCGTCCCGGCGCCCGGCATGACCGTGACCAACCTGGATCTCGGCCAGTCGAAGGAGATCCGTTTCGAATCGTTCGAGATCATCGACGCGGCCCAGGATGCCATCGAAGAACAAACACTCTCCTCCGGGCTGCTCCCCGCGGGAGTCTACACGTTCAGGTTCAGCCTGGAGAACTGCGCCGAAGCTGCGCCGGTGGACGTGGTGATCCGTCTCGGGAACCCCAGCCGGGTGGAGCTGATTTCCCCCCGGAACGGCGAGAGCGTGAGCCAGTTTCCATTTTTTGAATTCTACCATGAGGGCCGCTCGGCAAGACTCACCGTGGCCGAGCTCAATCCGGGTCAGACCCCCGAGAACGCCATCGACCGCGACCCCCCGATGATGCAGGTCGACCTGGCCACGGAGAGGTCGTATCTGTATTCCGGCG
>DATDQD010000324.1:0-13794 GCA_035292425.1 Bacteroidota bacterium
GCCTACTGCGGCATCGGTGAGAGGCGCTCGAGCGAGTCGGCAATCCGGATGTGCCAGGCCGCCTTGCCGGTGTTCCCCGTGGACCGGTACCACGCCCCCAGCCGTCGGTGGAGTTGATGAAATGTTGAATCGACCCTCAGGCCTTCTTCGTATACCGCGATGACGCTGTCCGAGAGTCCCATCCGCTCGAAGAGGACCCCCGCTTCGACGTAACGGCCCACGTTGCGGGGATTCTGGTCGATCAGTGTCCTGCAGACCCGCGCGGCCTCGTCGGGCCGCCCCGCGAGAAAATAGGATTGACGCAGTTTGGCGAGCCCGGTGAAGTCGTCCGGCTTCAGCCGGACGTACGTCTCGAGCAGGCTGATGGTGCGGTCGAACTTCTGCTGTTCGAAATAATATCCGGCCAGGTTGAAATAGGACCGCGATGCGCCCGGCTCTTTTTCAATGGCGTCGAGCCAGAGCCTTTCGCTGTTTTTCCATACAGGGAGGCGGGCCCACGCGACCGCCGCCAGGATGAAACACGCCGCCGCCAGGAGGGGCATCGCCGCGTTCCGGAATGCAGAAAAAGTGCGTAGTTTCCCCGCAAAAACCGCCGCCGCGAGGGCGAACCCCGCGGAGGCGGCGTAGAGCCGGTGCTCAAGGATCGGAACGGCCAGGGGGAAGATGTTCAGGAGGGGGACCAAACCGGTGATCAGCCAGGCGGTGGACCACCCCAGGAGCGGTTCCTTCCTGAAATACCGTACGGCCACGAAACACAAGCCCGCGGCGACGGCGACGGCGACCAGGATTGCCGGCCATTCGAACCACGGGACGTTCTCGATCGGGTGGACGATGTTCAGGTCCGCGGGCCAGACCAGGAACAACAGACTCGTCAGCGCCAGCCCGGGCGCCATCAGGAACCGGTTGTCGAGGGGGATTTTCCCGTAGAGTTTTTCCGCGCCGATGAAAGCCCCGAAGATGTTGTAGCGCGCGGCGAGATAGGCGGCCGCGATCACGAGAAAGACCGATACCCTCATGAGTTTTTCACCCGAGAAGAGCGTCACGGGCGATTCGCGACGTACGCCCAGTTCATAGAGGGGAACGAGCGGGAGGAAGAAGATGGCGGACTCTTTGGTCAGGAGGGCCGCTGCGTAGAGGACGGCCGAAAGGATGAACATCGCCGGCCGGCGCTTCGGTTCGCGGTACTGCAGAACGTAACACCAGAGCGATGCTGTGACGAGCAAACCGAGCAGGACGTCGTTCCTGCCGGCGACCCAGGCCACAGACTCCGTCTGGACGGGGTGGACGGCGAAGAGCAGGGCCGCGAAGAACGCGATCAGGCGGTCGTCGTCGGCCCCCGCTCCTGCGCCCCGGGCCTGCCGAAGCAACCCGACCGCGAGAAAGAACAACAGCAGCGTCGCCGCGGCGTGGAGGATGACGTTCGTGAGGTGAAACCCCGCCGGGTCGACGCCCCAGACGGCATAGTCGGCGAAGTAGCTCAGGAGCAGCACCGGACGGTAGTACACACCCTCCTCGCGGTGGGACGTGAAGGCGTGGGTCGCAAACGACGTGAGAATATTCCCGGGATCTTTCAGGAAATCGGTGTTCCGGACGACGAGGTCGTAGTCGTCGTAGTTGACGAAGTCGTACGTGAGCGTCCGTCCGTACAGGAGGACGACGGCGGCGACGAGCAGGGCCGGGAAAAGGTGCCGGTTCCGGGAGGCGGGGTTCATCGCGATGCTACCCCCGCGCTCCTCCCTGCTTGCTCCTGAACATGGGGGAATCGGAGAGATGGAGCCGGAACAGAAGGTAGTGCGCGACGGTCTGGAGCGTGCGGAGGCCGTAGATGATGCTCCTCCTTAGGTTGATGGATGACGCAGTGTCGTGGTACCTGACCGGCACGGGAATTTCCCCGATCCGGAGCCGGAAGGCGACGAACTGGACCAGCATCTGGGTGTCGAACACGAAGTCGTCGGAGTTGTCCTCCCAGGGGACGGTCTCGAGCGCGTGCCTCGTGTACGCCCGGAAACCGGTGTGCCACTCGGAGAGGTTCATCCCGGTGAGGATGTTCTGCGTGAAGGTCAGGAGGCGGTTGGCGATATACTTATAGAGCGGCATCCCGCCGGCGAGCGCCTCGTCCCTCGTCCGGATGCGCGACCCGAGCATGACGTCCTGGTAGCCGTCCCTCAGGAAGGCCACCAGGTGCGGCGTGAGGCGGGAGTCGTACTGGTAGTCGGGGTGGATCATCACCACGATGTCCGCGCCGCGCTCGAGCGCCGCGCGGTAACAGGTCTTCTGGTTGCCGCCGTATCCCGTGTTTACCTGGTGCCGGATCACCGTGAGGCCGAGCCTCTGCGCCAGGGCGACCGTATCGTCCCTGCTCGCATCGTCGACGACGATAACTTCGTCCACCGCGCCGGCGGGGATGTCCGCGACCGTCGCTTCGAGCGTCTTTGCCGCGTTGTAGGCCGGAAGGACGGCGATGACCTTCATTGGCGGGTCCCGCTCATCCGGCTCAGAATTCCCTGCCGGCGACGCGCCTGATCTTCGCGCCGAGCGAGCGGAGCTTTTTTTCGAGGTGGTCGTACCCGCGGTCGAGGTGGTAGACCCTGAGGACCTCCGTCTTCCCTTCCGCTGCGAGCCCCGCGAGCACCAGCGACGCCGACGCGCGCAGGTCGGTGGACATCACCTTCGCCCCGACGAGCTTCCTCACGCCGCGGACGGTGGCCTCGTTGTTCATGATGCCGATCTCCGCGCCGAGGCGGATGAGCTCGGGGACGTGCTTGAACCTGTCGAAATAAATGTTATCGGTGACCCGCGAGGTCCCCTTCGCCACGCTCATCAGCGCCAGCCACTGCGCCTGCATGTCGGTCGGGAATCCCGGGTAGACGGCGGTCGTCACGTTCACGGCCTTGAGATGGCGCGGTGCCCTGATCGACACCCAGTCCTCGCCCGAACCGACCGAGCAACCCGACTGCTTCAGGCGGGTGAGGAGCGACCTGATCTGCGACGGTTTGCACCGTTCGAGCCGGATGTCTCCTCCGGTGATCGCGGCGGCCGCGAGCAGTGTGCCGGCCTCGATCCTGTCGGGGATCATCTCCTCGTCCGCCGGGTGGAGCGCGTCCACCCCTTCGACCTCGAGCCGGTCGGTGCCGACGCCCCCGATTTTCGCCCCCATCCGCACCAGGAATTTTTCGAGCGCCGCGATTTCCGGCTCGCGCGCGGCGTTCGTGATCACCGTCGTCCCGCGGGCAAGCACGGCCGCCATCAGGATGTTGCCGGTGGCGCCGACGCTCGAAACGTCGAAGTCGATCCTCTTCCCGGTGAGCCGTTTCGCCTTCGCGATGATGTATCCGCCCTCGATCGAGACGTTCGCGCCGAGTTTCCGCACCCCCTCGATATGGAGGTTCACCGGACGCGGACCCCAGGCGCAGCCGCCCGGCAGGGACACCTTGGCGTACCCGTACCGGGCGATGAGGGGCCCGAGGACATAGATGGAGGCGCGCATCTTCTTGACGTGCTCATAGGGCGCCTCGAACCTGTTGACGCGGAACGTATTGATGCGGAGCGTGTGGGATTCCCTGCAGACGTCCACCCCCATCGTCTGGAGGAGACGGCCCATTGTCGCGATGTCCCTGAGGTCGGGGATGTTCGTGAGGGCGTAATTCCCGCTGGCGAGAAGCGTGGCTGGCATGAGCGCGAGGGCGGCGTTTTTGGCCCCGCTGACCGCAGCGGTGCCGTGGAGCCTTTCGCCGCCTTCGATGATGAATTTATCCAAGAGGATTCACGGGTTTTCCGGGGAGAAATATACTCGAAACGGCCTCCATATGCAATGAAGGACGGGCAGCAGGTCTTGCGGGGAGCCGCCGAAAAGGTTACTTTAATTACCGCTTTCCACTCACAGAGACCGCCGACGCGCGGGACGCTGCGGCGGACCCGGCATGCGTACGGGAATCGCGGGGGCGGTGTTCAGAATGCAGACTTCGGATGAAAACCGGCATCATATCGGCGATCGCATTCGTCTCGACCCTGGCCGCCCTGCACATCGCGGCGCTCTTCCTTCCGCCGGAGCTGACCTGGGGATTCCATTTCCTGGAATTCCTCGGTCCGCTGTACGCGGCGGTGTACGCGCTCCTCGTCGTTGTTTTCATCGTCGCGGCGGCAAAGGGGCGGCTTGAGCCTGCAGTCGACCGCCTGGCGGAGGCGTGCCACAACCGCGGACACGTTTTCGTCGCGGGCGCGCTGGCGCTCTTCATCGTCGCGGGGTTCATCTTCCGGGTCGACGTGCCCCTCCTCGGCGACAGCTGGTACCTGGTAAAGAATTTTGCCGGCGCCATCCGCGGGACGGAAGAGCTTCTGCCCCGCGATGAGCCGCTGGCCACCCATTACCTTTCCCTGGTCCTGGGGCTCTTTGACGTCAAATCCTACCGGGAGTTCCTCGACGCGATTTTCGCCGGCGGGATGCTCCTCGGCGCCGGCTTTCTCGCGGCGGCATTCGTCACGACAGGGTTCCTCTTCCCCGATCGCCGGGCGCGCGTCGTCTCGTTCCTGCTGCTCTGTTCGCTCCCCTGCATGGTCCTCTTCTACGGCTATGTCGAAACGTATGCCGTCGTGCTGTTCGTCGTATCGCTCTACACGCTCGCGGGGGTTCTCTACCTCGGGGGTCGCGTGCCGTTCGCTGTCGTGACCGTGGCCTTCCTCGTTCAGGCGCTCACGCATTACCTCACGGCGCTGACGCTCCCGTCGCTCGTCTACCTCGGATATCTCGGCATGAAACGCGGGAAACGAAGGGACGTTGTCGCCGGGATCGCGGCGTCGTCTGTCGCGTTTTTCCTGGTGCTCGCGGCGGTGGGTTTCGACGTTACGAGCTATTTTTCGCAGGTGCCCCACAAACACTACCTCCCCCTCACAGCGCCGGACGATCCAATCGAACGCTACTCGTCGCCCTACACCATTTTTTCACTCTTCCATCTCCTCGATCTGGCCAACCTCTCGGCGCTCCTCCTGGCGCCCGCGCTCGCTCTCATGATCGCAGGGTTGGCGGCGCGCGGCCGGGACGATACTCCCGGGCGCGGGACAGCTCCCGCGCGAGCCCGCCTGACGGAGCCGGAACGGTTCCTCCTGGCGTCGGTCGTTCCCGTGTCGCTCTTCGCCTTCGTGGCGAAGTTCGACCTGGGGATGGCCCGCGACTGGGACGTGACAGGACCGTACTCGTTCCTCTTCGTTCTTTTTGCGCTTGCCTGGTATTTCCGCCGCGCTCCGTCACCGGAATCCGCACGCGCCGCTTCGATCATCGCGGGGGCGACCCTCCTGCATTCCGTTCTCTGGTGGACCGTCGTCGGGTCGGGAACGGCGACGGTGGAACGGTTCCGTTCCCTCATGGATGAGCGCCTGATCGGCCAGGGAGGGATGTACAGCGCAAACCTTTATCTTTCCCGATACTTCCGGCAGGCGGGCATGGGCGACCGGCCGTCCGCGGAACTCTGGCTTCGGTACATCCTGCTCTACCCGGGAGACATCAGGGGATACCGCAACGTCCTGAACAACACCGAAAAGGAGGGGGCCGCAGCGGCGGCGGAGAAAATCAGGGGGTGGTCGCGGGCGTTCGGCCGGAACCCCTTGACCGACCGCACGATGGTGACGCTCGCGCTCGAACGGGGAAACGCGGCCCTCGGGGAGAACAGGGACGCCGACGCGGAGCTCTTCTACGAGGCGGCCCTCGACGTCGATCCGCGCAGCGCCGCCGGATGGAACAACCTCGGAACGGTCCTCGCGCGGCGGGAAGAGTTCACGGAGGCCGCCGCGATGTTCTCCCGCGCCGTCGGGCTCGATTCATCATTCGCGGACGCCTGGTTCAACCTCGGTCGGGCGTGGCTCGCCACGGGGAACAGCGCAGAAGCGCGGCAGGCGTTCAGCGAATCGGCGCGGCTCGGGAACAGGGCCGCACGTTCGCTGCTCTCGACGGGAAACGTTCAGCCGTAGGGCCGCGATCGACTCTGCCCTCGCCAGGTCCGGCTCGCCTGCGCGGACCGTCGTCTTCTAGTCGTCGTCCTTCATCCCGAGGGTCAGCCTCCGGTCGTATTCCCGGCGGTCGGCGATGATGCCGACGGCGGAAGCGACCTGGTTGTCCCGGTTCAAACCCGCCGCGATCCGCGCCGCCTCTCCCCCGGCCAAGCCGCCCAGTTCCATGTCGATGGCCGAAACGATTTCATCGCGGTGGTCGCCGATGGAACGCCCTGCCCTTTCCGCCAGCCGCTTCTTCAGGGCCTCGATGTCCGCCACAACGGCGGTGTCGCCGCCCGATTTCCTCACCAGGCGGACCGTTTCATCGAGCTGTTGCACGGCATCGTCCTCGTACGCGAACTTCTGCTCCTCCAGGAACCGCGTGAACTTGGCGAGGAGCGTGTCCGCGCCCTCGGCCGGACCGTCGTGCCCGCGCCGGTAGTTCGCGGCGAAACGGAAAAACATCGACCGCCTCATCAGCGCGGCGTGAACCGGACTGCGACCGGACTCCTCCACCACGGTGTCCGGCGCCACGCCGCCGTTGGCGTATTCGCTCCGACCCTTCGAAGTCCTGAACAGGGCTTTCGCAGCCGCGGTGTCCCTGGCGCCCCCCTTCGCGTAGTCGATTTCCTGCAGGCACCGGCCGCTGGGCGTGTAGTACTTCGCCGTGGTGATCTTGAGCTGCGTATTATAGACGAGGGGGGTGACCGTCTGGACGAGGCCCTTCCCGAAGGAGCGCGTCCCGAGGATCACTCCCCGGTCCAGGTCCTGGACCGCCGCGGCGACGATCTCGCTGGCGCTGGCGCTGTTATTATTGATGAGGACGACGAGCGGCAGGTCGGGCACCAGCGGGTCGGCGGTTGAAAAATACTTCCGTTCGGATTCCGGTTTCCTCCCGCGGGTGCTCACGATGAGGCTCCCCCTCGGAAGGAATTTGCCGACCACGTCGACCGCGGCGTCGAGCAGCCCGCCGGGATTGTTCCGGAGGTCGAGGACCACGCCGCGGAGCGTCCCCCTCAGCCTGAAATCCTTCAGCGCGAGGGCGATCTCGTCGCCGGCGTCGCGGGAGAAACGCTCCAGGCGGATGTAGCCGACCCCGTCCCCCAGGATCCCGGCGTAACTGACGTTCCTCAGCCGGATCTCCTCGCGGACGAGGATGAACTCGAGCGGCGCCGCTTCGCCGTCGCGTTCCACCACCAGCTTCACCTCGGTACCGGGCGTTCCGCGCGTCAGGACCCTGACCTCGGAGGGTTTCAGGTCGGCGATCGCCCTCGAGTCGATCCTGAGAAGCCTGTCGCCCGGGAGGAGGCCCTGCTTCTGGGCGGAGTAGCCGTCCATCACCGACATGATCGTGATATGGCCGTCGCGCGTGCCGACCGTGACGCCGATGCCGCCGTACCTGCCGCTGGTGATCAGTTCGACCTCGTCGCCCTCTTCGTCATTGATAAAGTTCGTGTAGGGGTCGAGCGAGCCGAGCATCCCGTCGATCCCGGCCTCCATGAGCTCCAGCGGATCGATCTCGTCGACGTAGTTCGTGGAGACCTCCCGGTACACCCGGCCGTAGACATCGATCCCCTTGTTCAGCCGGTAGAAGAAGTCATCCCCCTGCAGTGTGAAGCCGGACAGCGCGGCGACAATGACCACGGCCGCTCCGATCAATCCTCTCATTGGGTGTCCCTTATGATGGTGAGTTTTTTCCCGATCTCCCTCCAGACCGCCTCGTGCGTCTCTTCGACCGTACCGTCCCCCGCGATGACCACGACGCGGCCGGGCTCCTCCCGGGCGATTTGACGGTAACCTTCCGCGACCTTTTCGTAGAAAGCGTCCCCGGACCGCTCCATGCGGTCGGGCGCCTGACCGTCCCTGAGTTTCCGCCGCCGGATTTGCTCCGGCGTCACGTCCACGAAGAGCGTCAGGCCGGGCGTCGTTCCCGCGGTGGTGAACCTGTTGATGGTCCTGACATCGTCGAGGGGAAGGTCGCGGCCGTACCCCTGGTAGGCGGTGGTCGAATCGTAGAAGCGGTCGCAGACCACGATCATCCCATCGCGCAGCGACGGGAGGATGACCTCCCGGACCAGCTGCGCCCTCGCCGCGGAGAAGAGCAGG
This sequence comes from Bacteroidota bacterium, assembly GCA_035292425.1. Classification (GTDB taxonomy): domain Bacteria; phylum Bacteroidota; class Ignavibacteria; order UBA10030; family SZUA-254; genus SZUA-254. Next base: position 8,089 of record DATDQD010000324.1, read on the forward strand.
AGCTCGGAGACCGGGTCGATCGACAGGCGGGTTTTCGCAAGGAGGACCGAACGGATCCTCTCGGAGAGTTCCGTTCCCCCCGGCTCGCGGACGAACTTCACGCGTCGTCCGAGCGAGACGAGCCGCTCGACCGCCAGCCCCGCCTGGGTCGTCTTACCGGAAAAGTCTATGCCTTCGAAGGTGATGAACATGGGACTCAGGAAAAATAGTCAAAATCCCTTTTTGTTCCAAGATACCGCGGGGTCGGCCGCGGTACCCCTGGACTCTTCCCTTGCCTCTGGCCCTATTTTTAAGTATGTTATCGGGCTCGCTGTCTTCAATCCGGTGAATGGCCAGGCAAAAAAAAACCGCGCACGGCTCCCCTCAACGGGGACGGAGGAAAAACACCGCAGGGGCCGGTGAACCCCGCCCCGACGCCGGGAGGACCGAATCCCGCCGCGAAGACATTCACCTGATCAACGCCGCCATCCGGGGCGATCAAGCCGCCTACAAGGAGCTGATGAAGAAATACCGGGACTCCATCTTCAACCTCATCTACCGCATCATCAGGGACAGGGAACAGGTCGAGGACCTGACGCAGGAGACGTTCGTGAAGGCGTTCGGGTCCCTCCGGAACTTCAACCGCGAGTACGCATTCTCCACCTGGCTCTACAAGATCGCCACCAACAGCAGCATCGATTACATCCGGAAGAAGAAGCTCCAGACGATGTCGATCAACAAGCCGATCTCGCACGAGGATTCGGACTACAGTTTCGAAATCCCCGACTCGACGTACGAACCGGACAAATTCATCATCCAGCGGCAGAAACTGAAAATCATCGCGGAGGCGATCGACCAACTGCCGCCCAAGTACAAGCAGGTGATCATCCTGCGGCACAACGAGGAACGTGATTATTCCGAGATTGCAAAAATACTCAAAATCCCCATCGGCACCGTAAAAGCCCATATTTTCAGGGCCCGGGAGCTCCTTTACAAATACCTGAGGGAACGGATCCCCCATTATTGAAACACACGGAGGGATTTCCCGTATTTACACTAAGGAGATGACGGTATGGAAAGCATGAACAGCATGAATAGGTCGAACAGATCGAGTCCTTCCGCCCGTACATTCCTCTTTTCCGGGCTGTTGCTTGGACTGACGGGGTTCGCCCTCGTCCTCACCGACTTCAAGCCCTTTAAAAAGATCCCTCTCGGAAACGAGAAGGAACTGAAGGCGACGATCGAGGGAGGTCTGGCCGACATCACGGTCGCGCGCGGGACCGCCTCGACCATCCTCGACGCCGAATTGGCCCTGGAGGAGGAGGATTCCCCCAGGGGGACCGTCGACTATTCGTCGCGGGGCGGGGTCGGGTATGTCTCGGTCGATCTCAATCCCGACGAATGGGAGGAGGGCAAGGGGAAAAAGAAAGGGCGCCACCTGAACATCCACTCCTCCTCGTGGAAACTGCTCTACACGGACGCCATCCCGATTTCATTCGATATCGAGCTCGGCCTGGGTAAGGGAGACATCGATATGTCGGGGCTGAATGTGAAGGATTTCGACCTTTCCACCGGGGCCTCGTCGGTGCGGCTCGCGTTCAACGAACCGAACAAGGGGGCCATCGAAACGATGACGATCGAGGCGGGCCTGAGCAAATTCAGGGCGATGGGCCTCGGTAACGCGAATTTCAGGCGTCTGCACTTCGAAGGGGGCGTCGGCAAATACACGCTCGATTTCCACGGCTCCCTGAAGAAGGAAGTGGACGTTGACGCGGAGGTCGGGCTCGGCGCGCTCACGATCGTGATTCCGTCGAATATCGGCGCGCGGATCATCTACGAGAAAAACTGGATCTGCGACCTCGACATCGACCCCGATTTCGTGGAGCAGGACAACGACACGTACCAGACCTCCAACTACGCCACCGCCGCCGGGAGGATCAACCTCAGGGTGGAGGCGGGATTCGGAAGCGTCGACATCCGCAGGGACTGAACCTCCGGGCGAAACCCCGCGGCGCCCCCGGGGACTCCCCGCCGGACAGCCTTCCCGATACACCCCTTGACCGCCCTCACCTCGTCCGGATGCCGCATTGCGGTATGGCGTGACACGGGTCACGTCGAGCCCGATAATTTTTGTATTCCACCCCGGGGATGGCTATTCTGTACCCGGCATGAAGACTCGACGCATCATACTGAACATCATCTGTTTGCTCCTCGGGCTGGCGCTCTTCGGCCCGTTCAGCCATCTCTTCTCCCAGGACGCCGTTTCGGACGCCCTCAGCCAGCTCTCGTCCTCGAACGTCCGCGGGTACGTGCAGCCCATCGTGGACGGATTCGGGGCCAACCTGAATTCCGGACTTTATCACACTCCCGGTCTCGACCGGGACGGCTTTCATGCGAGGCTTGAAATCGTGGGCTCGGGGACGCTGGTCGGCGAACCCCAGCGCTACTATCACGCCCTTCCCCCGGAACCGTTCGACCAGGAACCTGTGCGCACAGCGACGATCCTGGGGGGCATCGGCACCAGCGTCACCGGTCCCGGCGGCGTCGAGTACCATTTCCAGAACGGCCAGATCAGGACCGACCTCTTCGGGCTCGGCACTCCCCAGCTCACCGTCGGCAACCTCTTCGGCACCGAGGCGATCGTGCGGTATGCCGTGGTCCCCTCGGTCAGGGATTTCCCCCAAACCTCCCTCGTGGGGTACGGCCTGCGGCACAGCGTCAGCCAGTATTTTCCGATGCTCCCCTTTGAGGCGACGGTCGGGGCATTCCGGCAGGACCTCAACGTCGGCGACATCATCGCCGTGACATCGACCAACGTCGCGCTCATGCTGGGTAAAACGGTCTCGCTCTTCACGCTCTACGGCGGTGTGCAGTACGAGTCGACCGTGATCGACGTGAATTACACCTACACGGGGTACGGCGCGACCCCGGACACGAAGGTCCACCTGAGTTATGCTTCGGACAACGTTGTGCGCTGGACGACGGGCTTCGGCATCAATTTCGTTGGACTGAACCTCAGCACCGACATCGGGGTCGGGAGAGTCACGGTCGTGACGGGGTCAGTGGGTTTGGGATTCTGAGCGTTATGCCGCGACACCAACGACAGCATATTCTCCGGACGGGCATCCGGGCTTTTCTTCCGGTCCTGCCGCGCAGTTTAAGCATGTATAGCCTGTTCATCCTGCTGGGCATGGCCGGATGCGAATTCGGCACGCATCCGCTCATCATCGACGGGAGCGTGGCCACCGCGCAATTCCCCGTCAACGCCGACATTCCGTCCTTCCTCCCTGCCGCTTTTACGGTGGAGGATTCGCTGGACCTCGGCGGGATCTATGACGCCGTGGACGAGGTGGACTCGATTAAATTCTACAACCTGACATTCATCGCGCAGGGCGATTCCGCGGGCCTCGCGATCAGGTTGACCGGCGCGATCACGGTCGACGGCGCGCCCTTCCTGAATTTCAACGACGTGCCCCTCTCGGTATTTTCGCCGGAGCGGTCCATCTTCAATCCCGTGGCGGGCTTCAGTTACGACCCGGCAGGGGTGAACCTGATCCGCCAGGCCCTGGCGCCCGGTTCAACCGACAATACCCTCCGGATGTCGGGAAGTTTCCAGGCGAACAGCCGCTCGCTCCACTTCACGCTTCAGGCGAAGCTCTACACGCAGGTCTTCCTCAGGAGCATCAACTAGCCGTCCGCTCCAGGAGCCGACGGATCGCCGCAGGTCCGTCGGTGATCACCCCATCCACGCCGAACCTCAACGCCCTCTTCAGCCGCGTCCGGCCGTTCACGGTGTATTCCATCGTTCGTATCCCTTCGCCCCGGGCCCGGGAGACGAATGATTTCCTGATGTTGCCGCCGCTGTACATGAGCCAGCCCGCGCCGATGCGGAGAGCCGGCCGCACGCCGGATGTTGCGGGGACCCCGGGGGGATAGACGAGCACGCCGGTGTCGATGTCCGGCGCGACGGACCGCTGGAGCGCGAGCGCCCCGTGGTGGAATGAGCTGATGAGTATGCTCCCGGGATGGCGGAATCCTCGGACGATGTCGCGGACCCTTCGGACGAGCGGGCCCGGGTCGGCGCGCCGCGAATCGAACTTGAGCTCGATGTTCACGCCGGCTTTCCCCGCAGCAAGGTCGAGCGCCTCTTCCAAAAAAGGAACCCGTTCTCCGGCGAATTCCTCCGAGAACCAGGCCCCCGCCGACAGCCGCCGTATCGATGCCGCGGTTGAATCCGACACGCGGCCCCGTCCGCCGGCGGTGCGCGCGAGCGTCCGGTCGTGAATCACGACGACTTTGTGATCTGCGGTGAGGCGGGCATCCAGCTCGAAGGCGTCGGCGCCGTCGGCGACGGCGCGGGCGAACGCCGCGAGCGTGTTCTCCGGCGCGGAGACCGAAGATCCCCTGTGGGCGACGACAAGGGTGCCGGACCGGGGGGTTCTCCAGGAAAACATCAGGAATGCCTCAGGTGTGCCCCGGATATGCCCCAGGGATGCCCTAGATATGCCCTAGGTATGATTGAGAAGCTGGAAGATCTTCAACTGCACCGACTTGACCGATCCCGACCCCGTGATGTCGCTCAGGATCCCGCGCTTGTCGTAGTATGAACGGACCGGTTCGGTGGACAGGTGATAGACCTGGAGCCGCTTCTTGACCGTCTCGGGCCTGTCGTCGTCGCGCTGGACGAGCTCGCCGCCGCACTTCGGGCAGATGCGGTTGCCCCCCGGATCGTTGATCCCGATGTTCAGGATCGACCCGCACTCATTGCAGCTGACGCGGCGGCTGAGCCGCCGGATGATCTCGTCCTCGTCAACCATGAAATTAATGACCCGGTCGATACGGATGTGCAGGCCGTCGAGCAGCGAAGTGAGCGCCTCGGCCTGCGGGACCGTGCGCGGGAAACCGTCCAGGATAAACCCCTGCGCGCACCTCGGCGACTGCAGGACGTCCCTGATGATGCCGATCATCACATCGTCGGGCACGAGCTTCCCCGACGACATGATCTCCTTCGCCTGCTTTCCGAGGGGGGTTCCCGCGGTCACGGCCTCGCGAAGCATATCGCCCGTGGCGATCTGCGGAATGTTCAGTTTCGCGCTGAGGAGCTTCGCCTGGGTCCCCTTCCCGACTCCCGGCGGCCCGAAAAATATTAAACGCATGATGTCGACCGTTTCGATGATTATTTGTTTTTCTCTTCGATTTTTTGAATCGCCTCCCTGATCGCCTGGAGCAGGCGGGGGTTCGGTTCGGTGGCGAGGCGGCGGCGCAGGGGCTCCAGCGAATCCTCGTTGCCGGCGTTCCCGAGGGCGTCAATCGCCGCGCGCCGGACGTGGAACACCTGGTCTTCCAGCAGCCCGGCGATATACTCCAGCATGTCCTCAGTCGGCCAGTGCTTCGCCAGGAGGGAGATGCCCAGCACGCGCAGATTCCTCTCCCTGCCGCGGGCCGTGTAGGAACGCACGGTACCGGAGATCCCCGGGACATTCGAGTAGGTTGCCAGCCATCGCAGGGCCGAGGAGCGGATCATGTCGTCGTGCGAGTCGCGTTTCAACGCTTCCAGGCAGATTTCCATGCTGCCGGCCGAGTCGGACTTCACCAGTCCCCGTATGGCATTGGCCGCCACCACGTAGCTCGAGTCGCTCTCGAACGCGTGCCTCAGCGTTTTCACGATCAGTTCGCCCCGGAAATTGCCGAGCGCCCGGATCACCGCGCCGCGCACGCGCGCGTCCC
>DATDQD010000325.1:0-7339 GCA_035292425.1 Bacteroidota bacterium
ATCAGGCGCCAGGACATCTTCTCGGTGGCGTCGGCCCCGGACGGTTCCCTGCTGGCGGGAACGACCGGGAGGGGAATCTTCAGGACGACCGACTCCGGATACCGGTGGAACAGAATGACCGGGGCGGGCATACCGTACTATTTCTACGCCTTCTGTAACTCCGGGGAACGGATTTTTGCGGGAACCGAAAAAGGGCTGTTCGCTTCCGACGACAACGGGGTGACGTGGTCCCTCCTGACCGCGGACCTCAATCCGGGCACCGGCGATCTCCCGGTCTACGGGGTGCTCCGGGACACTGCAGGGGATCTCTTCATCGGGACCGGGGCCGGCATTTTCAATTCGCGGGACGACGGCGCCACCTGGAATCCCGCCGGGCTCGGGGCTTCCACCATACGGGGGCTCGCCCTGACAAACGATAACGTCCTCTACGCCGCGACCGGCTCCGAGGGAATATTTTCGTCGTCCGACGGCGGAAACCAGTGGACCCCGAAGGGACTGATACGGTCGGATATCCAGACCGTGGCGGTCAGCGGCGCCGGGCATGTTTTTGTCGGTGTTTACTCGGGGATCTATCTCTCGACCGACGCCGGACTGACCTGGACGCAGAAAAATTTCACCTACGGTCATGTTCATTCGCTGCTGTTCAACGGCAGTTTCAATGTCTACGCGGCCTCCTCCTCCGGTCTGTACGTGTCGTCGGACGGCGGAGAGCGCTGGGCCTTCGCCGGACTCAGCGGCCGGTTCGTCGTCGCCCTGGCCTACGACGGGTTCCACAGGATGGTGGCCGGGATCTACAAGGGGGGAGTCGCGCAGACGTCCGGGATCATCACCGGAATATCGGACGGGCCCGGACTGCCATCGTCCCCGTCTCTCGCGCAAAATTATCCCAACCCTTTCAATCCCGCCACCACCATCGACTACGCCGTCCCGGCGCTCTCGCACGTGACCCTCAGGGTGTACGACCTCCTGGGGAGGGTCGCCGGAACGCTGGTGTCGGGCCGGGTTCCGCCCGGATCATATCGCGCGACGTGGAACGGCGGCGAACATCCCTCGGGAGTCTATTTCTATGCCATCACGATCGTGCCTGGGGACGCCGGCGGATCCGCGGCACCGGCCGGGCCCTGGACGCAAATCCGTAAAATGCTCCTGGTGAAATGAGGGCTGGGGCCCGCGGCCCCTCCCCCGATTCCTTGATTTTCACGCCGACTTTCTCTATTTTAACACAACTTTCGTCCCCGCCCCTTGTAACCGATGGATACTCCAGAGCCCGGCTCATCCGAAGCATCACAGCCTGACGATATCAATTCCCTCATGCTCCGAAGGAGGGAGGAGCTGGCCTCGCTCCTCGCGATGGGCATCAATCCGTACCCCCACGGCTATGAGGTGGACGCCCACTCGTCCGGGATCATCGGATCATTCGTCGATGGGGGGGAGGAGAAAAGGGTCAGGGTCGCCGGCAGGATCATGTCCCTGCGAAGAATGGGCAAGGCATCCTTCTGCCACGTCCAGGATTCCGCGGGCCGGATCCAGGTCTACCTGAAACGGGACGACCTGGGGGAGGCGTACGACGCCTTCCGGCTCCTGGACATCGGGGACATCGTGGGGGTTGAAGGATACATCTTCCGCACCAGGACGGGAGAGGTCTCAGTCCATGCGGGGAGTTTCCAGCTGCTGGCCAAATCGCTCCGGCCGCTGCCTGTCGTGAAGGAAAAAACCGACGCCGACGGCAACAAGGTCACATTCGATCCTTTCGCCGACAAGGAGTTACGCTACCGGCAGAGATACGTGGACCTCGCCGTGAACCCATCCGTGCGCGATGTCTTCGTCCGGAGGTCGCGGATTTACCGGTCGATACGGAGTTTCCTCGATTCCAGGGGGTACCTCGAGGTGGAGACCCCGATTCTTCAGCCGCTCTACGGCGGGGCGTTCGCGAGGCCGTTCATCACCCGCCACAACGCGCTCGACATCGATCTCTACCTGAGGATCGCCGACGAACTCTACCTGAAAAGGCTGATCGTCGGGGGCTACGACGGCGTCTACGAGTTCGCCAAGGACTTCCGGAACGAGGGGATGGACCGCTCCCACAACCCGGAATTCACGATGCTGGAACTCTACGTGGCCTACCGGGATTATCTCTGGATGATGGACCTCGTTGAACTGCTCGTCAGCTCGGTGGCCATGGACGTGAACGGGAGCATGAAAACCGCGGTGGGAGGGACCACGATCGATTTCTCGCCGCCCTGGAAAAGGATCACGATGTTCGACGCCATCAGGGATGCCACCGGACTCGACGTGAGGGGAAACAACGAGCGGCAGATGAGGGAGGCAGGCAGGAAACTGAAACTTGACGTGGACGGCCTCGTCGGCGCCGGCGCGATCATCGACGAAATCTTCGGCAAGAAGGTGGAACCCGCCCTCATCCAGCCGACCTTCATCATGGATTACCCCGTCGAGATGTCGCCGCTCGCCAAGACGCACCGCTCGGAGCAGGGGCTGGTCGAACGGTTCGAAGTGATCGTCAACGGCCACGAGCTCTGCAACGCGTTCAGCGAGCTGAACGACCCGGTCGACCAGCGGGCCCGCTTCGAGGAACAGATGAAATCCCGCGCCAGGGGGGACCTCGAGGCGCAGGTCCTCGATGAAGACTTCCTCCGCGCCCTGGAATACGGGATGCCCCCGGCGGCGGGCCTCGGGATCGGTATCGACAGGCTCGCCATGCTCCTGACCGGGCAGGAATCCATCAGGGATGTCCTCTTCTTCCCCCAGATGAAACCGGAACGATGATGCCGACACACATCCCCGTCAGACCGACACTGGCCGCCATGCTCCTGGCGACGGCCTCCCTGCTCTTCGCCGGCACGACCGGCATCCTGGAAGGGACGATCGTGGACCGCGACAGCCGCGAGACCCTCATCGGGGTCACGGTGAGCATCGTGGGCACCACCCTCGGCGCCGCCACCGACGCGGAAGGTTTTTTCCAGATCAACAACATCGAATCGGGCACCTACGACGTGCGGATTACGAACATCGGTTACCAGCCGGTCCTGTACAAAGGGGTGATGATCCGGCCCGACCTGAGGACCAGGATCAGTATAGAGATGGTCCAGTCCGCCGTGGAGCTGGAGGCGGTCGAGATCACCGCGGAGCGGCCGCTGATCCAGAAGGACGTCACGAGCACCACCTTCTCCATCAGTTCGAAGCAGGTTGACCGTCTTCCGGTGAAGAATGTCGCCGATCTTCTCGCCCTGTTCCCGAGCGTCACGGCCGAGGGAAACGTCAGGGGCGGGAAATCGAGCGAAGTCGTCTACCTGGTGGACGGCCTGCCGATGCAGGACGTCGTGGGCGGGGGGATCGGCGGGTCGCTCCCCAAGAGCGCCATCACCGAATTTTCCGTCCAGTCCGGGGGGTTCGATGCGGAGTACGGGAACGCCCTCTCCGGCGTTGTCAACATCATCACGCGGCGGGGGGGGTCGAATCACTCCGCGATCGCGAGGGTGGAGAAGGACAACTGGTTCGCGGGCGGCTGGAATTCGCAGAACAACCGGGCGACCGAGACGGAACTGACCCTCTCCGGACCCCTCCTGGCCGGGAAGCTTTCTTATTTCGGGGCGGCGACCTACCAGGCAAACGACACACGCTGGTGGCAGGACTTCGACAACTTCTTCGGCAAGCGGATCTTCAGGGACCTGAGCGGGATCGCCAAGCTGGACTACGCCGTCGCGTCCGGGATCCGGGTGACCGCACAGAACGTTTTCTCGCTGAGGTCGTGGAGGGACTACGAGTTCAGCTGGAGGTTCGCGCTCGGGGGGCTCCCGTCCCGTTCGAGGAGGTCCTACAGGAGCACGGCGACGCTGTCGCACACCCTGACCGACAACCTCCATTATACGCTGAACCTTACCTATTACTATCTCCGGTCGCGGATCGGCGAGGGGGGGAAGTCGGACCTTGACCTGACTCCCTACGAACTGGATTTTTTCCTGACGTACGTCATGAAGGGCTCGCGGGCGTGGTGGGCCGACACGAAGCAGCGCATCTACACCGCGAAGACCGACCTCGTCTATCAGCCGAACGCCAACAACGTCCTGAAGGTGGGCTTCGAGTTCAACCAGTACGACATCTTTTCGGACGTGGTCAAGTACGAGCCGCAGCGGAATTACTTCGGGAAGGTGCTGGTGGATTCCCCCCAGCTGAACTACAGCACCATGTACAACTATTACCCGAGGACGGGAAGCCTCTACCTGCAGGAGAAACTTGAAGTCCAGCGGGACGGCGCCGTGGTCAACCTGGGGTTCCGCTGGGACTTCCTTGACGCGAGGAGCCAGCGCCCGAACGTCGAATACACGCAACCCGACACGGGATCGGACGGATACGAGAGCAAGGTCACGGGGTACACCAGGGCGTCGCTCAAGCAGCAGATCAGCCCGAGGATGGGCCTCTCGTTCCCGATGATGTGGAACCTTGTCCTCATCATGAACTACGGCCACTACTTCCAGTTCCCGCTTTTCGATTACCTTTACTCGGGGATCAACCCCCAGCAGCTGGCCGCGGGCGTGAACGTGCTTGTGGGCAACCCCGACCTGAAACCCGAAAGGACGCACGCCTGGGAGATCGGGATGAAGTACGGCCTCGACGAGAGGACCCTCGTCAGCCTCACCTACTTCAAGAAAGAGTTCATCGACCAGATCGATTCGAAGACGTTCCTCCCGTCGAAGGCGCGGGCCGCGGGGGATTACGGTTTCGCCGAGTACATCAACAACGCCTTCGCCAACGCCGAGGGCGTCGAGGTCGTTCTCTCCAGGACCAGGGACGACATCCTGACGGGGTCGCTCTCCTATTCGCTCATGCGCACCGAGGGCGTGAGCGAGTACGTGGACCAGGGGATCAACTACCAGCAGTGGGGTTTTGCGGTCGTGAACCAGCCGTACCCGCTGAGCTGGGACCAGCTCCACAGCCTGAAGCTGAACGCCGACCTGAAACTCCCCTACGACCTGTCGGTCAACCTCCTCTGGAATTTCGCCACGGGGAAGCCGTACACCTATTTCCCGTCGAAGGACGGGTTCACGCCGGAGGACAGCACGATGGCGTTCCTGCCGAACAACGCGAGGCTCCCCTCCACGAGCTCGGTGAGCGTCAAGTTTTCGAAACAGATTTCCCTCGGGTGGGGGAAGGGCCTCACCCTCTACGGCGACATCAGCAACGTCTTCAACGCGAAGAACGCAAGGTGGGCCGACGCGAACGGGAGAATCGGCGGACAGCTCGCCGACCCGAGCGCGTACTACGAGTTACGACGCTTTTCGCTGGGGGTGAAATATGAGATATGACGCGCTGTCGGTGAAAATCGCGGTCACGGCGGGTATCGCCTGGCTCTCCGCTGCCGGGTTCGGATGCAAGGAGAGTCTGCCGGTCTATGTCGACCCGCAAAACGTGATGCTGATCTCGATCGCCGCGGTCGAACAGCTGGACGACCATCTCGCCCCGCCCGGCAAGCAGATGGTGCGGATCATTCTGCAGGGCGTCAACATGTACGAGGAACCGTTCCTCGACAGCGTCAGGTTCGACGGCACCATGAAGATCTACTGGGAGAGACAGCCGTCCCGGTTCAAAACCCTCCGGCTGACGCAGAAAGACCTCACCGACCCATCGCTCGTGTCCAACGGCAAGATGCTGCTCGTGCCGGCCCAGGCGTTCTCGATGGAACTTTTCTGGAACATGCGTTCCGACGACGGCGTCTATCTTCCCTGGCTGATGAATTTCGCGTGGCTCAGCCGGCGGATCTGCGGGCCCAACGTCGCCTGCGCGGACCCCGAAACCTTCATCATCGAAACGACGCTGAACGTCTACGACCGGCTCGGTGTGCTGCGCGCGCCGGAGTCGAAATTCACGTTCGTGGCCCGGGTCCGCATCACCTGAGGAGCCGGGCGATCCCCCCCGGGCGACCGGGCACGCCCCGGCGCTCATACAGGGAGAACACCCTTGTCGACCGGCAATCATCTTCCCATCGCCATCAGCGTGATCATCCCCGCCTACCAGGAGGGGACACGGCTGACGAGGATCCTCGGCCAGATCCCCCCCTCCCTCCGGAGAAGCCACGGCATCGAAGTGATCGTCAGCGACGGCGGAAGCACCGACGAAACGGTCGCCTGCGCGCGGGCCGGCGCCGACACCGTCGTGGAAAATCCCGACGGCCACCGGCAGACGATCGGGGAGGGGCGGAACCGGGGCGCGGATCTCGCCCGGGGAATGATCCTGGTGTTCCTGAACGCGGACGTCACGCTGGAGAGCCCGGGAGATTTTTTTAAGGGCGTGGCCGCCGCATTCGCCGGAAAACATGTCGCCGCGGCCACATGCCGGGTGATGGTCGAACCGGCGGAGGAGACGCCTTTCGACAGGCGGTTCCACACGCTGTTCAACGCGTGGTGCCGCCTGTTGACCGCCCTCGGCTTCGGGATGGCGCGGGGGGAATGCCAGGCGGTGTCCGCGGAACTTTTCAGGAAGGTGGGGGGTTACAACGAAGCGCTGGCGGCCGCCGAGGACTACGACCTCTTCAGGCGGATCATCAGGAAGGGGCGCATCAGATTCATGGCCGGCGTGACCGTGTTCGAGTCGCCCCGCCGCTACCGCACGCTCGGCTACCCGAGGGTCCTCTCGCTCTGGTTCATGAACGCCCTTTCGGTGACGTTCCGGGGCCGTTCGAAGTCCCGGGAGTGGACGGCGGTGAGGTGACGGTCACCGCTTATTTGACTTTCAGGGCGTTTTTAAATATACTTTTTTAATCAATATTGGCTTCATTTCCCGGTTTTCATGAAAAAGCAGTTTCCGCTCCCCGTCGTTTCCATCCTCCTGGCCGTCGCCCTGCTCCTCGGCACGCAGATCAACAGCGTTTTTTCCGGCGACAACATCTTCGACCAGTTGAACAAGTTCAAGGACGTCCTCTCCCTCGCCGAAAAATTCTACGTCGACGACGTCGACACGAAGAAGCTGGTGGAGTCGGCCATCGCCGGGATGCTCCGGGATCTCGATCCGCACTCGGTCTACATACCGGCGAAGGATGTCCCGAAGATCACCGAGGATTTCAAGGGAAGTTTCGAGGGGATCGGAGTGGAGTTCGAGGTCCGGAACGACACCCTCAGGGTGGTCACGCCGGTGCCGGGCGGGCCGAGCGAGGCCCTCGGCATCCTCGCGGGCGACAAGATCGTGAAGATCGACGATTCGAGCGCCGTCGGCATCACGCAGGAGGAAGTCCCCAAAAAGCTCCGCGGCCCGAAGGGAACGCGGGTACGGGTGTCGATCCACCGCGCCGGGGAGAAAAATCTCATCGATGTCGACATCGTCCGCGACA
>DATDQD010000326.1:0-20931 GCA_035292425.1 Bacteroidota bacterium
CGGAGATTCTCGCCGCCGGGGCCGAGAAGGGCGAGATCCGGGGAGACGTCAATCTCAAGATCGCAAGCTTCCTGATCCTGGGGATGATCAACTGGCTCTACATCTGGTACCGGCCCAAAGGGAAGCTGGCCATGGAGGAGATCATCGACAACATGGTCAAGATCGCCGCCGGGGGGATCGCCGCTGGGGGCAAACAACCGAAAGGAGACATGCTCGATGGAGGCATCCCGGGAGCTCAAGCTCCGCATGTACTCGATGATGCACTTGATCAGAAGGTATGAGAGCCGAACCTCGGAGCTTTTCAAGAGCGGAAAGTTCCCCGGCTGGATCCACGTCTGCATCGGGCAGGAGGCGTCGGTTACGGGAGCTTGCTTCGCCCTGAGGGACGACGACTACATCTCCCCCACGCACCGGGGTCACGGGCAGTGCCTGGCCAAGGGGATGTCCCCGGCGAAGGCGATGGCCGAACTCTACGGAAAGAGGACCGGAAGCAACCTGGGCAGAGGCGGCTCCATGCACCTATGCGACATGGAAAAGGGGATCCTTTGCGGGATCGCGATTCTGGGAGCGGGTCTGCCGTTTGCGGCCGGGGTGGCGATGGCCGAGAAACTGAAGGGGACCGACCGGGTGGCGATGGCCTTCTTCGGCGAGGGGGCGAGCAACGAGGGGATCGTCCACGAGACGATGAACCTTGCGTCGCTGTGGAGCCTGCCGATCGTCTTCTTCCTCGAGAGCAACCAGTACGCCGAGCTCTCCCACAAGAGCTTCCACCACAAGCTGGATACGCTCGCCCGGCGTGCGGAGGGGTACGGGATGCCTGGCGTCACCGTCGACGGCAACGACGTCCTCGAGGTCTACCGGGTCGCCGGAGAGGCGGTGAAAAGGGCCCGCGAGGGCGGCGGCCCCACCCTCATCGACTCGATCACGTGCCGGCTCCACGGGCATTACGAAGGCGACCCCCAGGTTTATCGGATCCCGGGCGACAGGGATGAGTGGCGAAAAAAGGATCCGATCGACAGGTTCGGGAAGAGGATGCTCGAGGAAGGGATCCTGACGGACGAGGAGAGCCGGGAGATTATCGCCGGAATCGATCGCACAATCGAGGATGCCGTGGCGTACGCGGAAGAAAGCCCGTACCCCGACCCCGAAGAGGCGCTGGAATTGGTATATGCCGGCCAGGGCGGACGTGCTCGATCTCTTGAGGGGGGTGAGCGGCGTTGCGGGAGATAAAGTTCTGGAGAGCGTTTCAGGAAGCGGTGTCCGAGGAGATGCGGTCCGACCCGGCGGTCCTCTACTTCGGTGAGGATGCGGGAGGCAAGGTGGGAGGGCCCTTCGCCCTTGCCAAGGGCCTCCAAGACGAGTTCGGGACCGGCCGGGTGTACGACACACCCGACAGCGAGGCCGCATTCGTGGGCCTGGCGGTGGGCCTGGCCGCCAGTGGTTTCCGTCCCATCGTCGACATATCGTTCATGGACTTCACGTTGGTGGCGATGGACCAGATCGTCAACATGGCCGCCAAGCTCGTCTACATGAGCGGAGGGCAGGTGAAGAGGATCCCCCTGGTCATCCATACGATGGCCGGGGCCGGACGCCGGGCCGGGGCGCAGCACTCCCAGAGCTTGGAAGCCTGGTTCGCCCAGGTGCCGGGCCTGAAGATCGCGGCGCCCTCCAACCCCTACGACCTCAAGGGGATCATGAAGAGCGCCATCCGGGACGACAACCCCGTGATCGTCATGAAGCACAAGGCGATGCTGGGGATGAAGGGAGACGTGCCGGAGGGAGACTACACGGTTCCGCTGGGGAAGGCATCCGTCAAGCGCGAGGGCGCCGATGTGACGATAGTGGCCGTCTCCCAGATGGTCAATGTCGCGCTCCAGGCGGCCGGGTTGCTCGCCGGGGAAGGGATCGAAGCCGAAGTGGTGGATCCGGTCACGATCAGTCCCCTGGACACGGAGACGATCGTCGACTCCGTGAGGAAGACGGGGCGACTCGTGACGCTCCATGAGTCGTACAAGCCGTGCGGCATCGGCGCCGAGATCGGCGCGGTCGTGTTCGAGGAGTGCTTCGATTTTCTCCAGGCACCGCTGGTCCGGGTCGCCTCCAGCTTCAATCCGTTTCCCTACAGCCCGGGAATGGAGGATTTCACGGTCCCCGACGTGTCGCGGGTCGTGGAGGCTGTGCGAAAGGTCCTGAAGAACTGAGGAGGCGTCGGGACACCGCAGGAACAACCTTTACCGGGACAGGGGGAAGCCCATGGAATTCGAGATGACCGACGAGCAACGGATGTTGCAGGACATGGCGAGGGAGTTCGCCAGGAAGGAGATCGCCCCCGTCGCCAGGGAACTCGACCGAAGTCGGCAGTTCCCTTATGAACTCTGGAACAAGCTGAAGGAGCTGTCCCTCCCCGGGGTCCTCGTTCCTGAGGAGTATGGCGGGCAGGGGCTGGATCCCCTGACGTACGCGATCATCCTCGAGGAGCTGGCACGCGCTGACGACTCTTTCGCCGCGATCTTCCAGGTCCACGTCCTCGTGACCGAGATGTACAGGCTGTACGCGAGCAAGGAGCAGAAGGAGAAGTTCCTGCCGATCCTGGCGAGCGGGGACAAGCTGGGCGGCTTCGCGCTGACGGAGCCCAACGCCGGGTCGGATGCCGGCGCGATCCTGACCCGGGCGGAGCAGAGGGGCGGGAAGTGGGTCCTCAACGGGACGAAGATGTTCATCACGAACTGCGGGACGGATATAAGCTTCGGGCCCATCGTCATGGCGATTTCCGGGAAGCAACCCGACGGGAAAAAGGAGATCAGCTCCTTCATCGTCCCCACAGGGACCCCCGGGTACCTCATTGGGAGCCGGAACGACACGATCGGTTGGTGCAACATGGACAACCGGGAGTTGGTATTCGAGGATTGCGGGATTCCCGAGGAAAACCTCTTCGGGAGCCGGGGGAAGGGGATCTCGCAGGCGCTGGGGGGGCTCAACCTCGGGCGCATCGCATTCGGGGCGATCTGCACGGGCCTCGCCCAGGCGTGCCTCGACGCCTCCCTGGCATACGCCAAGGAGCGCGTGCAGTTCGGCAAGCCGATCAGCAAGTTCCAGGAGATCCAGTTCAAGCTCGCCGACATGGCGTTCCGGGTGCAGGCGGCGCGCACGTTGACGCATAAGGCGGCGTGGCTCAAGGCAAATGGGCGTTCGCACGCAACCGAGGCCACGATGGCAAAGCTGTATGCGTCCGAAGCCGCCATGCAGTCGGCGCTGGACGGTTTCCAGATCCATGGGGGGTACGGCTTCACGAGGGAGTACGACATCAACCGGTACTACCGGGACGCCAAGATCATGACCATCGGCGAGGGGACGAGCGAGATCTGCCGGATGGTCATCGCCCGGGCTCTCGGCTGCTGAGAGAGGGATTGGAGTGCTTCTCGCGGGGATAAAGGTTCTCGACCTGACGCGGCTTCTTCCAGGGGCCTATTGCAGCATGCTGATGGCCGATGTTGGGGCGGAAGTCCTGAAGGTCGAGGAGCCGGGGCGCGGGGACTATTTCCGATGGATGGAGCCGCGGTCGGGGGGACAGAGCATCTACTTCCAGTGCGTCAACCGGAACAAGAGGAGCATGACGCTGAACCTCAAGAGCGGGAAGGGGAAGGCCATACTCCTCTCCCTGGTGCGGAAATCCGATGTTCTTCTGGAAAGTTTCCGCCCCGGCGTCATGGGCCGGCTTGGGTTTGATTACGATTCGGTCCGCCGCGAGAACCCCGGCATCGTGTACGCATCGATCTCGGGATACGGGCAGGACGGGCCGTATCGGAATCGAGCGGGGCATGACGGGAACTATCTCGGTCTGGCGGGGATCCTGCACATGACCGGAGAGCCGGGGAGGCGTCCAGTCCATCCCGCCGTTCCCCTGGGGGATCTCGCTGTAGGGGGGATCCTGACGGCGTTCGCGGCGAGTGCCGCGCTCGCGAGAAGGTCGCAGACGGGGGAAGGGCAGTATATCGACATCTCGATGCTCGACGGCCTTGCGTCATTGCTCACGGTGTACGCAGCGGAGTACTTCCACGACGGGCGGGAACATCGGCGCGGGCTGAATCACTTCGCCGGAGGGTCCGTGGCGAACACGGTGTATGAAACGTTGGACGGCCGCTACCTCGTGCTGTCCGTCATCGAGGAGAAGTTTTGGCGCAACTTCTGCCGGGCCATCGGGCGGACGGATCTGGAGGAAGGCGATTTCCTCTCGGTCCGGCATGCCTCCCCCCTTGGAGAGGAAGTGCAGAAAACGATCCGCACGAAGACGATGGCGGAATGGGTCGCCGCCCTGGAGGGAAAGGAAACCTGCTGCGAGCCGGTGAACACTCCCGGGGAGGCGTTGGAGAACGACCACCTCCGGTCCCGTGGGATGGTCATCGACATCCCCCACCCGGCGTTGGGAACGGTCCACCAGGTCGGGAATCCGGTGAAGGCCCCGGGTGCGACGCGGGATCGCCACCTCCCTCCGCCCGGAATGGGGGAACACACCCGGGAGGTCCTGCGGGGGGAAGGGTGCAGTGATGCGGAAATCGACCGCCTTCGCGAAGAAGGCGTGATTTGAGGCGACTCCCCCCGGAGAGAGGAGGCACATGGCGACGGAAATCAAGATGCCCAAGCTGGGCATGACCATGGAGGAGGGGAAACTCCTCGAATGGGCTCGCAAAGAGAAGAACCTCGTCAAGAAGGGGGAGGTTCTCCTCACCATCGAATCCGACAAGGTCACCTTCGAGGTGGAATCCCCCGGGGACGGGCTCCTCTTAATCCTGGTCGCGGGCGGGGAGGGCATCCCGGTCGGGGAGATCCTCGCGTACCTTGCCGATTCGGAGGAAGAGTACGCGAGAATCCGATCTGCGGGACGCGCCGCGGCGCCGGCGGAGCCCACCGGGGAGCGGGCCGCGCCGGGATTGTCCCCCGGGGCGCCGGCGGCGCGGGAAGGCGCGGTTCGGGCCACACCCGCCGCACGCGAAGCGGCCCGCCAGAAGGGGGTCGACCTTTCCACGATTGCCGGAACCGGTCCGCAGGGGAGGATCACCCGGGAAGACGTGCTGGCCGCCCTGGAAAAGGGGCCCATCGCCGTATCTCCGCCCGCCCGGCCCACGCCGGCCGCCGCCTGCGCCAACGCAAAGGGGGGCCGCAAGGAACTGGACAGGGAAGAACCGATGTCCGGGATGCGGACGGCGATTTCGAGAAACATGATGGAGAGCCTGCGGAACAGCGCCCAGATGACCGCATTCTCCGAGTGGGATGTCTCCGAGTTGCTCCGCCTGCGCGCCCTCATCAACGAGGGGGAGACGAGGAACGGGTTCAAGGCGACCGTCCCGGGGATGATGGTGGCCCTGTTAGCCCGCGTCCTGAAGGAGATGCCCGTTTTCAACGCTTCCGTCGAGGGCGGGAAGGTTCTCTATTGGCGGAATGTGAACATCGGCGTCGCAGTGGCGGTCCCCGAAGGGCTGGTCGTTCCGGTGCTCCACGACGCGGACCGGATGTCGCTGGCGGAGGTTCACCGGGGATTGGCGGACCTTGTCGAGAGGGCCCGGCAGAAGAAGCTGCTTCCGGAGGAGATTTCGGGGGGAACCTTCACGCTGACCAACCTCGGCAGTTACGGCGGGGAGTGGGAGACGGTCATCATCAACCCGCCCGAGGTTGCAATCCTGGGGATCGGGAAGGCGTCGAAGAAGCCGGTCGTGGACGGGGACCGGATCGTGGTTCGCAAGAGGATGCCCGTGAGCCTCACGGTAGACCACCGCCTCATCGATGGCGAGACCTCGGGGCGCTTCCGGCGAAGGATGAGGGAACTGGTGGAGAACCCGGGACTTCTCTGGGATCGGACCTCGCCGTAGCGAATTCGTCTTCCGGGAGAGAGATGGGAACTGAAGGGAAAAGGGTGGTGGTGATCGGCGGGGGACCGGGCGGGTATCCCGCCGCGATACGCGCGGCGCAGCTGGGCCTCGACGTCGTGCTGATCGACCGGGGGGGACTCGGCGGCGCATGCCTCCACCGGGGGTGCATCCCGACCAAGCTTCTCCTGAAGGAGACATCCGATTACAGGAAGGCGGCGACGTTCACGAGCGACTGGGCGGGGCTCGCGATACCTGCGGCGGATGTGGACGGGATGATGCGGCGGAAAGCACAGGTAGTGGGCCAGCTCGAGAGGGGGACCAGGGGGCTGCTGCGGAAGAACGGGGTGCGGGTGGTCGCGGGGACCGCGTCATTCATCGACCCGTCAAGGGTTCTTGTCGCGGAGACCGGCGAGGTCGTCTTGTCCTCCACGTTTATCGTCGCTACCGGTTCGGCGCCCGCCCGCCTCCCGGTGGAGGGGAGCGACCTCCCCCGGGTCGTGGACAGCGACACCGCGCTCTCCATCGAGCGGGTGCCGCGGAGCGTTGCGATCATCGGAGGGGGCGTGATCGGCGTGGAATTCGCCCAGATGTTCCGGAACCTCGGGGCCGATGTGACGATCGTCGAGATGCTCCCAAGGCTCCTCGCTTCGGAGGACGACGATGTCTCGGGGGCGCTCCAGGGCGCGCTGGAGAGCTCTGGAATCGCCGTCCGGACCGGAGTTACGGTCGAGAGGATCGGGAAGACGCCGGCGGGCTTGAGGCTCGAATTCCGAGGAGGGGGTGCGGTTCACCGCCTCGATGCCGGGATTGTCATGGCGGCCGTCGGTCGGAAACCGGTCCTGGAATGCCTGAACCCGGGGAATGCCGGCCTCATCCTGGAAAATGGCGCCATCCGGGTCAACGCGAGGATGGAAACCGGCGTTCCGGGGATCTACGCCGTCGGTGACGCGGTGGGAGGCCTCATGCTGGCCCACAAGGCGACCATGGAAGGGGAGTGCGCCGCGCAAAACGCGGCCGGCGTCCCGACGGTTGCGTCGTACGTGGCCATACCGAGGGTCGCCTACACCGATCCCGAGGTCGCGTGCGTCGGACTAACGGAAGCGGAAGCCCGGGTGAGGCATGACGACGTCCGCATCGGGAAGTTCCCCTTCAGCATGAGCGGCCGCGCGATATTGGAGGGGGTGACCCACGGGTTCGCGAAGGTGATCGCCGAGGGAGAAACGGGTTGTGTTCTCGGCGCGGCGATCGTCGGCCGTCAGGCGGCCCAGGCAATCGGGGAAGCGTCGCTTGCAGTGCGGCTGGAAGCGACGGTCGGTGACTTGGCCGACCTCGTCCATCCCCACCCGACGTTTTCCGAGGCGCTGCGGGAAGCCGCGCTCGACGCGGACGGACGGGCGATCCATATGCCGCCCGTGTCGAAATCCGGCGCCGTTTTCGCCTTCGGACGGTGACGGATCCTCGCATCGGAAGGCATGCGAGGCAAGGGAAGAATAATTTCCCCGAGGAATCCGGGGCAGAACCGAAAGGAGAAGGGATCATGCTCAAGATCGAGAAAATCGAATCCATGGGAGGGCGCGTTCTGCGCACGGACGAGCCGATCGAAGAGCTCGGGATCAGCAGTTACGACAGGCTGCGTGATCTGGTCAAGGCGGGAAAGACGGAGGAGGCCCTCCAGTTGATCGACTACATCCAGCACGAGTTCAAGATGCTCCATGATCTCTACACGGACTGGACATACGCGGACCTGACGTACGTAGCCGAGACGTATGGCGAGGAGGAGATCCCGAAGCTCTTCCGCTACGTCAAGAGCAAGCTGGACCTGGTGGCCTACAAGGGATACGGGAAGGTGAGCCAACTCGAGCTCATCCAGTACTTCGCGGAGGCGATGCGTGCCCACCGGTGCGGCCCCGGGGAAACCGGGTCGTTCAAGGTCTGGGAGGAGAAGGACCGGTACGTGATGGAGTTCAACCCTTGCGGGAGCGGTGGACGCATGCGCAGGACCGGCGAGCTCGACGGGATCCCGCCTCGGACCGGCGAGCCCTTCAATCAAGGGGTCACCAAGAAGTGCTACCCCTGGTCCTGGGGGAAGAAGGGTGTGCCCTATTACTGTGCGCACTGCGCAATCTGGCACGAGATCATGGCCATCGAGAAGGCGGGGGTTCCCATCAAGGTTACCGACTACCAGGACGACCCAAACGCCCCGTGCCGTTGGTACTTCTACAAGAGCAAGGAGGTGATCCCCGAGGAGTTCTATACGCGAACCGGCATGAAAAAGGAAGGTTGACCCTGGTGGCGGATGGAGGAGAGCGCGGAAACCAACGAAAACTAGGAGGGAAGACATGACGAAACGGATCAAGAGAAGGGAATTCCTGCAGACGGCCGGGGCCGCGGGTCTCGGCATGGCCCTTGGCTCCTTTCCCTGGAAGGCGTTCGGCGCCCCCAACAAGGGGGTCGTGCACTTCGGCGGATCCCTCGCCCTGACGGGGACCTACGCCAAGGTGGCCAAGATGTACAAGGACGCCTACGATTTCTACATGGAGACGATCAAGTACAAAATGGTCGTGGGGGGCAAGACGTACGACGTCAAGTTTACCCTCTACGATGACGAGAACGACCCGACCAAGACGGCGCAGTTGACCGAGAAGCTGATCAACGTCGACAAGGTCGACCTCATCGTCGGGGCGTACGGCACCGACCCGGTCCTCGCCCAGAGCGCGATCTGCAAAAAATACAACAAGATCCTGATCCAGGGCGGGGCGGCGACCCGTCGGGTCGACGAGGAGTACGGGGCGAAAAACACGTTCACCCTCGTCAGCACCGGCGACTACTACCACGCCCCTCTGATCGAGCTCGTGGCGAAGGTGAACCCGCCGGTGAAAACGGTGGCGATCATCAAGATGGACGACCCGATCTATCACGAGATCGGCAACGCGGCCAAGGAACGGTGCGAGAAGGCGGGGATGAAGGTCGTCTTCGAGGACGTCCTCCCGATGAACACCACTGACCTCAGCTCCACCGTCCTCAAGATGAAGGGCATGCAGATCGACATGGTGATCAACACGGGTTGGGACAAGATTCTCGCCAGCTTCGTCAACGAGGCGGTCAAGTACAAGCTGAAGATCAAGGTTCTCGACGGGGGGCACGCCACGATCAGTCCGTTCCTGAAGGAGTCTCTCGGGAAGCGGATGAAGAACATCCTCGGCGTGACGTTCTGGCTTCCGGAGGCGAAGACGAAACCGTTGCACTTCAAGGACAGCATCGAGTACGGAGCGAAGTTCCAGAAGCGATTCGGGTACGAGCCCGACTACCACGTGGCCCTCGGGGCACAGTTGCTGGAGCTCTACGAGACCGTGCTCAAGGGTGCGAACCCGAAGGACCCGTTTAACACCGACGCCATGCGGCAGGCGTTGCTGAAAACCGACAAGGACATGATATACGGGCGTGTCAGATTCAATCCGAAGGGGCGGTTGTCCACCGACATGCTCGTCATCCAGTGGCAGGGAGACCCCCCGAGGCCGGTGATCCTCGCCCCGGCGAAGAACGCGGCGGGGAAGCTGATCTACCCGTCCGACCCGCTGGCGGGGTAAGTCGGGGATGAACGGGATGTTGGGAAACCCCCGGAACGCGTACGGCACGGGGAGGGAGCGCGCCGCATGATCTACTTCATCCTCCTGGGCGTCATGAAAGGAGCCATCTTCGCGCTCGCGGGATGGGGGTTTTCCATCATCCTCGGGATCCTTGGAATCGTCAATTTCAGCCACGGGATCTTCTTTATTCTCGGCGGATACCTCACGTTCACCTTCGCCAAGGCCGGCCTCAACCCGTGGATAGCGATCGTCGCAGCGTCATCCCTGGTCAGCGTCTACTCGCTGGCGATCCAGTACTTCTTCATCAACCGGGTGATGGCGCGTTCCCACATGATGGTTCTCGTCCTCACGCTGGGACTCGCCATCGTGGCCCGTGAGGCGATGGGCCTGGTGTTCGGGTACAACGAACGGCTCCTGATCGTGGGGGGGATCAACGAGCGGACCGTCGCGCTGTTCGGGAACGAGTTCCCTCTCCTCGAGGCCGGTGCGTTCGTCCTCTCCGCGGTAGTTTTCGGGTTCTTCTTCTATCTCTTCCGGTACACCGCTCTGGGGCTGCGGCTTCGGGCCATCGGGGAGAACACGGAAATCGCCCGGATTCTCGGGATCAACGTGCGGCGGAACTACGTCTTCGCCATGCTGCTCTGCGGTTTCTGGACGGGGCTTGCGGGGGGGGTGACGATCTTCGTCCTCCCCATGGATCTTCACCAGGATATCTACTGGACGGTCATGTGCTTCCTCGTGGTGATCGTCGGGGGTACGGGGAACCTGGCGGGGACATTCATCTCGGCGATCCTGATCGGGGTTCTCCTCTTCCTCAGTTCGATCTACGCCCGGGGGTACTCCGACTCCATTCTGTACATCCTCCTGTTCCTGTTGATGCTCGTGAAGCCGACGGGGCTGTTCCCGTCAAAGATGATCGTCGAGGAGAGGAAGTAGGCCAGGGCGATGGGGAAAGGCGAACAGGGGATATTTCTCAACCGCGACCGGTACCTTCTCTACGCGCTGGCGGGAGCCCTCTTCCTTTGCCTTGGCCCGGTCCTCCTCGACCCCTATTGGCTCAAGTTCTTCTCTTTCCTGATCATCAGCCTCATCATCGCGTGCTCGTGGAACCTCATCGGCGGCTATTGCGGTTATTTCAGTTTCGGCCACGGCCTCTTCTTCGGCGTCGGAGCTTACACCATCGCGGTGGCCGTCCTCCGCTTCAACGTAAATCCCTACGCCGGGATGCTTCTCGGCGGCTTCATCAGTGCGGCGCTGGCGCTCGTGATGTCTCCCATGCTCCGCCTTAAGGGGTTCAACTTCGCCCTGACGACGCTCGCTCTCCTGGAGGCGACGAAGGTGATCTTCCCGAAGTGGGAATTTACCCGGGGGATGAAGAGCTGGGACCTCGGGTGGTCTTTCCCACCCCTTGCGACCGACACCCGTTTCTACCTCCTCCTGGTCCTGGTCTTCTTCCTGATGCTGGTCTCACACATCGTCTTTCTCGCCTCGCGGATCGGCTTCGCGGCAGCCGCCCTGAAAGAGGACGAACTGATGGCGCGGGGGGTCGGGGTCAACACGACGCGGACCCGGATCTGCGCCTTCGTCCTGTCCGCTTTCTGGGTCGGCGTCACCGGGGCGATCTACGCCCCGATGATCACGTATATCAGTTCCCAGGCGATCTTCAACCTCTCCTGGTCCGTGAAACCGATTATCGTGAGCATCTTTGGGGGAATCGGAACGCTCGCCGGTCCCATCGTCGGGGGGGTGATCCTCGTTTTCATCGACCAGATTCTCTGGGAGCGGTTCCTGGAATATCACACGCTGATCTACGGGGTCCTGCTCGTCGTGATCGTCATGTTTCTGCCCGACGGCCTGCTCAGCTATTGCGCACGGGTGACGTCCCTGTTCCGCCGATCCCGGCCCGTACAGGACGCGAAGGAGAGCCATGCTCCTTCGCGTTGACAATGTCAGCATTTCGTTCGGCGGAGCCCGAATCCTCTCCGACGTCTCGTTCCGCGTGGACGCGTCCGGCGTCAAGGGACTCATCGGCCCGAACGGGGCGGGGAAAACGTCCCTCTTCAACATCATCACGGGGTTCTATCGTGCCGACGCGGGGGAGGTTTTCCTTTCCGGCACGGGCCTCACAGGCCTGCGTTCCCACATCGTGGCGCGGGCGGGGGTCGGCAGAACGTTCCAGAAGCCGTCACTGGCGTGGCATCTCTCGGTCTTCGAGAATGTTCTTCTCGGAAGCATGAACAACCGGGACCTCGGACTCGTCACGCGGCGTGCCCGCCTGAGGGAGTGGACGGAGCAGTGCCTCCGGGCGTGCGGCATACCACCGGAGAGATGGCAGGAGCCGATGGCGCGGGCCGGGATCATCCTGGTGAAGAAGGTCGAGTTCGCCCGGGCGGTCTCCCTGTCACCGAAGCTGATCCTCCTCGACGAGATCTGCTCCGGTCTCTCGAACGACGAGACGGACGAGGTGCTGTACCTCATCCGGGAGTACGGCGATCGGAACCGTTGCGGAGTGCTCTTCGTCGAGCACGATCTCCGGGCCGTCCAGAAGATCTGCGCGGACGTCGTTGTCCTCGATTTCGGTGTCGTGATCTACGACGGCGGCATCAAGGGGGCGTTCTCCGACCGGCGGGTCGTCGAGGCGTACATCGGGGGACAGGATGCTTAAAGTGTCGGCCCTCAACGCCTGGTACCACAAGGCGATGGTCCTGACCGACGTCAACGTGCACGTCCGGGAGGGATCCTTCGTCGCCATCGTCGGCCCGAATGGGGCGGGGAAGACGACCCTCCTCCGAAGCATCGTAAACCTCCACGAGAAGAAGTCGGGGCGGATCGAATTGGGAGGCGTTGACATCACGCGGGATCCCGCGCACCGCATCGTCCGAAAGGATGTCGCCTATGTCCCGGATTACCGTGGGATTCTCCGGACCCTCACGGTAAAGGAGAACTTGCTCCTCGTCCGGGACCGCTACGGGAAAGCGTCTGATTTCAAGGAGGCAGTGGACGATATCCTGGAACGATTTCCTCACCTGAAGGGACGATACAACCAGTTGGCCTCGCTGATGAGCGGCGGGGAGCAGCAGATGCTGGCCATCGCGCGCGCCCTCCTACTCAAGCCCCGGATCCTGCTGATCGACGAGCCGTCGATTGGACTGGCTCCCCTTCTCGTGAAGGAAATCTTCCTGCATCTTTCCGGGCTGATCCGGCAAGGGATGTCGGTCTTGATGGTCGAGCAGAACATCGTCCGCAGCCTGGGAGCGTCGGATTACTGCTATGTCATCGAGAAGGGACGGGTGGTCCTTGAAGGGGAAAGCCGGTTGCTCTCGGCACGGGACGATCTCCAGGAGAAGTATTTCGGTAAATCCGCGGGTTAAGGAACGAACAGGAGGAGGCGGAATGCGCTACGAGTTGACGCAGGAGCAGCAATTGATCAAGGAGAATGCGCACAAGTTCGCGCAGGAGGAGATTGCACCGAGGGCGGAGGAACTGGAAGAGAGCGGGAAATGGCCGTACGACACGTGGGAGAAGATGCGGGCGCTCGGGTACACCGGGGTGAACATCCCGGAAAAGTACGGTGGACCGGGCTTGAGTATCCTCGATTACGTGCTGATCCTCGAGGAATTTGCGCGGGCCGATGACGCCTTCACCACCTCCTACCAGGTGCACCAGCTTGTCAGCGACATGTTCCTCCTGTTCGGGTCCGAGGAGCACAAGGCGACGTATCTCCCGATTCTCGCAAGCGGGGAAAAGATGGCCTCCTTCGCGTTGACGGAGCCGAACGCCGGTTCGGACGCCAACGCCATACAGACCCGGGCCATCCTCAAGGATGGGGAGTGGGTCATCAACGGGACAAAGATCTTCATCACCAACGCCGGCCTCGAAAACAGCCTCGGCGTTGTCCTGATGGCGATCACCGGGCTGAGGGAGGACGGACGGAAGGAGATCAGCAGCCTGATCGTTCCGAAAGGGGCGCCGGGGTTCCACATCGGGAACAAGCTCAAGAAGATCGGCTGGAACATCATGGACACGCGCGAGCTGGTCTTCGACGATTGCCGCATCCCCGAGGGGAACCTATTCGGGGAGCGCGGGAAGGGGATCGCCCAGGCGCTCGGGGGGTTGAACCTCGGGCGGATCGCCTTCGGCGCGATCGGGGCGGGGATCGCGCAGGCAGCCCTCGATTATTCCTTAAATCATGCCAAGGAAAGGGTCCAGTTCGGCAGCCCGATCTGCAAGTTCCAGGCGATTCAGGCGAAGCTCGCCGAGATGGCGGTGAACGTCGAGGTGGCGCGCCTTCTTACCTACAAGGCCGCGTGGCTCAAGGACCGGGGGCTTCCGCACCACATCGAGGCAACGATGGCGAAACTCGTCTCTTCGGAGATGGCGGTGAAGAACGTCATGATGGGGTTCCAGATCCACGGCGGGTACGGGTTCATGAAGGAGTATCAGATCTCACGCTTGTACCGCAACGTCAAGATGATGGAAATAGGCGAGGGGACGAGCGAGATCTGCCGGATGGTGATCGCGCGGAATCTCGGATGCTGATCGATTTTTCCGGAACGGGAGGAGGATGCATATGACGTTCACCGATTGCCCGTGGGATAGGCGTTCCATCGCTGCCATCCTGAGGGACAGGGCCGACACCCACGGGGACCGGGTTTTCTTTCACTACGTCGACCGGTCGTATACGTACGAACGGCTGCGCAAGGAGTCCGATAGGCTTGCCGCGGGAATTCGCGGGATCGGCGTCGGCAAGGGAGACCGGGTGTGCATCATGATGAACGTTTCGGACGACTATCTGTTCCTATGGTTCGCCCTGTCCCGGCTTGGCGCGGTCGAGGTCCCGATCAATACGGCCTACAAGGGGGATCTTCTTGAGTACATCCTCAATTTCTCGGGCGCGAAGACCCTGGTGATCGAGGAGGAATACCTCGAACGCCTCCTGCCCATTGAGAGGAAACTCGAGGGGATCGAAAAGCTCGTCGTCCGCTCCGCCGCGCCGGGGGCTCTGTGGACGAACCCGGCCCGCTTCACCCCCGTATCTCTCCGGACTCTTTTCCTGGACGGGGTAGACCTTCCGGAGGTTCCCGTCCACGCCTCGGACATCTGCTCGATCGTCTTCACCTCCGGAACCACCGGACGCTCGAAGGGGGTTCTGATCCCCGTGAACTTCAACTATCGCCTGGCCTCGCGGCACGTCGAGATCATGCGCTACTCGGAAGAGGATGTGCTTTACAATTTCCTCCCGTTCTTCCACGTCGCCGGGAAGTTCCAGGCGCTTGCGGCGATGCTGGTCGGGGGAAGGATGCTTCTGCGGGAGAAGTTTAGCGTAGGGCAGTTTTGGGACGACGTCCGGCAATACGGCGTCACGGGATTCATCTCCGTAGGGGGGATCCTCCACATGCTCAACAGCCAACCCCCGCGACCCGACGACTCCGATAACCCCCTCCGGAAGGTATATGCCGTCCCCATCCCCAAGGAGTTCCGCGATGCCTTCGAGCGGCGGTTCGGGGTCGGGATGCAGGAAGCCTACGGTGCCACGGAGGACGGCCTGGTCCTTTCGACGCCGTGGGACGAAAGGCCACCGCCCGGGTCCTGCGGAAAGCCTTCCTGGCTCTACCAGGTGGATGTATTCGACGGGAACGACCTCCCCTGCCCTCCGAATGTTCCCGGGGAGATCGTCGTACGTCCCAACGAGCCATTCGCGATGATGGAGGGGTACGACAAGATGCCGGAGGCCACCCTCGCGGCGGTCCGCAATCTCTGGTTCCACACCGGGGATCGTGGCGTCAAGGATGAGAACGGTTGGTTCTTCTTCCTGGACCGGACGAAGGACGCCATACGCCGCCGGGGGGAGAACATCAGCTCCTACGAAGTGGAGAGGGTGATCAATTCCCACCCGAAAGTGGCTGAATCGGCCGTCGTTCCGGTTCCGTCCGAATTGGGCGAGGACGAGGTGAAGGCCGTTGTGATCCTGAAGCCGGGGGAGACCCTGGCCCCGATGGTGTTAGTCCGCTTCTGCGATGAGAGGATGGCCTACTTCGCGATTCCCCGCTTCATCGAATACGTGACGGAGCTTCCCCGGACGCCGACGCAGAAAGTCGAGAAATACAAGCTCCGGAACGAGGGGATCACGCCGGCCACCTGGGATCGAAAAACCGACAGGGAGCATTCGTGAAGTAGGGGATTGCGGCTGCTCCCGGAGTTCCGGCGGCCTCCTCCGACAGGGATGATCGAGGCAACGACACGCAGGGAAAGGAGAGGTTGATGAGCGGCACGGACATCACGAAGGTCAACATGACGACACGGGAGTTGATGCGCGAGGCGACCCGCGCCGCCAAGGACAAGCCGTGCCTCTATTACGTGCAGACGGGATGCCGGGACACCTTCGGCGAGTTCGAGACCAAGGTGAACCGGATATCGAATCTCCTCGTGAACCGCTACGGGGTGAAGCAGGGCGACAAGGTATGCACGATGGCGGAGAATATCCCGGAGCTTCTCTACACGATCATGGCGATAACGAATATCGGCGCCGTCTGGGTTCCGATCAACACCATGCTCATCGGGGAAAGCCTCCGCTACATCATCGACGCTTCCGACGCATCGTATGTCTGCGTCTCGGCGAAGTTCCATGACGTCTTGTCCCAGGCGATCGTGGACTCCGCCAACCGCGTGACCTCGCTTCCCCTCGAGAAGTTTTCGGAGATGGCCCGGGACGAAAAGACGGAGTTCGAGAGTCTCGCGAAGCCGGACGACCTCTCGATGATCATCTTCACCTCAGGGACGACGGGGTTCCCGAAGGGCGTGATGCACACCCACAACACCTTTATCCGGACCGGGGTGCGCGGGCTTGAGGAGCTCGGGACGGATGAAAACCACCGGATCCACGTCTACCTCCCGTTCTTCCACGGGTGGGCGTACCTCATTTTGCTCGGGGCACTCTACTACAAATGCCTCGTGGTGATGGAAGACCGGTTTCACCCCGAGACGTACTGGGAGACGATCGAGAAGTACGGGATCACCCAGGACCACTGGACAGGGACGGTGCCGCTGAACCTGATGAAGCTGCCGAAATGCGATTTCGAGCAGAAGGTCCGGCTGAGAATCGTTGGAACGTTCGGCGCCATGTACGCGATCATGAAGGAGCGGTGGCCGAACCTCAGTTTCCAGAGCCTCTACGGGCAGACGGAGCACCCGTTCATGACGGAGGTTCCGCAGGATCAGATCTACCCCGGGTCGGACGGACTTCCGAAACCCCCGGACGAGATAATGATCGTGGGGAACAATGGAGAGATCCTCCCCGAGGGTGAGACCGGCGAGATCGTTTGCCGCTGCCGCTGCGGCGTCGTGATGAAGGGGTACTACAAGAACCCCGAGGCGTCCGCCTCCAGCCTGAAGGTCGGGAAGGGGCGCACGGACCTCCACACGGGGGACTTGGGGAAGCTCGACCCGAAGGGGCACCTCCACTTCGTCGGCCGGAAGAAGGACGCCCTCCGCGTGCGCGGGGAGATGGTGTCGGTGGAGCACATCGAGCATCACCTGAACGGTCACCCGAAGATCGCGGAGAGCGCCATCGTCGGCTATATAGCGCCGGAGAAGGCGGAACTGAAGGAGGAGGAGATCGTTGCGCACCTCGTCGTCCGGAAAGGCGAGGCGCTGGCGCCGGAGGAGTTCCACGCCTGGTCCGAGAAGAACCTGGCGCGGTTCATGCGTCCCCGTTACATCGTGATCAGGGAAAAGCTCCCGAAGACCGCGACGGAGCGGATCCAACGATTCAAGGTCCGGGAGGAGGGTATTTCCGGGGCCGTGAAACTGTATTAGGTCCGCCGGGGCGATCGGGATGGAACTGACCACCCATGGAGTCTACGAGAGCCTGGCGAAGGAGCAGCTCGTTGAGCTCGCGAAACTGTACGGACGATTGGGCCTTACGCTCGGGAGCTTATGGTTTCTGGAGATGGAGAAGGTCACGGATCCGGAACGGGCGACGAAAAGCGACGCGGAGGTCTGGCGGAGGCAGGGGGAGCTCGAAGCGAAGTACCTGAAATCGTTCTTCGGGAAGGAGACGATGACCGACTTGCGGGACGTCGGGAAGGCGTTCCTCCTCTCCCCGGTGTGGGGCAACCTTGGCGGGAAGGTGGCGGTTAAAGGAGACCGTTGCCGTATGTCCGTTACCGATTGCCGACCCCAGAAGAGCCGGCGGCGGAAAGGGCTGCCCGAACTCGCTTGCCGGCCCGTCGGAGAGGCATTCTTTGAAGGATTCCTCAAGGGGCTCAATCCCGATCTCCGCTTCCGTTGCGTCACCTGCCCGCCGGACGCGCGTGCCGAGGATCTCTGGTGCAGCTGGGAAGCGTGGTACGAGAACCCTTGACCCACGGGGAAATGACGGAGGACGGGAAGGGATGGGATTGTACGAACTGGAAGGGCGTGTCCCGCGCTTGGAGGAAGGGGTTTACATCAGCCCGAACGCCCAGGTCATCGGGAATGTTCGCATCGGGGCCGGTTGCTGGATCGGCCCCGGGGCGGTACTCCGCGGCGATTTCGGATCGATCACGATCGGCGCCTACACGGCTGTGGAGGAGAACTGCGTCATCCACTGCTACCCGGACAAGGAGTGCATTGTGGGGAAGTACGTTACCATCGGTCACAACGCAACTGTGCACGCCGTCCGGATCGGTGACTACGCCACCATCGGCATGGGCGCCGTCATCGGCGTAGATGCGAAGGTCGGCCAATGGTGCATCGTGGGGGAAGGGGCCGTTGTGCGATCCCGTCAGGACGTGCCGCCCGACACGATCGTGGCCGGAGTTCCCGCCGAGCCGATCGGCGCCCTCGACGAGGCGAAGAAGGACTTCCGGATGATCGGGAAACGATTGTACGCCGACCTGGCCCGCCGGTACCGGGAGGGGCTCAAACCCCTTCCCTGAAACTTCCGCGGCCGATCCCTCCGGGGGGGATGTTGTTCCGCGGCGGCGGGAAACTGGATTTGGGATCGCGAAGATCCAGAAAGAGGAGAAAAGGATGCGAGGAGTCTCCATCATAGGTATCGGCACGACGCCGTTCGGGGTCCTGGAGGGGCTTGGGTTGAAGGCGATGGCGATCCAGGCCGCCAACCAGGCGCTCGCGGATGCAGGTCTCGACCGAAAGGAAATCGAGGCGCTATACGTCGGAAATTTCATCTCCGGGGTCCTGACGGGCCAGGAAACGATCGCCCCGCAGATCGGGGACCTGCTGGGGTTGCGTAAGGACATTCCCTGCACAAAGGTGGAGGGTGCGTGCTGTTCGGGGGGGATCGCCCTGCGGCACGCCTACTCCCTCATCGCGTCGGACCAGGCACAGTTCGTCCTCGCGATCGGGGTCGAGAAGATGACCCACGCCTCTACGGAGAAGAACACCGAGGGGCTGGCGACGGCGATGGACCACGATTCGGAGGGGAGAACCGGGCTGACCTTCCCCGGATTCTTTGCGCTCGTGGCCAAACGCCACATGCACGAGTTCGGAACGACCGCGGAGCACCTCGCTCTCGTGTCTCTCAAGAACCACGATAACAGCGTGAACAACCCGAGGGCACGCTTCCGGAACAAGGTCGCCATCGAGAAGATCCGGGAGTCGAAGCTGGTGGCCGACCCGCTGCGGATCTACGACTGCTGTCCGATCAGCGATGGGGCGGCCGCGGTGGTCCTGTGTTCCACGGAAATCGCACGCCGGTTCAACCCAAACCCTGTCGAGATCATCGGTACCGCGCAGTCCACGGGATACACCACCCTCTATGACACCCCGAACCCGGTGACCCTCGACGCGACGGTGATCGCGGGCAAGAAAGCGTTCGCCATGGCAGGGATTGTCCCTGCCGACGTGGACGTTGTGGAGTTGCACGACTGCTTCACGATCGCCGAGATCGTCGACAGCGAGGATCTCGGGTTCTTCCCCAAGGGGCGGGGGGGATTTGCCGTCGCCGAGGGGCTCACGCGAGTGGACGGGAAAGTGCCGATCAATCCCAGCGGAGGACTGATCTCCAAGGGGCACCCCGTGGGGGCCACGGGGATCGGCCAGGTCTACGAGGTCGTCCGGCAGCTCCGAGGAAACCATGAGAACCAGGTAAAGGACGCGGAGATCGCCCTGACGCACAATCTCGGCGCGACGGGGCAGGTCGTCACCGTGAACATCTTCCGGAGGGCGTCATGAAGATCGACGAAAAGACCGTTCCGGTATTAAGGTGCACAGGATGCGGGACACCGGCGATACCGCCCCGGTACGTCTGCGGAGCGTGCGGCGGCATCGGTTTCGCGCAGGATAACCTGGGTGCGCAGGCGACGATCTACTCCTACACCGTGACACGGGTCGCGCCCGAGGCGTTCCGTGCCGACGTCCCGTATACCGTTCTTCTCGTGGACCTGGCGCCAGGGCTTCGAGTCACCGCAAGGCTCGCCAGTGACAAGGAAGGGGAAGGGTTGTCGATCGGACAATCCCTGACATTCGAGAGAGTGGACGGCAGGGGCGTCTATTGGTTCCGCGCGGCGTGAAGGGGAAATCCACGTGTGTCGCAGGCCCCGTGGGGCTCGAACGCTCCGAGGAACACGGAGTGGTCGTCCTGACGATCCATCGCCCGCCAGCCAATGCCCTTGACAATGCCACGGTGATGGCGCTCCGGCGGACGTTGGAGGAACTCGCGCGGCGTGGGAACGAGGTGAAGGGGATCGTCCTCACCGGGCACGGGGACCGGTTTTTCTCGGCCGGCGGGGACGTCAAGGAACTGGAGGGGCTGACGGTCCGGGGAGGGATCGCCCGGGTCCTCGCGTTCCATGACGTAATCAGCCTTATGGAGCGGATCGACGCCCCGGTCGTCTGCGCGGTCAACGGATATGCCGTCGGCGGCGGGGCGGAGTTCTGCCTGTTCTCGGACTACCGTGTCGCGGTCCGATCCGCGCGGTTCGGACTCCCGGAGGTGAATCACGGGCTTCTGCCGGCGGCGAAGAGCATCCGGCAGGCAGTACGGGTGATGGGACTTCGCGAGGCGCGCAAGGTCCTGTACGGGGGCGCCATCATGGACGCCGAGGAGGCGCTGCGCGTCGGCTTCGTCGACGACCTCGTCGATGACCGGGTAGAGCTCATGGGAAAGGCAATCTCCTGGGCGCAGTCTGTCGGATCGAAGCCCAGGGCGCTCACCGGGGCGCTGAAACGGACGATGCTTCACACCGCCGGTTCCACCGACACGGAAATGAAGCGGATGACCGTCGACGATTTCCGGCGGTACTTCGGAACGCCGGAGGTGAGGGAGCAGATGCGCTCGGTCCTGCAGAGGTGGGAGCGCCCGCGACGGGGAAACCGCAAGGGGGAACCCCCCGGTGGGACGGAATGAAGATGGACAACGGTCAGGTCGATTGGCCGGCCAGACAATTAGCGGCAGCGGGAGCTTGACGCTCCCGGGGTGAAGTTTTTTTTTCATAAATAACCAACCGTCCGGTAGGTTGGTAGCGGGAGGAACAACC
>DATDQD010000327.1:0-20904 GCA_035292425.1 Bacteroidota bacterium
TGGACCGGAATGACGTCGTGTGAAAACCGTTCGCGCGCCTGGCCCACGACGTTGTCGAAATCCGCGTTTTCGTTGTCGAGTTTCGACACGACGAACAGCGAGGGAATCCTGAGCTCCCTGGTGTATTCCCAGACGATCTCCGTCCCGACTTCGGCGCCCTCCACCGCCTTCAGGAAAATCAGCGCGGTATCCGCGACCCTGAGACTCGCTTTCACTTCGCCGGTGAAATCGGTGTACCCGGGGGTGTCGATCAGGTTGATCTTGTAGCCGTGCCACTCGTTGGAAATAACCGCGGAATTGATTGAGATCTGGCGCTCGACCTCGTCGGGGTGGTAGTCGGAGATGGTGTTTCCCTCTTCGACCCTGCCAAGCCTGGTGGTGGAGCCCGCGCAGAAACAGGCCGCCTCCGAGAACGATGTCTTACCCGAGCCCCCGTGCCCGATGAGCGCGATATTCCTGATACTATCGGGGTGATATTCTTTCATAGGTTACTTCCCTTGCGAAGATGGTGAGAATAATTTGGGGTGTGTTTCTCGCACTCCGGAAGAAATTGGAAACGGTCAGGGGAGGATCCGACGGATCGCGACGGGCGGGATGTTGCGGTCAGGCTTTCAGCCGGACGAAAAACGCCCTCACCCCCTTCAAGACGGCGGCGATGGTCCCGATGGTCTCCAGCACAGGTTCTTCGATCCTCGCCTGGATGCGGCGTTCGAAGTCCACGACATTATCGGCGATTTCCCTGACGGAGTTGATAGAATCCTTGACCAGTTCGACCTGGTCATCCACATTTTCCGCGATGTTCCTGATTTTATCGGTGACGACCTCGAGGTTGTCCAGGACCGGCAGGGTGCGGGAGCTCAACTCTTTGATGTCTTTCTCCACAACTTCGAGGATGCCCCTCAGGCGGATCAGAAATGCGATGAGGAAGGCACAGAGGATGATCACGGCGAGGTTGGACAAGACCTGGACGACGGTTGCGAATTCTTCCATGGTTCTCCTTCTCCTGAGTCGGTCAGCCCGTCGCGCGGGGGGCCTACGCTCCCCGGCCCTTTTCCGATTTATACGCGTCCACGCCCGCGCGCAGGGCGCTTTTAATTTTACCCTCTTCCGAAGTCGCGCGGGAGCGGATATCCGTCAGGACTTTTTCAGCGTCGTCCATGAGGTGCCCGGCCTTTTCCCGGGCCGACGCGACCAGCTCGTCGGATCGGTTTTTCCCCTTGTTGACCATCTCGGTGGTCCTGCTCCCGGCGGAACGGATGTATTCGCCCACATCCCCCGTCAATTCCTCCGTCTTCCTTTTAATGTCGCCCCTCAGCTCTTTCCCGCTCTTCGGAGCATAGAGCAGGGCGGCGATGGCGCCCGCGATCCCCCCGGCGAGAAACCCGATGAAGAGCCCTTTGGCAAGCCCGCTATTTTCCTTCGGCATTGTACCCCCACCTCCTGACGCAGCTGTAATTTGTGGAAAAGTGATGAACCCTTTTCAAAGTAAAAAGATTGGATTAAAAAATCAAGTAAACGACGACGGAAGCCTCCGTTCGGGGAGGTTCCCGAGAACGGGGCGGAGATGATCAGATCGAGGGGGACCCCCTCCCGACCGTTAACGGTTTTTCTTCTTATGGCGCATCTTGCGGAGTCGCTTTTTCCTCTTGTGGGTCGCCATTTTTTTTCTCAGACGTTTCTTGCCGCTGGGCATTCCGTGCTCCTGTGGGTTATGATGGTTTGTTCGGGACGTGTTGTGAAAGCAATTGCCGGGCGCGTTCGGCGGCCCCTGTGGTTGGATCGATATCGATGGACTTCCGCAGCCACTCGTTCGCCTCCGCCAGATCGCCCCGGTGAAGATGGATGATCCCGAGGTTGAAATGGGCGAGCTGATGTTCCGGCTTCACCCCGATGGCCTTCAGAAAACAGGATTCCGCCTTTGAGATCATATCGCCGCCCCGCGCGGTATCGGTGAAGGACAACTGGAAATACGACGTTCCCAGGTCGACGCGGGCGTCGGTATTTGCAGGGTTCAGGAGGAGGTATCGTTCGTACATCTCGGCCGCGCGTTGGAAAAACCTGACATCGTAGAGCAGGTTGGCGAATTCGAGCAGCGCATCCGGATCCCGGGGGTGTTCTTCAATATGGGCCTGGAGCTCCCTGATGCGCTGCATCATCCCGGCGTCGTGGGGGTCTTCCTTCACACCGGCGGTGTCGGGGACCTGTTGAGAGGAAACGATAAAAATCAGTGCGGTGACGAGGACGGCTCCGATTCCGAGCGTGAACTTCCAGCTCTGAAAGATCCCGATCCCCTGCTCTGGTTTCACGGCCCTGCGTGCGGTTACGTCGCTCCGTCCCGGTTCCCCGATCCTGGCGCCGCAGGCTGCGCATGTCGCGACCGGGCCCGGGTTCACATCGCCGCAAAAGGGGCAGGTGGTGGCCGCAGTGCCGGATGCTTCGGCGGCGGTCGGCGTCCGGGACGTTTCCGCCGCCCTCCCGCAGGAGGGGCAGAACCGGTCGCCTTCTTCAAGTCCGGCGCCGCACGATGGGCATGGGCGTGAGGTGCTCACGGGAGGAAATTACAGGCCGGCAGGTTGTTTCCTCTTGAGGTTCTGGTTCACGGTCGACTTCAACTCTTTCGAAACTTTGAAAAACGGTACGAAATGTTCGTCGACCTGGACCTGCGCCCCCGTCCGCGGATTACGGGCGATCCGTCCTTTCCGCTTCTTCGTCTTAAAACTTCCGAAACCCCGGATCTCGATATTCTTCCCTTCCTTCAGGGCTTCGATCACCGTCTGGATGAAACCATCGACAACGGCTTCCGTTTCGACTTTCGTCAAACCCGTCCCGGAAGCGATATGATCAACAATGTCGGCCTTAGTCAATGTTATTTCTCCTTAGGTAGTGAAACATGACCCGCCCGCGAAGGTGAGTGCTGCATGCTCGAGGGTAAGAACTGTGGAAACGCGCGGGATCCCCGCGGCGCGAAGGGATGGCGTGAACCGGCCGCTTTTATTGAATTACTCAAGGTAACCCGGGTTCATCGAAATTTATTCATGAAACGATGCCTATAACCTGCTTAAAAATCGCCTAATTATACGAAACTACCCGTCCAAAGTCAATAGCCTCCATCGGATGGGTCATGTTCCTTTTTTCCTTCGAAAAAAAAGGCGTCCAGGCCGTACCGGCCCGAACGCCTTTTCGGAGAGAAACGGACTGATTATTTCACTTTCACTTCGATTTCCCGGGTTTTAGCCTGCTCCGATTTCGGGATGGAAATCGTGAGGATCCCATTTGAGAAGTCCGCTTCGATCTTGTCGCTCTGGACTGCCGTCGGGAGGGTGAACGACCGCTCAAACGAACCGAACGACCTCTCGATCCTGTGGAAATTATCCCCCTTCCCTTCCGTCTCCTGTTTCTTTTCGCCCCTGATCGTGAGAACGCCCTCCACGACGGTGATCTTGACGTCGCTTTTCCCGACCCCGGGCAGCTCGGCGTTCACGATGAAATTGCCGTCGTTTTCCACGACGTCCACCGAGGGGCAGATGTCCGTACACTGCGAAACGCAGCGTGCGTCCCCCGGGTACCGGTCGTACATCCGGTCAATATCCTTCTGCATGTTCAGGAATTCGGCGGCCAGATCGTTGACCGGCGACCAGCGCGATATATCCCTGACGGGTTTCCAGCGGATTACTGTCATTGTCTCATGCTCCTTTCGTGGTTCATCGGTTAGAATGTTGGCTGATTTCACTCTCTGATGGTAGAGATTACAACTCCCATGCCAGAGGCTTCAGCCCTCACACCACGCGGATGAGGCGCTGGCAGACCGGAGAGGTTGACAGAGTGACAGGCCGGGGAAATCATATTTTCAGGTTGTTCGGACACAATGGCAATCGCGTGCCAATTCCGCATGACAGATTGAACGACCGGGTCAGTGCAACGATTCCAGGAATTGTTCCGCGTCCATCGCCGCCATGCACCCTGTGCCCGCGGCCGTCACGGCCTGCCGGTAATGAGGATCGGCGACGTCCCCGGCGGCGAAAACACCGGGGATGTTTGTCTTCGTCGTGCCCGGCGCCACGATGATGTACCCGCTTTCCGTCAGGTCGACCTGTCCGCGGAAAAGCTGCGTATTCGGCTGGTGTCCGATTCCCATGAACACACCGTCAATCCGGACATCCCTCACCGAACCGTTTCTGACGTTCCGGACGCGGATGCCGGTCAGAGACCTCCTGCCGTTTACTTCCTTCCCCAGGATTTCCTCGATCACGGTCTCGTACATCACGGCGATCCTGGGATTCGCGAGCGTGCGGTCCTGCATGATTTTCGACGCGCGGAGCCGGTCCCTGCGGTGAATGATGGTGACCTTCGATGCGAACCGGGTGAGGAAGTTCGCCTCTTCCATCGCGGTGTCACCGCCCCCGACGACGGCAACCTCGAGCCCCTTGAAAAAGAAACCGTCGCAGGTCGCGCAGGCAGATACCCCGTGCCCCAGGAAGCGCTGTTCCGACGGGATTCCCAGCCATTTCGCCGATGCGCCCGTGGCGATGATGACGGCGCCGGCCAGGTACAGGTCCTCGTTTGACCAGAGTTTGAACGGCCTCGCGCTGAAATCGACCTTCGTCACGTCCTGAAAGAGGGTCTGCGCGTCGAACCGTTGCGCCTGTTTCCTGAACAGGTCCATCAGCCGGGGCCCGAGGATTCCTTCCGGGAATCCCGGGTAATTTTCGACATCGGTGGTAATGGTCAGCTGGCCCCCCGGCTGTATCCCTTCGAAGACGAGCGGTTTGAAATTCGCCCGGGCCGCGTACAGCGCGGCGGTGAGCCCGGCAGGGCCGGACCCGATGATGATGACGTTGTGTTTACGTTCCATGGTTATCGGTGGTAGTGTGTGCTGTGTGATCTTCCCATTCCAGAAGGGCGAGCGCGTTGCGCCTGAACCCCCCGTGCCTCGTGCGTCGTATCGGGCTCCCGGTGAACTCCGCCCGGAACTCCGCTTCGCCCATTTCCAGGACTTCCCGGAGATCCCTGTCGATGTTTCCCTCCCTGGGCCCAAACGCCGGATCGCCGCAATCGACCGCGCGATCGTTCCAGGGACAGACGTCCTGGCATGCGTCGCAGCCGTAGATCCAGCCGTCGAGCCGGTCCCGGAGCTCGCCGGGGATCGGTCCGCGGTTCTCGATGGTCAGATAAGAAATGCAGAGCCGCGCGTCAAGGACATACGGCTCGGTGATCGCGCCGGTCGGGCATGCCTCGATGCAGAGGGTGCAGTTCCCGCAGTGGTCGGTCTCGGGCACGTCCGGTTCGATCTCCGCCGTCAGGAGAATCTCCCCCAGAAAAAGCCAGGAGCCGAGCTCCTGCGAAATCAGGTTGGTGTGTTTCCCCTGCCAGCCGAGACCCGCGCGCTGGGCCCAGGCCTTCTCCATCACCGGCCCGGTGTCGACGTACACCTTCCCTCCGATCGAGGGGTCGAGCTCCCGGATGCCGGCGAGGAGCTCCTCGAGCCGGCGTCCGAGCACGTCGTGGTAATCGTCGCCCCACGCGTACCTGGACACCTTTCCGGCTCCCGGGGATCCCGCGTGATGGTGGGGCGAGTGATAATTGAGGCCCACGGAGACGATCGATTTCACCCCCGGGAGGACGAGCCGCGGATCGGACCTTCGCTCCCGATTTTTTTCCAGCCATGCCATCGTGCCGTGCCGGCCTTCCGAGAGCCATTCCTCCAGTCTTCCCCTCTCCGGGCCTGGCTCCGACACGGCCGCGAACCCGACCAGGTCGATCCCGAGCCCGCGGGCCCTGTTCCTGATGTAATCCTTTAAGCCGTTCATGCCCGGGGACCCGCGCGGGTGGTGCGGTTCGGGGGAATCATGGGACCGCGATGAAGACGTCGTCCCCCCGGACCGACACCGGGTACGTCGCAATCCGTCCCTCCCCCGTCTCCGAAAGCCCGGTACGGACATCGTACGTCCATCCGTGCATCGGGCAGGTGACCAGGCAGCCCCGAAGCATGCCGCTGTGAAGCAGGGCGAAATGCTGGTGCGCGCAGGTGTTATCGCACGCATAGACGACCCCTTCGCACATCACGACGAAGAGGTCCATCCCCTCCCTCTGCACCCTCAGGCGCCCGCCAGGGGCGAGGTCGCGCATCGACGCAACGCGGAGCCATCGATCCTGAGCGGTCACAGGCTGTTTTTCTCTCTGCCGCATCCGATGCGACCTTCGCGGCCCGGCCTACCCGATCCGGACAGCCGCATCGAACGCGATTCCCTTCTCGCCGCGCCTGACCGTGCAGGCGGCGGTCTCCGGGTCGTGTTCAAAGAACAGAATCCAGCGTCCGGCGTCCGCCCGTTCGAGGACCGATTCCTTCTCGGCCATCGTCGTCAGCGGCCGGAGATCGTAGGCCATGACGTAGGGCAGGGGGATGTGCGCCGTGGTGGGGAAAAGGTCGCAGCAGAAGAGGAGCGTGGTCGTGCCGTCGGAGATGAGCGGCAGCTGCTGTGCGGCGGTGTGACCGTTCATCACCAGGACCCCGACGCCGGGGAAGAGCTCTCCCTCCCCGTCGGTGAATTCCAGAACCCCCTCGCGTTTCAGCGGCATATAGTCGTCCGGGAAAAAGCTCGCCCGGTCCTTCGGCGTGGGGTTCATCGCCTGCGCCCAGTGCTCCCGCTGGACGTAATATTTCGCGTTCGGGAAAGCCGGGACGGCCCTGCCGTCCGAGATGGCGGTCGATCCGCCGGCGTGGTCGAAATGGAGGTGCGTCAGGATCACGTCGGTGACGTCCTCCGGCGAAACACCCAGCGATGCGAGGGAGGCCACCAGGTCGGAGGAGGAGTTGTCCAAACGGTAGATATCGCGCAGTTTCTCTGTGAATTTCGAGCCGTTGCCGTTGTCGACGAGGATCGTGCGCTTCCCGTCCCGGAGAAGGAGCGCCCTCGCGGCGAGGGTGATCCTGTTCCGGTCATCAGCGGGGTTCGTTCTGCTCCAGAGCGGTTTCGGGACCACGCCGAACATCGCGCCCCCGTCGAGGGCGAAGCGCCCGGTCTCGACCGGGTCGATGGTGTATGGACCGATTTTCATAGTAACGAAAAAAGGCCGGTCGAACCACCGGTCCAACCGACCTCACTCCCGGGTGGTCCGGGGATTATTTTCTAAAATGCGAAGTCGTCGCGGAGAGTTCGGCGAACTCCTTCGAAGGGTGAAGCTGCTTCGCGCGCGCGGAGAGTTCCTCCTCCGATTCGACCCTGTTGGGGTCCGGCACACAGCAATCGACCGGGCAGACCGCGGCGCACTGTTCCTGGTCAAAATGCCCAACGCATTCCGTGCACTTCTCGGGGACGATGTAATAAAATTCCGCTGAGAGCGCCGGATTTGAGACGCCGTTCAGCTCCCAGTTGACGCCGCCGGCATAGATTGCGGTGTTCGGGCATTCCGGTTCGCACGCCCCGCAGTTGATGCACTCTTCGGTGATCATTGTGGCCATGGTACTCTCCGTTAACGGTTGTGGTGGAATTCACAAGTAGGTGTCTGTAAATTTTCGACCGGGACCTTCTCCCCGCTCAGCGTCCGGGAGGCGACCAAGATCCAGTCCCCGACGCTCCCGAGCAACATCTCCAGGTCGATGCCCCCGTACGCGGGCGCGAAGGCCTCGAGCTTTCCCCTCCCCTTCCCCCACTGGCTCAGGGCGCCGCTCGGGTTGCCGTTGAAGAAGTGGTAAAACCCGACCGAGACCTGGATCATGCCCTGGAGAAACCGCCTCTCCCCGCCCGAGGAGAGTACCCACAGCGCCTCGAGGGTATCGTGACATTCGAAGTAGTGTCCGCTGTTGAACTCACCGATCGCGCGGCGGAATTCGTCATTATCGAGCGTCTTCATTGATTATAGGGAAATCCCGAGGAATTTCCAAAGAGACCCGCTGGTCCGGGCGGGTGGAATACCGGGTCCTAGAGTGTGAAATACCGGGCCTCCGGGTGATGGACGATGATGGCGGAGGTCGACTGTTCCGGCACGAGCTGGAATTCTTCCGTCAGCGTGACGCCGATTCTCCCCGGTTTGAGCAGGACGAAGAGCTTCTCCTGGTCTTCGAGCGCGGGGCAGGCGGGATATCCGAAACTGTACCTGGAGCCCCTGTATTGCTGACCGAAGAGTTTCTTGATCTCCGGCGCGTCCCCGGTCCCGATCCCCAATTCCCCGCGCACGATTTTATGCCAGTACTCGGCCAGACCCTCCGCCGTTTCGACGCCCAGGCCGTGGAAGTACAGGTATTCGCGGTAACGGCCCGAATCGAAGAG
Source organism: Bacteroidota bacterium (assembly GCA_035292425.1). GTDB lineage: Bacteria > Bacteroidota > Ignavibacteria > UBA10030 > SZUA-254 > SZUA-254. The sequence continues at coordinate 8,268 of DATDQD010000327.1, forward strand.
CGTTTTTGCGTGCTCCGAAGCCTTCGCCCCCACGGTGACCAGCTGGATCCCGAGCACATCGTACTCCCCGTCCGATCCGGGGATGAAAAAATCGGCGATGCTCAGCCTGCGGTCCTTCTTCTGTCGGGGGAAGGTGAACCGGAGAATCTCCCGCAGCGGCACGCCTTCGCGCGGGTCCCAGGGGGCGGATGGATCCGCCTGGCCGTCGGGCGCGAAGACGACGAGGTCGTTCCCGTCGGAGCGGCACGGATAATATCCGTACACCACGTCCGGGCGGAGGAGTTTCCCCCGCTCGGCCTCGTCCTGGAGATGTTTCAGCTCGGGGTAAATTTTTTCATCGAGGAGCCGGCGGTACTCTTCCGCGGGAAGCTTTCCCCGCTTCACCTGCCATTGTCCCCGGATCAGCGCTGTTTCGTTGACATACCTGTAGACCTCCCGGAGGGGAACGTCGCGCTTTACTTTTGTCCCGAAGAAGGGCGCCAGCGGAATCGGAACCCGCGCGATCGTCCGGGCAGGCGTCGTTTCCGTCGAACCGGATGTGGCGAGAAGGATTTTGGCCTCGTAACCCGTTCCGGGGTCGTCGTTCTCCCCGGCTGCGCCGGCCCCCCCGGATTCCGGGGGAATGCCTGACACCCCCCGCACCTCGATTCCCCCCCCGATGCGCTCCATCAGGCGCAGGCCGTCGAAGGCGTCGCGGGCATAAAAGACCCTCCCGGGATAGACCGCGTTGAGGTCCTGTTCGACGTAGCGCCGCGTGAGGGCGGCGCCCCCGAGGATCACCGGGATTTTAAGGCCCCGCTCGGTGAGCACCTCGAGGTTTTCCTTCATGATGAGCGTGGACTTCACCAGGAGGCCCGACATGCCGATCGCGTGCGCCCCGTTGTCGCGCCAGGCCTGCAGCATCTTCTCGAGGGCGCACTGGATCCCGAGATTGATCACCGTATACCCGTTGTTGGTCAGGATGATGTCCACCAGGTTTTTCCCGATGTCGTGCACATCCCCCCTGACCGTCGCCAGGACGATCGTGCCCTTCGACGTGGCGTCCGCCTTGTCCATGAATTTCTCGAGGTAGGCGACGGCGCTCTTCATCACTTCGGCGGACTGGAGGACGAACGGGAGCTGCATCTGCCCGCTCCCGAAGAGTTCCCCGACGGTCTTCATGCCGTCGAGGAGAATACCGTTTATAATGTCGAGGGCCGCTGTCGTCTTCAGGGCGGTGTCGAGGTCCTCCGTCAGCCCGACCTTGTTTCCGTCGATGACTCTCTCTTTGAGGCGCTCCTCGACCGGGGCGTCCGCGGCCCGGACGGCGCGTTCGGCCCTGGTCCCGCCCGAAAACATCCCGAGGAGGCGTTCGAGGGGATCGACTCCCCCGGGGCGTTCGTTGAAGATGAGCCGGCGGCAGACCTCGCGCTCCTCTTCCGGGATCCTGTAGAGGGGGAGGATTTTCGACGCGTGCACGATCGCCATGTCAAGCCCCGCCTCGATGGCGTAATGGAGGAACACGCTGTTCAGGACGTGGCGGGCGCGCGGGTCGAGGCCGAACGAAATGTTGCTGACGCCGAGGCTCGTCTGGACGTCTGGCCAGAGTTTTTTGATTTCACGGATGGCGGCGATCGTGTTGACCCCTGCCTCGCGGAATTCCGGGTCGCCCGATCCCAGCGTAAAGGTCAGCGGGTCGAAGATGACGTCGCTCTCCCGCAGGCCGTAGGCGCCGACGGCGGTTTCGAGGATCCGCCGGGCGATCTCCACCTTGCGTTCCACCGATTTCGCCATCCCCTGCTCGTCGATGGTGAGGGCGACCACCGCGGCGCCGTACTTCCGGCAGAGTCCGAGGACCCTGCGCAGCCGTTCCCCGCCGTCCTCGAAGTTGACGGAATTGACGATCGCCTTCCCGGAGATCCGCATGAGGGCCTCCTCGATGACCGGGGACTCGGTCGAGTCGATCATAATCGGCAGGGTCACCTGCGTATTCAGCCTGGGGATGAATTCCCTCATGTCGCGGGCCTCGTCCCGTCCGACGAACGCGACGCAGACGTCCAGGATGTGGGCGCCTTCCCTCGCCTGGTCCTTCCCCATCGCCGTCATCGCCTCCCAGTCTTCCGCGGCGAGGAGGCCGCGGAATTTCCTGCTGCCGTTCGCGTTGGTCCGCTCGCCGATGAGCGTGGGCGCGGGAGCCGTGCGGTAGGGGACGTGCTGGTAGAGACTGGAACATCCCGGCGCCCCGGTCCATTTCCGGTCCGGCGGGGGGAGCGATCCCACCGATTCGGCCAGCGCCCTGATGTGCACCGGGGTGGTCCCGCAGCATCCTCCCACGGCCGAGACGCCCAGGTCGGTGACGAAATGCCTCAGGTACCGGACCAGCTCTTCCGGCGTGAGGTGGTAGTGCGCATGTCCGCCGATATTTTCGGGAATCCCCGCGTTCGGCATCACGAAAACAGGAGCGGAACTGTGACGGCAGAGGTGCCTGATGCTTTCCGACATCTCCTTCGGGCCCGTGGCGCAATTCATCCCGATCATGTCCGGGCCGAACGGCTCCAGGGCCGTCAGGGCCGCCCCGATTTCCGTTCCGAGGAGCATCGTGCCGGCCTGTTCGACGGTGACCGATACGATCACCGGCAGCGTCCTTCCGGCGTCGGCAAAATACCGGCGGACGCCGGCGAGTGCGGCCTTGGCCTGCAGGAGGTCCTGGCACGTTTCGATGACCAGCAGGTCCGCCCCCCCTTTGGCAAGGCCCCCGGCCTGGTCGAAGAAGGCCTGTTCCATCGCGCCGAAAGAGATGTGTCCGAGCGTCGGGAGCTTGGTGGTCGGGCCCATCGAGCCGGCCACGAACCTCGGCCTGGCGGTCGTGGAATAGCCGGCCGCCACCTCCTTTGCCAGCCTGGCCGCCGCGGCGTTGAGCTCGAAGACCCGCTTCTCCAGTCCGTACTCGGCGAGCACGACCGATGTCGCCCCGAATGTATCCGTCTCGATGACATCGGCCCCGGCTTCCAGGAATCCGGCGTGGACTTTCCGGACCATTTCGGGCCGGCTGAGCACGAGATACTCGTTGCACCCCGCGTACCGTTCGCCCCCGTAATCGTCGGGTGTGGGATTCTGCGCCTGGATACTGGTACCCATTGCGCCGTCGAAAACGACGATTTTCTCCCGGAGGAGTTCCCTGAACCCTTTCATGACATCAAAGATAGCAGGGTTTCGGGTAAAATAAAAACCGCGTCGGGGGATGTTTCAGGAAATCATTTCGGGGATGACGCAGGAGACGAATGAGATGCAGTAGACCGACAGCCCGTTGGACCTCGAGGTGAGGGTCAGCGTGTGTTCGCCGTATTCACGGTTGTTCACGACCCGGAAGAGCCGCGCTTCGTCGACCTTGAGGAAGCTCCGGCCTTCCCCGTCCGAAAAGATATCTTCTCCGGAATTCGAGGCATCGAGATGCATCCCGTCCTGGCGTACGAAGACCTGGAAGTTCCTCTCCCCTTCCGGTTCGAGCACGACGTTCACCTCCCGCCCCTGGTACCTGATGGTAAGGGACCCGCTCCTCCCTTCCTGCTCGCTCAGCCGTATATGGGAACGGTGGGTGCTCCAGTCGCCGTCGAGATAAATCCTTCCCTCGACGTAGACCCCGGGATCGGCATAGCGGATCGTCGACTCGGGCGCGAATCCCTCGACGTTTCCGATGGTCCCCCTCTGCCATCCGGCGAGAATTTCGGGGGTCGCCCTGAAACAGTACGCCCCCGGTCGGTCGATGTCCCTGATCGGGTCCATCAGCGGCGGAATGTCGGCCTGGTATCCGATCTCGTGGAGGAGCGATTGGATCGCCTGCTCGAAATTCTGGTACGACCCTTCCCCCCCGTGGATGTAACGGAAGAAACCGTTTTTATCGATCAGGTATTTCGTCGGCCAGACGGTCGACCGGTAGGCGCCCCAGACGAGGAAATCGTTGTCCATGACGACGGGGTATTTGATCCCGAAGGAGTCGACGGCTTTCCGGACGGCCCCGGGATCGCGGCCGAACGGGAACCGGGGCGTGTGCACACCGATCACGACGAGCCCGCTGTCCAGGTACCGCCGGTGCCATTCCCTCACGTAGGGAACGCCGCGAATCCAGCCCTGCGATGTGTAATCCCAGAATTCCACGAGCGCGACGTAACCCCGTAGGGCGGAGACGGAAACGGGCTCGGAATTGATCCAGAAGTTGCCGTAGATGTCCGGCGCCCGGAATTGTTTTTGAAGGATTTCCATGCGGGGGATTCAGGAAAAATATAGAGATTCGCGGAGGGAGATGCAAACGGCCGTGAATGGTCGACGGCGGAGCCGGCCGGGAGCGACGGGATTCAGCGGGAACGCCCCCCGACGACGAGGACGAATTCGCCTTTCAGGTTCTGTTTTGCGGCCGCCGCCGAAAGCTCCGAGGCCGTCCCGCGGAAGATCGTTTCCCCGGGCATCGTCAGGTTGAAGGCGACGCACACTTTCCGGTCCCCGCCCAGGACTTCGGCGACGTCCCTGAGGAGGGCCGCGAGCCGGTAGGGGGTGTCCATCAGGATCATCGTCCTTTTCTCCTGCCGGAGGGCATGGAGTTCGGTCCGTCTCCGGTTGGATTTCGGGGAGAGGAAACCGCAGAACACGAAGCTGTCGAGGGGAAAACCGCTCACCGTGAGCGCCGGGAGGAGCGACGATGCGCCCGGGACGGGGATGATCGGAATGCCGGATTCGATGGCGCGCTGGACGAGGATTCTGCCGGGGTCGGAAAAGACGGGTGTGCCGGCATCGGAGACCACCGCGACGCTCCGGCCGTTCCTCAGGTGCCCGAGAATATGCCAGGAAGCGGCGGCCTCGTTATGTTCGTTCAGCAGTTCGACGGATTTACCGCGGATGCCGTAATGCGCGAGGAGCCGCTCCCCCTCCTTCCGTTCCTCGCAGACGAACACGTCCGCCTCGCGCAGGATGCGCAGCGCCCGGTGGGTGATGTCCTCGTAGTTCCCGATCGGCGTCGAAACCAGGTAGAGCGAACCCGCGGGGTCCATGCCGGATCATTTCCCCGTGTGACCGAAACCCCCGGATCCCCTGCCCGTGCCGCCGATATCGCTCCGCTCCTCCCACGCCGCCCGGGCGACCGGAGCGATCACGAGCTGTGCTATCCTTTCGCCGCGGTTGACGACGAAGGGGATCTTGCCGAAGTTCGCGAGGATGACCTTCACCTCTCCCCGGTAATCGGAGTCGATCGTGCCCGGGGCATTGAGCACGCCGATGCCGTGTTTCGCGGCGAGGCCGCTCCTCGGGCGGACCTGGCCTTCGTATCCCTCCGGGATCGCCATCATGATGCCGCAGGGGACCAGGACCGTTTCGCCGGGGGCGAGCGTCAGGGGAGAGCCGACGGCGGCCCGGAGGTCCATGCCGGACGATCCGGGTGTCTCGTATGCGGGGAGCGGGACATCGGCGCCCGAACCGGGCATCCGGGTGATGGGTATCGTGACGTTCAACGGAATTCCCTCCGGGGATCAGGAGGACGGAACCGCGGCGTGCTCGGCGAGCATCCGGGAGAAGGAACGGAAGAGGTAATCGCTGTCGTGGGGTCCCGGCGAGGCTTCGGGGTGATACTGGACGGAAAACAGGGGGAGATGCCTGTGGCGGAGTCCTTCGTTGGTCCCGTCGTTCAGGTTGACATGCGTGATCTCGACGGCGGCCGGATCGAGGGAGTCCGGATCGACGGCGAAACCGTGGTTCTGCGACGTGATCTCGATTTCGTTCGTCAGGAGGTTTTTCACCGGGTGGTTCGCCCCCCGGTGTCCGAACTTGAGCTTGTAGGTTTTACCCCCGAGGGCGAGCGCGAGCAGCTGATGGCCGAGGCAGATCCCGAAGATCGGTTTCTTTCCGAGGAGCGCGCGAATGCTGGCGATGCCGTACCTGACCGCTTCCGGGTCGCCTGGTCCGTTCGAGAGGAATACTCCGTCCGGGTTCATCGCGAGAACGTCGGCCGCCGGGAAGGAAGCCGGAACGACGGTGAGGCGGCAACCGTGGCTCCTGAGCCTCCTGAGGATGTTCCGCTTGATCCCGTAGTCATAGACCACGACGTGGGGTTGACGGCGGAGCTCCGTCCCCTCTCCGGGACCGAGGGCGTAGGGCGTGGTGTCGACGGCGTCCCATGAATACGGTTCGGCGCACGTCACCTCCCGCGCGAGGTCGAGCCCGGACATGGACGGGGCCGCCTTCACTTTTTCGAGCAGCGTCGCGACGTCGGTCCCGGTCGCGGAGAGGACCGCCCTCATCGCGCCGGACGTCCGTATCACCCTCGTCAGCATCCTGGTGTCGACCCCCTGGATGGCGGGGACGCCGAACCTCCGCAGCCAGGATCCGAGGCTTGCCGTGGCCCGATGGTTGCTGTAGAACTCCGAGTATTCCCTGACGACGAAACCCGCGACGCGCGGGTGCGATGATTCGAGGTCGTCGTCGTTGATGCCGTAATTGCCGATGAGGGGATTGGTCATCGTCACGATCTGGCCGCAATAGGACGGATCGGTGATGACCTCCTGGTAGCCGGTCAGGCTTGTGTTGAAGACGGCCTCGCCGTGCGTTTCGGTTTCGGCGCCGAACGACGACCCTTCAAAGACGAGTCCGTTCTCGAGAACGAGTTTTGCGGTCATGGATGCGGGGCTGCACGCGACGAAGCCCGATCGGTGTCGGCCTTCGCGGTCAATTCACTTTCCGGCGGTCGCTCCGGCGATGCCAAGGGCCGGGATCTTTCTCGCCGCCAGCTCCGTGAGGCCGAACAGGACCGCGACATAGAACGCGTCCCCTGCGAGCGTATTCCGGAAGAATGGCATGGCGGCGACATAGCAGGTCACGAGCCCCGCAAAATCCGGGGAATAGAGGCTCCCCTGGAGCCAGACGCCGAAATTCGTCACGATGAAGAAGAGCACCGAACCGGTCAACGTCGCGCCGGCCGTCGCGCCGAGGCTTCTGCGGCCCCGGAGCCACCAGCCGACCAGGTTCACCAGGAAAAAGGCGCCGTACACCCACGCGACCCCGTCATAAAAGCCGATGAACCAGTCGCTGACGAGAAGTACCGCGAAGGGCAGGACGAAGGAGAAACGCCGGTCGAAAAAGGCGCCGCCGAAGAGCGCGAGCGCCGCAATGGGGGCGAAATTCATCGGATGCGGAACCAGACGCGAGACGACGGCGAGCGCCGCGAGGGAGAGCAGAAACAGTGTACGGATCATGAAATCGGTCTCCGGAATAATTGAACGGTGTTTCAGCGGTACCAGTGATGATTATACTCATAAAAACCGTGCCGTGCAACTTGCCGAGCGGCGGCGTTTGGCGGCGGATCAGGGCCGGTCCCCCCGCCGCGGCGATGCGGACGCGAAGGCAACAATACAAGCGGCGATGTTGATTCCCACTATTTCGCGTTAAATGTCTATTATATAAGAGATTGTCAATGATTGATTAAATCCCGGCATCGGATATCCGGGCATCACTTCATACCGGGTATCACCGAGATTACCCGCGGAGTAATCCACCGTGGCCGTTCCACCGGGAAGTCCGAATTCCGCGGCGATCGAACCGTCGAGGATTCGATGGGAGGGGAGTGATTCCAGGTTGTCATCGGTGACGAATCGCCTGCCGGTATGGACTGCCCTCAGGCTGAGCGATACTGCACGGAACCACGGCGCAATCCCCCGTTTACCGACAAAGATCCCGATCGATCCCTTATCAATGGGGACATGGACGAGCTGATCGGCGTAACGTATTGCACCGTCGGCGGCTGTCTCCCCTCTCTTCGCATTGATTATCGAGTAATCACCCCCCAATTCCAGTTCACCGGGGAGGATTTTCCAATCCCCGCTGAACTCCCATCCCGTGGAACGACTCCTTCCGATGTTCCTCGGGGACCAGATCCCCGGGTTTACCGTCGGAGCCCACTGGATCCGCTCTTCCATGCTGATCAGGTACCAGGTGACATCCCACCCGATCCCCCCCATGACGTCGATGGTCCCCCCGAATCCGGCGTCGAAACTTACGGATGTTTCGCCCTTCAGGGCGGGATTCCCCATTCCCCCCTCACCCGAATAGTGGAGTTCGTTCATGGTGGGATCCCGCCGTCCGGTTCCCGACGTCGCGTGCGCTCTGGCGGAAAACCCGCCCCCTTCCATCTCGACGTTCATGCCGAGTTTTGGGTTGAAATGCGGCCTGAACGCGGAAGACCCCTCGAACCTGCCCGAAACGGTGATCGTTGCCGTGATGCTATCACTGGCGGGGAGGGAACCGCCAATGGACCCCACGACGGCAGCCGTGCGTCTCGTCCTCGTCCGGTCGATGGCGTTCCCGCCTGCGGCCGCGATATTCATGTCCGCGCCGGCTTGGAACAGCCAGACGGGCGACAGACGATACCGGGCCTGTCCCGAGACCCCCGACCATGTCGTCTGATAATGGTTGTCCGCGGGGAAGAGACCCGTGCGGTCGAGGTAGCGTTCGTACTGCCGATCGAACAATCCCGTCGCCGTGAACCCGAGAGGCCCCGGCGGAGAGTGTTCGAAGGAAAGACCCGCGACGTACCGGCGGTCGTTTCTCCGCGCCTCCGACGCCGGCCAGCCGGACAGCCAGGGTCCGGGCGATCCCTGGTCGAGTGTCATGGCCGTCATCACCAGGCCGAGCCGGTCCCGGTCGCCGTCGCGCCACCCCGCGGCAAGGGCCATGGATTGCGAATGGAAGTCGCTGTTGAGACGCGTGACCTCCCCGCCCCCGGAAGGATCACGGAACGTGTAGTCCCCGCGGGAGCGCGACCTGCCGGCCCTGAGCGACACCCCGACGGAAGGATGCGGATACACCGTCCCCCGCAGTGAAGATCCCGATTCTCCGAAAGAAGCGTTCCGTACGCCGATTTCAATCCGCGGTGGCGCGCTGTACGGAATCGCCGGAAGCAGGTTGACGACCCCTCCTACCGCACCGCTCCCGTTGAGCGCCGACGCTCCCCCGGGAACGACCTGGATCGCATCGAGGTCGGCCGCGTTGAAGAGATTGAAGTCCGATACCCCCGTCTGCGTGTTGCCGGCCGGCAGCCCGTTCCAGAGCACGAGCGTGTGTTCCGATCCCATCCCGCGGACGGAGAGCGTCTGCAGCGAGGCCCCTCCCCCGTATCTCAGGATGTGGAGGTTCCTCATCCCCGAGAGCGCCTCGCCCGGCCCCCCGAACCGCCACGAATCAACGGCCCGGACGTCGTACGAAACCGCCCCCGCCCTCCGCGCGGACACGGGGTACCGCTCCCCCGAAACAACAACCTCGTCGAATCGATACACCTTTTCGGAATCGGACGGGGCATGCCATGCTCCGGGACCCGTCCCGGCCCGCAGCGGGAGGGCGGCAATGAGGATCATGGCGATCTGTCGGATGAGCGGATGCATAAAAAAATTCCCGGCCGTCGCGGAGAGGGCCGGGAATCATGCCATGAGCCGGCAAAATGCATTTCGGTGATCCCTTCCCGCGAAGGTTCGTTGGTGAATTTCAGCGGTCGGTCTCCTGGCTTTCCCATCCATCCGCCTGTCTTCCCCCGGAAATGACCGGAGTGACCTTGAATGTGGCGGAGGATTCTTCCGCTGGGCGGAAGGGATTACAGTTGCGGGGCAGCTTCCGACTTGACGGCCGCGTGGGCCGTCGCACGGAATTCCCCTCCCGCCGGTGCGCGGCGGGAGTTACCGCTTGTCATGATGATACAGAACGTATTGGTGCAATATAGGGGGGATTCCACAGAGAGTCAAGAACCGGATCAGCGGCCTGCCGCAACCCCGCCTTCACGGTAATCCGGCACCCCATGGAACGTCCCCGTCTCCGGGTCGATGTAAATGGCCTCGATCCCCCCGATCTTCCAGGCGATCTCGCGCAGGCTGTGGCCGCGACGGACCAGTTCCGCCCGAACCTCGGGACCGAACGCGCCCGTCTCGAACCAGAGGGTATCGGGTTTCCACTGGTGGTGGAACCGGGGCGCGCGTACCGCTTCCAGCGGGGGGAGCCCGTAATCGACGATATTGATAACGGCCTGGAGGACCGACGTGATGATCATCGAGCCTCCCCTTGCGCCGATGATCAGGACCGGCCTGCCGTCTTTCGAGACGATCGTCGGCGACATGGAACTGAGGGGGCGTTTCCCCGGGGCGATCATGTTTTCACGACCGCCCACGAGGCCGTACATGTTCGCCTGGCCGGGGACGGTGACGAAATCGTCCATCTCGTCGTTGAGAAAGAACCCCGCTCCTTCCACAACGTCCTTGTTTCCGAAGATGTCGTTGATCGTATACGTCACCGCCACCGCCATGCCCCGGCGGTCGATGACCGAATAATGCGTCGTCTGCGTGCCTTCCCGTGGGGTCCCGGGAAATCCGGCGAGCAACTCCGCAGGGACCGCGCGGGCAGTGTCGATCGCCAGCTCATGGGCCGCGAGACGTCCGTCCCTCAACAGGTCACCGACGGGGACGTCCACGAAATCCGGGTCTCCCAGGTAGGCCGCGCGCATGCTGAACGAGCGTTTCATCGCCTCCGCGATGAGGTGAACGGGGGGGGCCGTATGGAAGCCGAGCGATCGCAGGTCGTACGGTTCAAGGAGCGCGAGGGCCTGGAGCAGACAGATCCCGCCGGAGCTGGGGGGGCCCATCGCGTCGATCTCGTATCCCCTGTAACTGCCCTTCAGGACGGGGCGGAATACCGCCCGGTAGGCCTCGAGGTCGGCATCGCCGATGTATCCTCCGCTGGAGTTCATGTGCGCGGTGATGAGCGCGGCCGTCCGCCCGGAGTAGAATCCTGCCGTTCCGGAATCCGCGATCCGGCGAATCGTGCGGCCGAGATCCGGCTGCAGGAGAAGGTCGCCCTCCACCAGCGGTACGCCGTCCCTGAAGAAGATCCGTTTCGTGGAAGGAAACCGGTCGAGTTCCTCACGGTACCCGGCCAGGGCCCCGGCGAGGTTCGCATTGACGCGGAAACCCATCCCCGCGAGCTCGATGGAGGGACGGAGAAGCTCGGCCCGGTCCATCGTCCCGTATTTTTCGAGCGCCGCCAGGAGCCCGGCCACGGTCCCCGGGACCGCCGCCGCGAGGCAGCCGTCGACGCTGGCATCCGGGTTCCCCGCGTACATGTCCGCCGTTGAGCGGCGCGGCGCCATCTCCCGGAAATCGACGGAATGGGAGGAGCCGTCCGGCATCCGCAGCACCATGAATCCCCCGCCGCCGATGTTCCCCGCTCCCGGGTATACCACGGCGAGCGCGAAACCGGCCGCCACCGCCGCGTCGACGGCGTTCCCCCCCCGGTCGAGCACCGCCAGGCCGACCGCCGACGCCATGCTGTCGGCGGTGATCACCATGCCGGTACCCGCCCCGGCCGGCACGTTCCTGATATCGCACGCTGCGAGAAGGAGGACAGCTGCGGCGAGGATTCCGGCGGATAGAGGCCTGAACTTCATGGGGAGGAGGTTCGGATTTTAAGGAATGGGTTTGAGCCCCGCTTCAGAAGGGCAGGTCTTCCTTCTCCGCGCCCCCGGTCTCCTGGACCGCCGGGGAGGTTTCCTGGGAATTGTCCGCCGCCTGGCCCTTCGAATCGAGCATGATCAGGTCGTCTGCGACGATCTCCGTCATGTATTTCTTAACCCCCGTATTCTTATCGTCCCACGACCGGGTCTGCAGTTTTCCCTCAATATAGATCTTGCTCCCTTTTTTAAGGAACTGACCGCAGATCTCCGCGAGCTTGCGCCAGGCGACGATATTATGCCACTCGGTCTTCTCCTGGAAATTGCCGTCCGTGTCCTTCCACCGTTCGTTCGTGGCCATCGAAAATTTCGCCACCGGCACGCCCGACCCGAGGTAGCTGACCTCGGGATCCTTCCCGAGGTTGCCGATGAGGGTCACTTTGTTGAGACTTCTTCCTGCCATTGGTACTCCGTAGTGATGTGGTTGATGTTGAAGATACGATTCCCCGGGCATCCGATCAAGCGGGCCCGGACCCCATTATGGTTTGCGCCGTCCCCCCCCGTCGCCGGGCAACCTGACGATGCGGTCGGGATAGAGTATAAAGATCGAGTTTCCGTCCGACCGGACGTCGATCGGAACGGGGGCTCCCCTCCTGACCGCCGCGGGCAGGTCCGCCCGCCATAACGGTTCCCCCGAGATGGAGCATGTCCTGATGGAAGCGGAATCGAGAAGAATGACACCGTCCCGGTACAGAGTAAAAGCGATGAAGCTTCCGGTGGATTGCCGCCCGATGGTCCGGATGTAGTTCCCGTAGGTATCGAAGACGACGATCCCCGATTCATCCCGGACCAGGACGCGTTCATTCCCGTCGCTCCGCACCGTAACGGGTTTGCGTAAAAAACCGCGCCCGGTCCCCGAACCGCCGAAGATTCTCGTCACCCTGTCGTCTTTTCCGAGTTCGACGATCCTGCCATATTCGCCGTCGACGACCAGGAGTTTACCGAATCCGGTGAGGGCGACGCTCAGGGGGAACCTGAAGGTAACATTTTCCGAACGGGTTTCAAAAACCGAGGTCACGCCGAGCGACCGGTCGAGCCGGACGATACGGTCGTTGCCGAGGTCCGATACGAAGAGTTCGAGGTCGTTCAGGGCCGCGATGTCGCTCGGACGGTCGAACCCCCCCTCCCCCCAGC
>DATDQD010000328.1:0-6023 GCA_035292425.1 Bacteroidota bacterium
GGTCAGTTTCCGTATTTCCTTCCGGTGAAGGAGCAGCTTGCGGTCGCGCAGGGGGTCATGGTTGTTGATGTTTCCCTTCTCGAACGGGTTGACGTGCATCCCCACCAGCCAGAATTCGCCGCGCCTGACCATCACGTATCCATCCTGGAGGTTCGCGCTCCGGGCGCGAAGCGACTTCACTTCCGTTCCCTTCAGAGCGAGACCCGCTTCGTAGGATTCGAGGATGAAATATTCGTGGCGGGCCCGGCGATTGGTGACGACATTTTTCTCCTCGACTGCTTCTGTGGTCATCGGATCCGCTTCGGAATGGGGAATATGATAACGAATTCGGCCGGGAAATGCAATACGAAATTTTCGTCCGGCGGCAACCGGGCGCCATTGGATTTTCACTCCCGAATTCATATATTTTCATGTGGAAACTCGATAATTAAACTGCTTTCAAGAATTTCAAGGGTATTTTCAACCCTTTTTTTATTTCCGGAGGGATATGGCGGAACGGCAGTTCGATGTAGCGGTTATCGGGGGGGGACCCGGAGGGTACGTCGCGGCGATCAGGGCCGCACAGCTCGGGCTGAGCGCGGCGGTCATCGAGCGCGACAAGCTCGGCGGAGTCTGCCTCAACTGGGGCTGCATACCCACGAAAGCCCTCCTGAAGAACGCCGAGATCTACCGCACCTTCCTCCACGCCGACCGGTGGGGGGTCACGGTCAAGGACCTGAAATTCGATTTTTCAAAGATCATCAGGCGGAGCCGGGACGTCGCGACGATCAATTCGAAAGGGGTCGAATACCTTCTCAAGAAGAACAGGATCGAACAGATCTCCGGTACAGGGAAACTCCTCGGCCAGGGAAAGATCGCGGTGTCCAGGGACGGCACTCTGCATGAGAAGGTGCAGGCGAAACATGTGATCGTCGCAACGGGCGCGCGGGCCCGGAGCATTCCAGGCGTCGTCATCGACGGAAAGAATGTCATCGACGCGGCGGCGGCGATGACGCTTCCGAAACTTCCGAAATCGATGATCATCATCGGCGCCGGGGCGATCGGCGTGGAGTTCGCTTATTTTTACAACGCGTTCGGCACGAAGGTGACCCTGCTCGAGATGATGCCGTCGATCCTGCCCGTCGAAGACGGGGAGATCTCGAAACTCCTCGCGAGCAATTTCCGGAAGAACGGCATCGAGATCATCACCGGGGCGAAGGTCGGGAGCGTCTCGGCGGGGAAGGACGTGGCCGTCACGGTCGCGACCCCCGAGGGAACAAAGAAGCTCTCCGGCGAAGTCGCGCTCATGGCGGTGGGCGTCCAGGGGAATGTCGAACAGCTCGGCCTCGAGGAGACGGGCGTCGAAACCGAAAAGGGATGGATTGTCGCCGACGAATTCTCGCGGACCTCCGTCCCCGGGATCTACGCGATCGGCGACGTCGCGGGCCCCCCATGGCTCGCCCACGTGGCGTCCCGCGAGGGAACGGTCTGCGTCGAGGCGATCGCGGGAAAAAATCCCCGGCCGATCGACTACGACAACATCCCCGGCTGTACCTACTGCCAGCCCCAGGTGGCGAGCGTCGGGATGACCGAGGAGCGGGCGAGGGCGGAGGGGTACGAGCTCAAAATCGGCCGCTTTCCCTTCACCGCCAGCGGCAAAGCCCGCGCGATCGGCGAAACCGACGGCCTCGTCAAGCTGATTTTCGACGCGAAGTACGGCGAACTCCTCGGGGCGCACATCCTCGGCTCCGAGGCCACAGAGATGATCGCCGAGCTCGGCGTGGCGAAGGCCCTCGAAGCGACCGCCGCGGGAATCATCAGCGCGATCCATGCACACCCGACGCTGTCGGAGGCGATCATGGAAGCGGCCGAAAACGCCTACGGGCACTCGGTCCACATCTGAGCCTCCCCCCGACAGGCGCGGCCCGACCGGATGAAAACCCTTAACATCATCGACCTCGGAGAGACGGGGTATCACGACTGCTGGAAGCTCCAGCGGGAGGTGCACCGCAGGCGGCGCGCCGGCCTCTGCGCGGACACGCTCCTGCTGACCACTCACCGGCACGTCTATACGATCGGGAAAACGGGCGACGACAACCACCTGCTGGCCGGCGCCGCGGAACTTCTGAAATCGGGTGCGGAGGTGGTCCATACCGACCGCGGAGGGGACATTACGTATCATGGGCCCGGTCAGCTGGTCGTTTACCCTGTGATCGACCTGAACGACCGCGGCGCGGACGTCCACCGGTATCTCCGCGACCTGGAAGAGGTCATCATCCGGACGATCGCCGATCACGCCTTGAAGGGGGAGCGGGAGCCGGGATACACCGGGGTCTGGGTCGGCGCGGAGAAGATCGCGGCGATCGGAGTGAAAGTCGGCGGCTGGGTCACGATGCACGGATTCGCGCTGAACGTCTTCACCGATCTCGGATTTTTCGAGCGCATCATCCCCTGCGGCATCACCCACAGGGGCGTCACGTCGATGGAAAAATGCCTCGGAACGCTCATCCCGATGGATGCCGTACGGGACCCGGCGGTCCGTCATTTCGAAAAAATATTTTCCCTCGCCGGCAGGCCGGCGGGGATCGCAGAACTCCTGCGCCAAGAACTTCCTATGATGAACGCATAATGCCCCGGACGAAAAAAGCCGCCCTTGACGCCCGCGCCGCGGACCGCCGCGCCTCAGGGACCATACCCTCGAAGGAAACGCTCGCGCGCGCATTCACGGTGATGTACACTGCCCGGAAAACCGACGACAAGATCCTCGTGATGCTGAAGCAGGGGAAAGTATTCTTCCACATCGGCGCTTCGGGACACGAGGCCGCGCAGGTCGGGACGGCCCTGGCTCTGAAACCGGGATACGACTGGGCGTATCCGTATTACCGGGACCTCGCCTTTTCGCTCGGGTTCGGATACACGGTGGAGGAGATCTTCCGGGAGGCACTGCACCGCGCAGCCGGCCCCAGCAGTTCGGGGTTCTCGATGCCGTTCCACTACGGCCACAAGGAGCACAGGATCGTCTCGCAGTCGAGCCCCACCGGTACGCAGTACCTGCAGGCGGTGGGGACCGCGCTCGGGGCAGTCCGTGACGGCCTTGACGAAGTCGTCTATGTTTCGTCCGGCGAGGGCGCGACGAGCGAGGGGGAATTCCACGAGGCGCTCAACTGGGCGGCCCGCGAGAAACTCCCCGTGATCTTCCTGATCCAGGACAATCAATACGCCATCTCCGTTACAAAAAAAGAGCAGACCGCGGCCGGCTCCATCCACGACCTGGTCAGCGGATACCGAGGGCTGAGCCGGTATGAAATCGACGGATGCGACTTCGTCGAAAGTTACCGGACCGCGACGGAGGCGGTGGCGAAGGCGCGGCGGGGCGAGGGCCCGAGCCTGATCCTCGCCCACACGGTGCGGCTCCTTCCGCATTCTTCCTCCGACGACCAGCGGAAGTACCGCTCCGGGGAGGACCTCGCGAAGGACCGCGAACGCGACCCCCTGCCGGGGCTCGAGGCATACCTCATCGCCAACAGGATCCTCACTTCCGAACAGCTTGAAAAACTGAAGCAGGAAATCTCGGAGAGGATCGAACGGGCGGCCTCGGCGGCCGAGGACCTGCCCGAGCAGGAAGGGTCGAACCTGATGAACCACGTCTATGCCAGCTCGGCCAGCTCGGCCAGCTCAGCCGGCGCGGCCGGCGATCCGCACAGGGGATTCACCGAGCCGGAGCACCGGGGCAATAAAATCGTGATGGTGGACGCGATCAATCATGCGCTCGCGGAGGAGCTCGGGAGGAACCCGCGCATGCTCATCTACGGCGAGGACGTCGCCGGCGACAAGGGCGGCGTCTTCACCGCCACGAAGGGGCTGACAAAAAAATTCGGCTGGGGGCGGGTGTTCAATTCTCCCCTGGCCGAGGCCAGCATCGTCGGCACGGCGTTCGGGCTGGCGGTCAGGGGCTTCAAGCCGGCTGTGGAAATCCAGTTCGGCGATTACATCTGGCCGGCGTTCATGCAGTTGCGCGACGAGGTCGCGATGCTGCGCTTCCGATCGAACAACCAGTGGTCCTGCCCGATGGTCGTCCGGGTCGCGGTGGGGGGATACATCCACGGCGGACTCTACCACAGCCAGTCGATCGACGGGTTCTTCACCCATATTCCGGGCCTCCGCGTCGTCATGCCCTCGAACGCGGCCGACGCAAAGGGCCTGCTGAAGACGGCCTGCCGGTCTGAGGACCCCGTCATCTTCTGCGAGCACAAGGGGCTCTACCGCGCGAACTTTGCCTCTTCGTCCGAGCCGAACGAGGATTATTGCCTCCCCTTCGGGCTGGCGAAGACGGTGCGCGAGGGGGGCGACATCTCGGTGATCACCTGGGGGATGATGGTCCAGCGGTCGCTCGAAGCGGCCCGCAGGATGGAGGACCACGGCGTCGGCGTGGAAGTGATCGACCTGAGGACGCTCAATCCCCTCGACGTCGACGCCGTCATGAAGAGCGTCAGGAAGACCGGGAAGGCGCTGATCGTCCACGAGGACACGCTCACGGGCGGGTTCGGCGCGGAGATCGCGGCGCTGATCGCAGCCGAAGCCTTCACGAGCCTCGACGCGCCGGTCCGGAGGGTTGCGGCGAAGGACGCCCCGGTCCCGTACGGACCCAAACTCGAGAACGCGATGCTCCCGCAGACTGCCGACATCGTCTCGGCGCTCGAAGGGCTGGCCTCGTTTTGAGAGGATCATCATGAAATCCCGCGCGGGGAAGAAAACCGCGCCCCGGCGCGGGCCCGGGCCTTCGCCGGACGGCGCACCCGCGAAGGGGGACCTCCTCCCGATGTTCCGGTTCATGGTCATGATGAGGGAGTTCGAAGACACGGTCCTCCGCCTCTACCACCAGGGGAAAATCGTCGGCGGCGCGTATTCCGGGAACGGCAACGAGGCCACCGCGGTCGCCAGCGCGTTCGCGCTGGGCGAGGGAGATTACATCTTCCCGCTGCACCGCGACCTCGGCGCGCATCTCGTCAGGGGCCAGTCGGTTTCCAAATTGATGAAGCAGCATCTCGCCCGCAAAGGGAGCCTGACCGAGGGGCGCGACGGCACGGGGCACTATACTGACGCCGCCCTGCGGATCTACGGCAACATCAGCCACCTGGGCGCGATGCTTCCGGTGGCGTGCGGCGTCGCGCTCGCCTGCAAAATCAGGAAAGAGCCCAACGTCGTCATGACCTATATCGGGGACGGCGGGTCGAACGTCGGCGAGGTCCACGAAGCGCTCGCGATGGCATCGGCGATGCGCCTCCCGGTGGTGCTCATCATCGAAAACAACGGATACGCCTACTCCACGCCGGTCGCAAGGCAGTCCATCGTCGAGAAACTTTCCACGAGGGCGGCCGGGTACGGGATCCCGGGAAAGACCGTCGACGGCACCGATCTCCTGGAGGTGTACAGCGCCTGCCGCGAGGCGGTCGCGCGCGCGCGTTCCGGGAAGGGCCCGTCGATCATCGAATCGGTCACCATGAGAATGCACGGGCACGCGGCGCACGACAACGCCTGGTACGTGCCGAAGAACACGCTCGCGGCGTGGAAGAAGAAAGACCCGATCGTGAGGTTCGAAAAACTCCTGACGGACAGGGGCCTTCTGAACGCCGCGGCGAAAAAGCGGATGCTCATCGAAATCCGGGCCGAAATCGACCTCGCGGCGGAGGAATCCCTCTCGCTCCCGTACCCTCCGGGCGAGGACGCTCTGCGGGGTGTCTACGCGGGACCGGAAGGGGGGAGGTGACCCGATGAAAATTCTCACCTATATCGAGGCGATCAGCGAAGGGCTCCGGGAGGAGATGCGCCGCGACCCGTCGGTCTTCCTCCTCGGCGAGGACATCGGGGCGTTCGGCGGCGCCTTCAAGGTGACCAAGGGGTTCATCGAGGAATTCGGCGCAGAGCGGGTGATCGACACCGTGCTCGCCGAAGGCGCCATCATCGGAGCTGCGACCGGCGCCGCGATCGCCGGACTCAAACCGGTCGCGGAAATGCAGTTTTCCGATTTCATTGCGAACGGCTTC
>DATDQD010000329.1:0-6301 GCA_035292425.1 Bacteroidota bacterium
GCGCGGTCTGGACGAGGACGCTGAACTCGGTGTACATGACGCCGATTTCCCTTGAAGGACGGTGAACGCCGCCCATGCCCGGAGGCGGCCGTCCCGCGCGGATCCGTTCCGCGCACCGTTTCCGGCGGTCGGCGTCCCGCACACTGTCCCCGGCGGTCGGCGTCGCGGGGTTGCGCCGCGCCGGGGAATTTTGTAATTTTTTTAAATTCCGATCACGTCCAATCGACGCGACTCGACCCCAACCAATATTCGAGGAATTCGCCATGAAACTCATTCACGTTCTTACGGCCTTCTCCGCCGTGTTCACGATGCGCGCTGCGGCGCAGGACACGCCGCCCCCGCCGCCCGCCATGGACGACGCGATGATGAAATTCATCGAGGCGTCCTCGCCCAACGAAAACCACAAGAAGCTCGACGGCTATCTCGGTACGTGGGACACCCAGTCGTCGTTCTGGATGGATGGGCCCGACAAACCGCCGGCGACCAGCAGAGGGCTTTCGAAAAATATGCGGGCGCTCGGGGGCCGCTTCGTGAGACAGGAGTTCAAGGGATATTTCATGGGAATGCCGATGGACGGGCTCGGGTTCACCGGCTACGACAACATGAAGAAGCTCTACACGATGTTCTGGATCGACAACACCTCCACCGCCATGTTCACCGGCGCCGGGACTTTCGACGCGACCGGCACGACCCTGACCATGACCGGGAAGACGGACGATCCCATGACCGGCGAGAAGGACAAAACGGCGAAATTCGTCATCCGGATGACCGGGAAGGACCGCTACGTCTTCGAGATGTACGAGGTACCGGCGAAGGGCGCGGACGTCAAGGTCGGCGAGATCCTGTATACGCGTGCCCAGGAACATCGTTGATCCGGGCCCCGGGGTACGGGACGTGAGATGAGCGCCGAACCATTTTCGACAGGGATCGCCTCCGCCGGCGAACAGAAATTCGCGATTCGGATTTCGCTCGCCATAGGCGCGCTCATGCTCGTCGGGAAATCGTACGCCTATCTGATCACCAATTCCGCCGCGATCCTCTCGGACGCGGCGGAGTCGGTCGTGCACGTGCTGGCCGTCGGTTTCGCGGCCTTCAGCCTCTGGCTCAGCTTCAAGCCGGCCGACAGCGACCATCCCTACGGCCACGACAAGATCAGTTTCTTCTCGGCGGGGATCGAGGGCGGACTGATCGTCGTCGCGGCGCTTTTCATAATCGTCGAGTCGACCCTTAAATGGGTCCAGGGCCTGCGGATCGAAAACCTGGACGACGGCACGCTTATCGTCGCCTCCGCTTCGGCGGTGAACGCTGTGCTCGGCTTCTACCTGGTCTGGAAAGGGAAAAGACACCAATCCCTTATCCTCATCGCCAACGGCAAACACGTCCTGACCGATTCATGGACGAGTTTCGGCGTGGTGGGGGGACTGGTCCTTGTGCTCCTCACAGAATGGCTCCCGTTCGACCCCATCCTCGCGATTGCCGTCGCGCTGAACATCCTCTGGTCGGGAGGGAAACTGATCCGGGTCTCGATCGGGGGACTGATGGACGAGGTGGACCCCGCCGTCGACAGGGATGTGCGCGTGATCCTCGACGCCGAAACGATGAAACGCCGGCTGGAGTACCATGAACTGCGGCACCGCAAGAGCGGCAATTCCGTGTGGATCGATTTTCATCTCCTCTTCCCCTCCGGCACCAGCATCAATGATGCCCACGGCCAGGCCACCGAGATCGAAGCGATCCTTCACCGGCAGTTGAAGACGCCCTGCTCGGTCACGACCCACCTCGAACCGATCGAGGACCACGAGGACACCCACAGGATCCTTGAAGCACCGCCAACAACTACCTCCTGACGATGCCTCCCGATCTGAAGCGGTGCGACTGGGCCGGCAGCGACCCGCTCTTCGTACAGTACCACGACGGCGAATGGGGCGTCCCGCTCCACGACGACCGGCGGCTGTTTGAAATGCTCTGCCTCGAGGGCGCGCAGGCCGGCCTCAGCTGGATCACGATCCTGCGCAAGCGGGCAAACTACAGGAAGGCCTTCGACAACTTCGACCCGAAGAAAATCGTCCGGTACGATCGGAGTAGGATCGAACGCCTGCTGAAGGATGAGGGGATCGTGCGGAACAGGCTGAAGGTGGAAGGTACCGTGAAAAACGCGCGGGCGTTCCTGAAGGTCGTGGACGAGTTCGGGTCATTCGACAAGTATATCTGGGGCTTCACCGGGGGAAAGCCGATCGTCAACAGGCGCCGGACGTTGAAAGACATCCCCGCCGCGACACCCGAATCCGACGCGATGAGCATGGACCTGAAGAAACGCGGTTTTATGTTCGTCGGCCCGACCATCTGCTACGCGTTCATGCAGGCGTGCGGGATGGCGAACGACCACCTGGTGACCTGCTTCCGGTACCACACCCTTTCACGTCCCACACAATAATCTCCCTGCGCGATCACCTCCCCCCCGGCCACCCTCCTGTTAAACGTGGTTGCGGAGCATCAGTTCCCCGGGGTGCGGGTTGAGGTAGACCTGGTTCTTGAGATCTTCGATCGAGTGCGCCCGAACAGAGTGCCGTAAGAGCGTCACCGGGACAACCAGCGGCAGGAGGCCCAACCGGTAATTTTCGATCACCTGCAGTATATCCTTCTTCCCGCCCGGTTCGAACGCCTCCGGCAGGTAACCCGCGATGTGCTGGAGCACATTGACATTTTTTTTCACCGTTGTCCTCACCCTCAGGCACTCCATGTAGAACGTGGCGTACTTCCGCTTCAGCACGGCGACCGGTGTCTTCTTTGCGCTGGCCACCAGCGGGCCGAGCTTGCGGTAGTGTTTCGGGCTGTGCGCCAGGAGGAGAAATTTTTCCGCGGTGTGAAACTCGACCAGCTTCCCGACGGTGAACTTCCCGTCCATCAGCTTCTGCAGCCGGTGGTATGCGAAGACCCGCACGATGAAATTTTCCCTCAGGTGCGGGTCGTTCAGCCGCCCCTCCTCCTCCACGGGGAGGAGCGGGTGCCCCTTGATGAGGATGCCGGCAAAGAGACCCTTCCCGCTCTCCCGCGTCTTCCCGTCTCTCCGGTCCTTCTGGTCCTTCTCTGCGATCCCCTCCGGATAGTGGACTTTCACGCGTTCCGTCCCGCACGACGGCGACTTGCTCTTCAGGACATATCCTGAGAGTTTCAGCTTCCCGATCTGCTCCACGCGGCGTTTCGAATACGCGAGCATCCTGTCGGTCCAGTCCTCGCCGGAGTCGATGCCGACCATCCTCGGAGCCGACGCCGACGCGACCAGCCGGACCGCCTCCCTCGGCACGCCCATTCCCACTTCGAGCTCCGGGCAGACCGGGACCCATTCGACGTACGGGCCGAGCACGTCGGTGAGGAAACGGTCCTGCTTGTGGCCGCCGTCGTAGCGCACCCGTTCGCCGAGGAGACAGCTGCTGATTCCGATCCGCATCCGGCCTTCCATGCCGCCTATCCTTTTCCCACGTTGGTGTTGATCGATCCTGCCATCCGCGCCGCTTCCGTGTCAGTCGTTCTTCAGGGCATCGTCGAGGGCGTTTCCCAGTCCGGGGTATCTGAAGACGTACCCGGCCTTCCGCAACGCGGAGGGGACGACCTTCTGCCCGCCGAGGATCATGTCGGCCAGTTCGCCGAGGATCAACCGCACGGCGAACCCCGGGACCGGCGCCCACGAAGGCCGGCCCATTGCTCTTCCCAGCGCCGAGCAGAATTCTTTCATCCGCACCGGTTCCGGCGCGACCGCGTTCACCGGCCCGTGCAGGTGTTCGGCCGTGAGAGCGTACCGGGCGATCCCTGTGACGTCCGAGACGTGCACCCAGGGAAACCACTGTTTTCCCGTTCCGATCGGCCCGCCGGCGAACATTTTGAACGGCAGAGTCATTTTACCGAGGGCGCTCCCCTTCCCGCCGACCACGAAGGCGATCCGCAGCATCACGATGCGGACACCGAGCGCAGCCGCCTTCTTCGCCGCCTCTTCCCATTGAACGCAGAGTGAAGCGAGGAACCCTTCACCGGACGGGTACTCTTCCGGGACGTCCCCCTCGTCCACGTTTCCGTAATATCCCACTGCCGATGCGTTCACCAGGACCCCCGGTTTCGATTTCGCCCCGGAGATTGCCTCGACGATGGAGGCGGTCGGGCCGACACGGCTCCCGACCAGCACTTTCTTCCGCGCGTCGCTCCACCTCCCCTTCGCGATCGACTCTCCGGCAAGATTGATGACGGCATCCGCGCCGTCCACGAGTTGGACCAGAGGCCCATGATCACGTCCGTCCCATGTCACGTATCTCACGCCCGGCGCGGCGAAGAGGCCCGAATGTTCCTTCCGCCTCGTCAGCGAAACCAGCCCGTGACCCTCGATGGCAAGTTCCTTCGTGAGGCGGGTCCCGATGAACCCCGTGCAGCCTGATAAGACGATGTTCATGGTGTGATCCTTCCCCGAATGTTGAAATATTTCCATTCATTAAAAAACCGACCCCAGGCGTGCATCCACCCTCCCCCTAAACCGCCTCCCCGCGGGGCCGGCGACCGGACTACCCGTGGCCCGCCGACCCGGCGGGGGAAATCCTGCCTCCCGGCGGTCAATTTCGCAAACTCCGCAACCAGGACCGGGCTCCGGCCCACTCCCCGGGCTGATCCTATCATGAAGAGATACGCCTCTTGAATCAGACGAGATACCGTAGTATATTGGCAACATACACCCAGACCCCATCACACCTCAACCCGAGAGGAACAGCCCAGACAGTAATTCCGACGACGATTTCACCAACTTGCACCATGGGGAGGCATGGAAAAAGTCGGTTTTTATCAGAAGGTTCGTCAGGAGCTCACGCTCCGGAACGATAGTCCGAAGACGATCAAGTCTTATCTCAGCTGCCTGAGATTGTTCATCAGACATTTCCACACCCGGCCACCGGAGCACCAGGACGACAGAGATTTACACCCACGGGAGTAGCAAGAACATCGCCCGGATCCGCAGCCCCCTGGATTACATGCTCGACAGCGATGAGGATGGACTGAAAAAGGATGAAAGGAGGTTGTTGGAGGAGTGATGAACGCCGGCGTATTGCAGGAGGATGATTTGAAACCCTTAACCCATGTTCTAAAATCCACAAACACGCAATAACTCGTCTTTGCCGGAGTTATGCAATTGGCACCACAGCTTTAACGCTTGACAAGGAGGAAATTCCCATGGATAAATCGAATCTCGGTTTCCTTGGATTTTTAGGAATGCTTGGACTATTGGCCAGCTTCCTGGATATCCCGGCTCTATATGGACTCTTTGGATTGTTCGGTTTCTTCGGATTTTTCGGGTATTCAGGGAATAAACCTCGAAACAGATAGTCGTTGAAATGACAAAAGCACGGCGCTCGCTGCTTCGGACATTGAACGATTGTTCCCCAGCGCTGCGTTGTTACCGCACACGTTGACTGCAATGGCCTTATGCATTCAATAAGTCATAAGAGATCGGGCATGAACATTTTCAACATATCTCGGTGCCGATCGATTCTTTACCTATCGGTCTGCTTTATCCTTACAGTCCCGGTCTTTTCTCAATCCATACAATTTCGAATGGGGATACAATACTACGCTGGCACGGAAGCTTCCCGGTTCAATGGAGGCATCTCGTGGTTATCAAAAGGCGATTTCACGAATGATGGATGGGAGGATATCCTGGTTTTTAATCCGCAGGCGGATAGTGAAAGCATTACAGTCATGCCAAATTACGGCGACGGAACTTTGGGAGATCCAATCATAACACGGCTTGATCAAGCACCGACCGATGGCGTTGCAGGGGATTTCAATGAAGATGGCAATCTTGATGTTCTGGGCGCGATTACTTTCCCCAATGATACAGGCATCGCTCAGATTTATTTTGGTCAAGGGAATGGAACGTTCATCATTGGACCTGCGTATGCTGTCGCCAGAAAATTTAAGCTTGCAGCAGCAGATTTGAATCGTGACACACATACCGACATGGCATTGACCTACGCCTTTAACGACTATGATACGCTCTACCATGTTGCCATTTATTTTGGAGATGGAACCGGTGGAATGGCCCTTTCTCAGGATATTCTCGTGCGCTCAGGAATTGGCTGGGGGAGTATTCCTGCCACCGATATCCGTGCAAGCGATTTGAACGCTGATGGTTTCACAGATTTGGTCTGGCTCGATTATATGCCGATGGCAATGTTGAATGATCACACGGGAAGGTTCGATTCAGTGCTCGTATCCACGGCATGGCTGATGGGCGAATATATGGAATTAGGTGAATTTAACGGCGACA
>DATDQD010000330.1:0-4938 GCA_035292425.1 Bacteroidota bacterium
CAACCGATCGGCGGGCTCGGCGCGGGATACCAGGGGGACAACATCACCCTGACCTCTTCCGGCGACATGCTCTGGCCGGTCTGGACTGACAACTCCTCGGGTATTTATCAGATCTGGACCTCTCCCGTCCCGATCCCTCCCGGCCCGAACCCGGTCGACGAGCCGGGGACACTGCCCGCGGGCTACGCGCTGGAGCAGAATTACCCGAATCCCTTCAATCCGTCGACGGTCATCCGGTTCACCCTCCCCCGCGCGGAGGATGTGAAACTCTCGGTGCAGGACCTCGCTGGAAAAACGGTGGCGACGCTCGTATCGGGGAGACTGCCGGCGGGGGAACACGCCGCGGTTTTTACCGCAGATGGCGCGCGGGTCGGAAGCGGAATCTACATCTGCCGGCTGGTAACTCCGGCGTACCGGCAGATCAGGAAGATGATTTTCATCAAATAAGGGCAGGAAGTTGGAAACACCAATCCCCGCCCGGTGCATGCCGGCGCTGCTTTTCGCCGATTTTAATTTGCGTTTATCATCAGATGAAGACCTCAAGCGGGGAGCAATCCGGATCGCCCCAGGAGCTCAGCAGGTCGGAAAGCCGGAGGCTGGTGCAGCAAAATTCGACAGTTGAGGAACCGATCGGGTGCGATGTCGGATGCTGAGACCGATTTCGGATGGAGAATCCCGTGCCGGCCTTGACATTGTCACATCTAC
Organism: Bacteroidota bacterium; assembly: GCA_035292425.1. Classification (GTDB taxonomy): domain Bacteria; phylum Bacteroidota; class Ignavibacteria; order UBA10030; family SZUA-254; genus SZUA-254. The sequence continues at coordinate 706 of DATDQD010000330.1, forward strand.
CAATTAACTTTCATTAGTTTCCTTCCCCAAATTCTTCGCTCATACTAGGGAACTGACGTGCGGGTTTTTCCCCGCCCGGTCACCGTTCTTGCTGTTCCTATCATCCCCGCCACACCTTCACCTGCGCTCCGGCGAGTCGGGCGATCGACTGTCATTTGTCCTTTCAGGTTCACCGTTTCAATTTCTCATTAAAAGAGGAGACATGCCATGAAATACTTGTTTCATGTATGCGCGCTCCTTGTTGGAGCTCTGCTGTTCACCGGAGGTCTGTGGGCACAGATCGATAACAACAAAGACCTTATGGTCATAGCACCGGACTCGATCGACGATCTCCGGATCGTTCTACAGGGTCCCGAGAAAATCACCAACCACTACGACGGTTTTCCGCAGACCTGGCATTTTCTGAACTTCAGCATCAGCCAGGATATGCTGGGAAACACGGTCCTGCATTGGGCAAATCCTCAATTCGATCAAATGCCGCCGGGTCAACCGATGCCTCCGGGGGCATGGATTCATGTGGGTTTCTCCGTCGCGGATACGTCTTATATGATGATGAGTTGGTGTTTTACATGGCACGATATTCCCGTCTGGCCGGTCATCCAGGTGTGGGCTTACACTCCCCTCGATCCGCCGGAGCAGATGGGCGATATCATCTTAAACCACAGCCTCGACGAGTCGTGCGGTCCTCAACCTGATCCGCTCTTTATCGGAAACGTCATCGTGGAATTCTTTGCCGACCGGCAGCCGCTTGAGACGTTGAACGATTCCTCCGTTCGACCCTATCTGCGGCGGGATACCATATTCCTCATGCCTCCGATGCCGCTGCCGCGGTTTGCGTCGCAGCAGTTGCCGCTGCCGGACCCGCCGGGTGGAACGCGGTATGTCGTCTGGATCTTCGATGTGTTCGATCCGTTGCAGAGATGGTCGCGCGACTTCAAACAGTTCCCGATCGCAATGGGGAGCATCGAGGGATATAAATTCCGCGACCGGGATGGCGACGGAATCCGCGACGCCGGGGAACCGGGACTCGAAGGGTGGTACATCAGTCTGAACGGACCGGTGAATGCGGTGACCCAAACCGATACGTCGGGGTATTATGCATTCACCGATCTCCCGCCCGGCGGGTATCTGATCACCGAGGACAACCAGGTCGGATGGATCCAGACGCTTCCCTCGGATCCCGGAAGCTACACTGTCGTACTGGGCCGCGGAGAAGGAGTCAAGGGCAGGGATTTCGGCAACGGCATCGAGTCGATCATCATGGGGAGGAAGTACAACGATATGGATGGAGACGGAGAGCTCGATCCGACTGATCCTCCTCTCGGGGGATGGGTGATTCAGTTGTATGATTCACTCCGTCGCGTGACGTATGTGGATACCTCCTCCGACAGCGGAACCTTCTCGTTCGGGAATCTCCGTCCCGGAATTTATATCAAGAAGGAGATACTTGTGCCCGGCTGGATTGCCACGGCCCCGCCGGGTATCACCGAGGGGGATACCATCATCGTTGAAACCGATTCCACCATCGTGGAGGAGGTGATCCTCAACTTCAAAACATTCTGCCTGAGCGGCGTGAAGTTCTGGGACCGTGACGGCGACGGTGACCACGATCCGGGTGAGGAAGGGCTGCGCGGATGGAATATTACTCTGTACGCACATGGAACGGTCGTCACGGACACCGCCGGGTATTACGAGTTCTGCGATCTCGGACCGGGGATGTACAGCGTGTGCGAAGAACTGAAGGCTAAGTGGATACCGACGTGCGATACCTGTCGTATTTTCGGGGGCGTCAGCGGATACGATGTCGTCTATGACTTCTGCAACTTCCGTGAAGAAGATACGGTGCTCTACCGGACGTTCACCTGTGCTCAGCTTGAAACTGTCGCGTGCGCCAACACCAAGCCGGTGAAGGATCCGAAGGCGGGGAAACCCCCCACCGTTCCGAATCTGGTGAACGTCCTGAGCGAAATCAATCAGTTGGGCGGCATCGTTCAGGTGGGTATTTCCGGCTGGGTCGGATATAATTTCGAGCATGCATATCTGCTGCCGCCGAAATACAAGGACATCATGAAAACCCTCTGCTCGAAGAGCCTGACCCACACCAGGCGTCCGTGCGTCGATATTATCGGCGGGTTCGATTTCGATCTGAAGGGGAAGATCATGAAGAAGCGGTGGAAGAGCATGCAGCCCCACAAGGTGAATAATCACGTCATGCAGGAACTTCTCACGCTCCAGATCAATCTTGTGGCAAGCGATCTCGGAATCACGACGCCGGGTCTGCGCACCCTCTCGTACTACGATCCCGGTCATCCCCTCGACGGCTGGACGCTCGATTCGATTGCGCTGACGGCGGATACGATGATGACCAAGTGGCACTACTACCTCTGTGCGACGTACGATATGTTCGACACTGTTGTCGCGAGGATCAACGATGCGTTCGACGGTCCATTCGATTATGGTACCGCGAAATGGATCGGACCGCCCGCGGGCACACTGGAAATTCCGGGCGTATTGCCTGTCTCGGCGGTTTCGTATCTGCGGGCTGCGCCGGGGATCGTGCCGTGGACCCGGCTGAGGGAAAACACGGTCGAATCGACGCCCGACGTCTTTGATCTGGAGCAGAACTATCCGAATCCATTCAACCCGGTCACGACGATCCGCTTCAATCTACCGGAGGATGGGATTGTCACGCTCAGGGTGTATAATGCGTTGGGACAGGAGGTTGCAGTGCTTCTCGACCGGGAGGCATTGCTTGAAGGCACGGAGGAAGTGGATTTCGACGCGAGCGCCCTTCCATCCGGCGTCTATTTCTACCGGATGAGTGCCCAACTTTTCTCCGATGACGGCAACGAAGTGGTGGTTTACGACGTAAGAAAAATGGTATTGATGAAATAAGTTCATGATCCGGGGACAGCGGTCCCTTCGGCCGCTGTCCCTGGCGTAATCTTTTCGCTACCGGTCTGGGTTCAGGCTACACGAATCAATCCGGCGCGCTTGTCAGTATGATCGTCCCCGCGGCGTTCACTTTCACCCAGTATCCCCTCCCCGGCGCCAGGAGTGCCGCCGTCGAATACCCGTTCCCGAACTCGAAGAATCCCGAGGCCAGGATCCCCGGCGGCACGGTCGTCACGGACGAAACGTCCACCGGCGCGGAGAGAGACCCGATCATGTTCCATCCTTCCTCCACGAGGATGCTGTCCACGGTCCGGGGAACCCCGAGAAAATCGAATTCCTCCGACGAGAGAAACTTCAACCAGTATCCCCTTCCCGTCCGCAGGGTCTCCTCGACCACGTACCCGCCGGGCGCGTACCGGTACGCGGGCGAGACCGCGGAGGGGAACAGAGAATCCTTCAAAACCTGCCCCGTCTCGACCGGGAGGGAGACGATGTTCCACCCCGGCCCGACCTGCACCGCCACCGGCTTATTATAGACGAGCACCGTCCCCGAATCGCCGACCATGTACCCGTGGCGCTCATCGGCGAAACAGACCCCGTAAGTCGGGATCGCGCCGTCGTTCTGGTACTCGATCCAGGTGGAGCCGGTGTCGGGCGTGTACATGCTCGTCCCGGTGAAACCGAGGGGGACCCAGCCCTCTGCCTCGCCCCGGAACGCCACTGAAGTCCCGAACCCGAAGGGCCCCACGTACGAAAATGACCAGGTACCTCCGCCGTTCGTCGTGCGGGTGACGCACGCGCCGTCATCGAAGCCTCCCCCCACAAATAAGACGTTGAGGGAATCCTCGAAGTGGATCCCTCTCAGAGCGTCGCCGATCCCGGAAACTTTCCATTGCCCTCCGCCGTCGACCGTCCTCCAGATCACTCCCGCCGACTCTGGGTACCCGCCCACGGCGTAGCCGTAATTGCGGGAAAAAAACCGGATTCTTTTTACGGGAAATGTCGAGTAGAGGCTCGCTCCGATGGAGGGCGCAACCCACGAGAGCCCCCCGTCGGTGGTGCCGAGGATGAGGCCGGTCTCACCCCCCAGCCAGCCGTCGAGGGAATCGAAGAAAAAAAGCGTGTTGAAAAATTGACCGGGGTATTGCTGTTCGCTCCAGCTCGCGCCGCCGTCGGTCGTACGATAAAGCAGCGACCCATTCCAGTCTCCAGGCAGGACAAGCGGCCTGATGGCCGCCGCCCACCCCCGCAGGGTGTCGATCATGAAAATATCGGTGATGTAGACAGAATCGGCTCCACGCAGGACCTCCCAGGTTACACCGCCGTCGGCCGTCGAGA
>DATDQD010000331.1:0-7274 GCA_035292425.1 Bacteroidota bacterium
CGCGAGCCTCGGCCTTTATTTCGGCGGACTGTTCTCGGGCGATGACAAGGTTCGCGTGACGGGCCGGTTGATGGGGGAGGCGCTCTTCCTCGCGGGGATTCCGGCGATCATCCTCCAATACGGGCTGGGGCGGAGCCGCCCGTACTCCGGGGATGGTCCATGGAAATACAATTTTTTCGAACGGAGCAACGAAAAACAATCGCTGCCGTCGGGGCACTCGGCGGTAGCGTTCGCGATTTCGACCGTCCTGGCAAAAAGGATCGGCCGGCTTTGGGCGAGCGTGCCGCTCTACACGATGGCGGGCCTCACCGCGCTGTCGCTCGGGTGGACCGGTCAGCACTGGCCGTCGGACCTGCTGATCGGCGCGGCGATCGGATACCTGGCAGGGAGTTACGTCGTGTCGCGGGAGGAAGAGCGATCGGAAAGCGGGGGGCTCACTCAGTCGGGATCGGAAGATCGTTTCACTGCCCGGATCGGGCCGGGTGGAGTAAGCGTACGGTATATCATCTTTTAAGGATTCGATCGGGCATTCCCCGGACCTCGTCGTGACGGCGGCGGTCCGCAGGTGAGAGCACACGTTTTTCAGAATGCAAACCCTCCTGCCACGTAGACACCCGTCCTCTCCTGCGACCCCACGACCGAAAGGCCCAGGACGTTCATTGGATCGATAAAAGAAAACCAGATCCCGCCGCCGATGGCGCTGTGCCATTGTTCCGATGACTCGTTCTCGGCGAAGACCCGCCCGGTTTCACCGCTCAGTGTAATCCCGAACTTCATCGGCACAAGGAACATAAAGGAGGCGAGCCCCATCCGCATTTCAGCGCCGCCGTAGACTGCAGACCCTCCTGCGAAGCGTTGTTTCTCAAATCCCCTCAATGGCGCCATCGCGCCGCCCGTGCCCCCGGCCCCTCCGGCGATCGAGCCGTTCAGCCCGCTCCCCGTTCCCCCGAGGAACGCCGATTCATACCACGGGAACGTGCCCCAGTTCTTTTGCGCTCCTCCCCTGATCGCGAAGGTCAACAGGGAATCCGCCGGCGTGTAATACGTCCTGAACTCCCCCGCGAGTTTCTGGAACGATTCAAACCCCCGGGTGAGCGGATGATGGGCCGAGAACCTTATGATGCTCAGGATTCCTCCGGTGGCCGCGGCGGGGAGGTCGCGCGAATCGTACCTTGCCTCGAATTGAAGGCTGCCGTACCAGGAATCTTCGGTCGATCTGTACGGGGCCAACGTCCCGAGAATCGTCCCCGCGGCCGGATCCGGATCGAACTGCTTAAGGCCGACCCCGAGGCTGAACTGCGTCGCCTCCGAGAGAGGGAATACCAGGGTCGGCGCAAGAAGCAGATGCCGCGAACGGGCCTTGTAGTGGCCGGCGTCCAGGAGCGAATCGTCGAGCGGGGTGGAATTGCCGGCCCCGAAATAATTCAATATGTCGAGCTGTGAAAACTCCGCGAGGAGGTTCACCCGGCGCCCCGGGACCAGGGAATAGAAGTCGCCCGAGTAATCGAGCCGGATTCTCTCCGGCGTGGCGGCGTACCCGCCGCGCAACTGCATCCGGTAGACGTACGGGTCCATCCTGAATCCGTGCTTGTAGAGAATCGGCCCGCCGCCGATGAACAATCCCTCGTCGGGAGAAACACCGTACCAGGGGGCGAACTTCCAGTCATAGCCGTAGTCCCGCACCGGCGGTTCGTACTTTTCCTGTTCTGTCAGGGGTTTTCGCGCGGGTGTCGCATCGAATCCCATTCGCGTGAGGGTCGAACGGCGCGTTTCGGGGTTTTCGTCGTACACCGTCACCGCAGGCGCGCTGAACAGCGTGAAGGGAACGCTTTCGGCGATGCCGCCGCCGGTGGATTCGTCGATGATTTCGTCGTCCCCCTTCCCGCCGACGACGACGATCCCGGTGGACGCGCTCCTTTTCCCGGTGACGCGCACGAGGTCGTCCCCGCCGTTGAGATAGATCCGGATCTCGTGTGTTTCGTGGTCAAGGAACACCCGCCTGAAAAACGCCCCGCCTCTCTTCCCGCCCGATTCCTTGTCGCGCTTGTAGATCGCCACATCGACCCGGCCGCCGTCCAGGTATGCCGCCTCGACATATTCGCGTTTGTCGGTCGCGCGGATGTCGGGGTATTCCGCGAGGAGTTCATAGAATTCGCGCGCGGCGGCGGGCAGGGCGGTCCGGCGGATGATCAGCGTGCGGATCAGGTAGTCCCCCTCGAGCGCGAACATTTCCCCGGGGAGGAGCCGCACAGCCTCTTCGATGACGTCGTCCGTGAGGCGTTTCTGAAGGTAACCGGCAACCGAATCCCACACCGACCATGCGGCGCCGGACAGGAGCCGCCGGTCCACGAACCGCCCGGACCAGGTGAGGTCCTCGATTTCGGGGAGGTCGTCGCCGAAGCCCTCAAGCTGCGGGACGGCGATCGAGGCGATCCAGGGAAAAAGGCCGTCGAAACGGGCGAACGCCTGGTCCCGGTCGCGGGGGATGGGGACCCAGCGGCGTCCGCCGGCCTTCCCGCTGTCCGCGCCTTCCGGCGGACCGGTGGCGGAATTTCCCCCGGAACCACCGGGCAAACCGGTTCTGTATCCCGCCCACCTCCACTGGAGGATATGCCGGTCCCAGTCGCCGAGGAAAATGTCCATCAGCCGGGCCTTGATGTATTCAGCCTCGTCCACGCGCTCGTCGCTGTCCTCTTCGAGGGCTTCGAAGAACTTGAATGAATCGTGGAATTTACCCGCGCCGCCGAAGCGCGCCGCATCGGAATTCTCGTCGTCCGGGTCGTCCGGATTTTCCTCGATGGTGCCCAGAAGACCGCCGAATTCCGGCTGGAATTTGCCGAGCTCCGACGCGTTCGGCAGGAAGACGATCTGCGGCGGGGCATTCAGCACTCCCGCGGCGATCAACAGGGGCGGCACGATCACCGGGGCCATCGGGTTCGATGAACTGATCTGGTCCTGGACGATGTCGGCTGCGACCGATTCCTGCAGTTCGGGGGGAAGGACTTTTTTCGGGTCCTTCGTCATCGACCGGAACTTGTATTTCTTCCCATCGGCGCCCCTGAAGTGGAGCGATTTCGTCTGCAGACCCCCGCCCCGCTTCACGGGCGTCAATCCACCGGCGAATTCGTCCAGGTCGAGCACCGTGACCTCCATCGGCGTCGCCCAGAGGTCGCGCCAGTGCGCGCCGAAGAATATTTCGTGCAGCCAGCCCGCGCGGTACTGCGTGTCCGGGGCGAGGGTGACGGCGGTTCGACCGTCCCGGGAATATTGGAACGCCTGAGACGTGACGGGATTTGCCGACACCAGGAAGAATAGCATGACCACGAATCGTTTCATTTCTTACCCGCTTTGTAAACGACGATCGTTCCTTTCCGCGGGCCTTCATTTGCGATGAGCAGCCGACCATCCTTGTCGATGACGATCCCCTCGGGCTGTTCGTGGTATTTCTTCGGTAGGCCGGTATACGACAGCACCTTTCCGCCGGGCGAGAGTTCGATGAGAGAATTCCCCACCGAGCTGATCACGAAAAAGTTGCCGGTCGCCGGATGCCGCGCGATGCCGGACGGCATGAACTCCTTCAGCCCGAACCGCTTCTTCAGGTCTTTCAGGTCGATGAGAAACCGCGGCCGGGGGAGAAGTTTCCGGGTCCTGAGATCGAACGCGTACACCGCCCTGGCATCAACCAGGTCGACGCCGGGATCTGCCTTGCATGCGAGAAGGAGACAGCCGGTTTCCGGATCGTAGCAGAGCCCCTCGACGTCGTTCTTCGCGGTGAGCCCTGTTTTATGCGCCATGTAGGGGACGTTTTCCTTCCCGCGGCCCTCCCTGAAGGCGAAGAGGTCTCCTTTGCTGCTGACGAGATAAAACGTGTCCCCGACAATCGCGATGTCCTCCAGGTCCTCCTGCAGGCGCCGCTCGCCGACCGCGAATTGCTTGATCATCTTCCCCGTGGCCGGATCGATCCGATACACCGCCCCCCTCTCATCATTGTGCGCGAAGAGCCGGCCGTCTTTCGTGAGCGCGATGCCCGAGACTTCGCGGAGGAATGAGGGCAGCGTAAGGATAATCGCAGGTTTGGACGCGAAATCGTAGTGGGTGGTCAGTGTCGCCATTCCATCTGCGGATTCAGCCATTATCGCGTCTGACGTTTCGGCTACTGCCTCGGGTATCCCCTCCGGCACCACCCGGTCATCCGTGCTTTCGGTCCGGCACGAGAGCGACGCCGATCCAAATAGTACCAGAGCCAGCATCATGAAGAGCACCGTCGTGTGCATGACCCGAAATATAGGGATTGAGATGTGGAAGAGCAACGGGGTCTGTGGATATCCCGGTGCCCTGTCAAAGCAGCCACGTTGTGGTGCTCATGCACCACCGGGATCGCCGGTTTCAGGGGGGTATGTCTCCGACGCTCCACATCGGCGCAATATTCCGCACGGAATGGCCGATTTTCATATCCCATCCATGGAACGATTGTTGAATCTTATTATAATGGATCAGTCCGCCCTTAAAGGAGAAATCGTGAACCCCAATCCCGCAATACTCTCGGTCGCCACTGCGGGACCGGCTCATCGCTACTCCCAGCGCGAGATCTACGACGCGCTCGCCCGCCGATGGAAGCGCTACCGGCACCCCCGAATCGAAGAGATCTTCATGAACAGCGACATCGAGTTCCGCAGTCTCTGCGTGGAGATCGACAAGTTCGACGGAAACGAAACGATCGACAGGATGCACGAGAGGTTTATCGCCGGGGCCGGCTCAATGGGGAACCGGGCCATCAGGACCGCGTTATACCTCGCCGGCATGACTCCGGGCGAAATCGATTTCCTCGTTGTCGCCACGTGCACGGGATATATCTGCCCGGGACTCTCGGCAGTTTATGCGAAAGAGGTGGGGTTCTCCAACCGGCTCCAGCGCGCCGACCTGGTCGGGATGGGGTGCGCGGGCGCGCTCCCGGCATTGCAGAGGGCGCACGATTTTGTGAAAGCAAACCCGGGGAAAAGAGCGCTCGCCGTAGCAGTCGAAGTCTGCTCGGCCTGTTATTATCTCGACGACACGCTCGAGACGATCATCGGCAACGCGATCTGTGCGGACGGGGCGGCGGCGATGGTGGTGGGGACTGAAATGGAGGCGGTAAGCGGCCCGGACAAGGATGGGTGCAGGGCCCTTCCGCACATTGCCGGGTTCAGAACGCTCCTCGATACGTCGTACATCGACAAGGTGGGTTTTCAACAGAAGGAGGGTCGGCTCAGGATCGTTCTCTCGAAAGACCTCCGCGAGAGTGCAGGCGGATTGGTCCGGCAGGTCGTGGACGGGATCCTCGGGGAGCATGGTCTCCGGCGCGAAGAGATATCCCACTGGATCCTCCATCCCGGCGGGAGGAAGATCATCGACGCGGTACGCTCAGAGCTCGGTCTTGCCGATATTCAGGTCCGGCACAGCACGTGGGTTCTCCGGAATTTCGGGAACATGTCATCCGCGACCGTCCTCTTCGTTCTGAAGGCGCTCACTGAATATCCCGACCCCCCCGCCCAACCACATCCCGGGGATTTTGGAATCATGATCGCCATGGGGCCGGGGCTTGTAGTGGAGGGCGCGCTGCTCGCGTGGTGAACGTTTTGTCATTCCGCTTTCCCGTCCCCCGCCGAAGGTTCGATCCCGCCCGCCCCGAGATGGTGGATCTCCCGCATCCCGATCCCGTCCTTCTGCGGGGCGAGATGAAAAACCTCCGGATCATAAACCGGCGGTTCGCCGGAGCGACACTCGGGCGTGAAATTCTGAAACTTGCGCAGCGGGCCGGGCCCGCACGACAACTCGAAATACTGGACCTGGCCACGGGGTCGGGCGATCTCCCGGCGGAAATTATTCAATCGATGGGGCGTCTCGGCAGGAGGGTGAAGGTTACGGCGCTCGACAGGAACGAGGTGGTCCTTGAGGAAGCGCGCGCATTCACATCGGGAGTGCAGGGGATTACATTAGTGCGGGGGGATATCCTCGAACTGGACTATCCTGACAAGAGTTTCGATATCGTGATCTGTTCGCTTACCTTGCACCACTTCACGCGAGCCGACGCCGTCAGGATCATCCGCGAGATGCACCGGCTGAGCAGGATGGGGTTCGTCATCGGGGACCTGCGCCGCAGTTATGCGGCCCTCGCCGGGGCGTGGATCTACACCCGCCTTACCACCACGAACATCATGACCCGGACCGATGCGATCGCCTCGGTCCTGGCCGCTTTCACCAAAGAGGAGCTGGAGGAATTGATAAGGGAGGCGGATGTCAAGGGCGCAACAGTCTGCCGGGCGCCGGTGTTCAGGTTGGTGGGGATGAGTGTAAAGATCCAGGGACTTGATACTTAGCCGATTATTCGACTATATTTGGTAATTCTACCCGGGAAATTCTTCTTAGACTACAAGCGTGGCCTTCGATCCGCTAAAACCTTTCAACCACCTGCCGTTGTTGCCACCGAAGGAGGACGTCGAATCAAAGGCAGTGCTCCGCAAGACAATTTCGGCAGGACGCGCCCTTGCTGAGCTCAAAGGATTAGGCCAAACGATCCCAAATCAGGCGATGTTAGTCAACACGCTGATCCTCCAGGAAGCCAAAGCAAGCTCTGAAATCGAGAACATCGTCACCACGAATGATGCCCTCTTCAGGGCGTTTGCCGCAGGTTCAGGTCAGATCGATCCGGACACAAAGTTGATGCGGGGATTGCGGAACGTAAAACCGCGGCTGAATACCTGAAGGAATTGGAGAATATCGGGGTATTAAAGAGCAGGAAGGTTAGTCGCGAACACCTCTACCTGAATATCAAACTCTTCGATCTTCTCTCCCGGTGACGTGTCCATGCCGTGGACCTGTGGGTCGAACATGTCCAAGAAATGTATATTTATGGACATGTCGTTAATCCCCCTTCGCCGGTATCCACCTTTCGAATAACACCACCGGCTCACTTTCCTCATTCTCCACTCCGATCACTTTCAACATCACTCCGCCGTCTTCATAGACATCCAGTGTCATGTATCCCGCCGTCTCCGAGGCGAAGACGGTATTCGGTCCGTCGGAGAGGGCCGACGCGTGGTCCAGGATGCCGTTGCCGCTGACGAGATACCAGATGTCGTCTTTCGGCTGGAGCACCTGCAGGTCGTGCTCGTGGCCGGAGGCGAAGATGACCGGACTCTTGCCGCGCGCGGCCGCGGTGTTCACGACCCCGCCGATCATCCCGATATAGTGCTGGTACTCTTCGCTCGTGACATCCTGCTCCGAGTAGCCGCTCG
>DATDQD010000332.1:0-2697 GCA_035292425.1 Bacteroidota bacterium
TCCGAGGAGAGGGTGTCGTTCACCGTCACCCCCTCGCCGGGAGCCTCGGGCGGCGTGTACACGGTCGCGGCCGACCTCGGCGACAGAATCGTGCGCACGGGGACCACCCTGATCCGATATCCGCACATCCCCGCGCAGACGATCTTTCCCTCCGCGTCGGGCAAGCTCGTCGTGGCCGACGTCCGGAAGAAAAAATTCACCGTAGGATACATCGACGGGTCCGGCGACGAGGTACCGGAGGCGCTGCGCCGGATCGGGTACGAGGTTCGTTTGCTTACGGACGAAGACCTCCTCTCCGCGGACCTTGCGCACCTCCAGGCGATCGTCGCGGGAGTCCGCGCCTACAACACGCGGCCCGCTCTCGGAATGGCGCAGCGGCGGCTGATGGAGTACGTCTCGGGCGGCGGGACGTACATCGTGCAGTACGCCACGAACGGGAGGATGGAGACCGGCGAGCCGGGGCCGTATCCGTTGAAGATTTCGCGCGACCGCGTTTCGGACGAAACCGCGCCCGTGACACTCCTCGCGCCCGGTCACCCGGCCCTCACCTACCCGAACACCATCGGTCCCGGCGATTTTTCGGGATGGGTGCAGGAGCTCGGCCTCTACTTCGCCGACTCCTGGGATAGCGCGTACGTCCCGCTGATCTCGGCGGGCGATCCCGGCGAACCGGCCAGGCGCGGCGGCCTTCTGGTGGCGCGCCACGGCAATGGGTATTTCTGCTACACCGGCCTTTCCTTTTTCCGGCAACTCCCCGCCGGCGTCCCCGGCGCCTACCGCCTCTTCGCGAACCTGATCGAACTGGGGAGCCGGGAGAGGGTGAAGGGGCAAGAGTGACGCCGGCGCCGCTCCAACCTCAGGAACCCCCCGGCGACGAAGAAAAGCCGCCCTTCTTCGGGAACTGGAAAGGGATGTATACGGCGGTGCTCGCCTACCTGGCCGCGCTCATCCTGCTGTTGTATCTTTTCACGAAAATCTTCTCATGACGACGCTCGACTGGGTCGTCCTCGCGTTTACCCTCGGGGCGATCGTGGCCTACGGCATGTACCGGGGAAGGAAGAACCGCGACATCGGGGGATTCCTCCTCGCCGATCGGTCGATGCCGTGGTACACGGTCGCGCTTTCCATTATGGCGACGCAGGCGAGCGCAATCACCTTCACCTCCACGCCGGGCCTCGGATACACCGACGGGATGCGGTTCGTGCAGTATTACTTCGGACTGCCGATCGCGATGGTCATTCTGTCGATCACCGCCGTGCCCGCCTTCAGGAATGCCGGCGTCTACACGGCCTACGAATTCCTCGAAAACCGTTTCGGCCTGCGGATGCGGATTCTGACGAGCCTGATCTTCCTCATCGGGCGCGGGCTCGGCGTCGGGTTCACCATCTACGCGCCCTCGCTCGTCCTGTCGATCATCCTCGGGTGGGACATGAGCGTGACCTCCACGCTGATCGGGGGCGTGATCATTCTCTACGCCGCGTCCGGCGGTGTGAAGGCGATCCAGTGGACGCATTTCCAGCAGATGATCGTCATCCTTTCGGGGATGGCCATCGCGTTCGTGATCGCGGTGTCGCTCCTGCCGCCGGAAGTCTCGTTCCTCGATTCCCTCAGGGTCGCCGGCGTGATGGGACGGCTGAAGGTCCTCGATTTTTCATTCAATCCGAACGACCGGTACACGTTCTGGTCGGGGATCATCGGGGGCACGTTCGTCGCGATGGCATACTTCGGCACCGACCAGTCGCAGGTCCAGCGCTATCTCACCGGCGGGTCCGTAAAAGCAAGCCGGCTGGCCCTCCTTTTCAACGCCGTCATCAAGATCCCGATGCAGTTTCTCATCCTGCTGCTCGGCGTAGCGGTCTTCTCCTTCTACCAGTTCGTCCGGCCGCCGCTCTATTTCAATCCCGCGGAAACCTCGCGTATCACTTCGGGCGGGTTCGCTGCGGAGTACGGGCGGCTGGAGTCGTGGCACGCGACCGCGTTCGAAGCGAAAAAAGACGCCATCTCCGGGTACCTCGGGGCCGGCACGGAGCAGGGGAGTGCGACCTGGAAACGCCGCCTCGAGGAGGCCTCGCTGCGCTCCGAGAGGATCCGCTCCGACGTGAAGGCCCTCGCGAAACGCGCCGACCCCACCTCCGACGGGAACGACACCAATTTTATTTTCCTTACGTTCGTGATCACCTACCTCCCCGCGGGGTTCATCGGGCTCCTCTTCGCGTGCATCTTCGCCGCGACCATGTCCTCCACGTCGGGCGAACTGAGCGCGCTGGCGACCTGCAGCGTTGTGGATATCTATAAGCGGCTGGTCCGCGCCGGCGCGGACGAAAGCCATTACCTCATCGTCTCGAGGCTCGGGATGGTCTTCTGGGGGATCTACGCGATCGCCTTCGCGCAGTTCGCCGGCGGTCTGGGGGCGCTCATCGAAGCGGTGAACATCGTCGGATCGCTTTTCTACGGGACGATGCTCGGGATTTTTCTGATCGCGTTTTACATCAAACGGGTGGGCGGATGGGCGGTCTTCTGGGCCGCGCTGACCGGCGAGGCGGTCGTCCTGTCGTGCGCCTCCTTCACCGACATTTCATGGCTCTGGTACAATGTGATCGGGTGCGCGACGGTGATCGCCGGAGGAGTCCTGCTGCAGCGCCTCAGCGGGGAGTGGAATGCCGGCCCGGGGAACGGGGGATCCCCTACCGCGTGACC